>JAUXAL010000006.1 GCA_030619925.1 Phycisphaerae bacterium | reverse complement strand
GGGACAAGGGACCATAGCTGGTCTCGGCCACGGTAGCGACAGGGGCGGTAGCGTCTATCACAGCCTGCTGGTCGGTGCTAAAGTACACATCGTGCTTGGCTGCCTCTCTTCCCGCTCTGAAGCCAAGGGTCACATCCACGTCCACATCTGTCGCCCCGGAATCCGGGCTGGGTTCTCTTGCATGGACGGGTATGTAGAGGAAGCGAACCTCACTGAGACCAGATTGGTTCAGCATCCCTCCCCCGTTGCTGTTAGCCGTAAGCCTGATGTACTTTGCTCCTACACCACCGAAATCAACGGTGGTATTGTGTGCATAGTCGGACACACCAGGCGCCTGGGCGAATTCGTGAGTAGTACCCAATGGCGTATAGTCGGTGCCGTTGGTCGAATACTCAATAGTAACATCTTTGACCCCGAAACCAACAAGAGACTCTATCGTTTGATTCGAGTTCCATACCCACATCTGGTGCAGTTTGTAAACCTTGTCGAACTGAAATTCGATCCAGGCCCCCAGCGGTTCATTGCCGCTAAGCCACATATCCGCTGGTTCCATCGAGTGAAGGTCATTAGCATCCAGTCCCGAGCCGTTGATGGTATTTTCAGGGCCCATATCTGCGTTCTGCGTGCTGGAAGCTGTGGCGGTTATATTCTCGATGGGATAGCCAACGGGCTCGGTCGTAAAGCTCCACACATCGCCTTCAAAAATTGTGGAGTCGGGCGGCGCGTTGACCTCATCGACGCGCCAGTAGTAAGTCGTGCCCAAATCAAGTCGTTTGGCAGGAGAATAGCTATTTGTACTCGTGGCGATGCCGCCAATGCCATCGTTTACATCTTGAAAGTTCTCGCTAAGGTAAACTGTGTGTCCATTGACTGGAGGTGCAAATTTTCCCGGAGTCCAGCTAAGGACCACGTCTCGCGGCACATCGGTTGCCTGGTCGGCGGGGTCTGGATTGGAGGCGTTCTCAACAGGAAAAACGAGGTGTTCCATCAGAAAACGAATCTTATCAATATCCAGCGCTTCCGCATATATACTGAACTCATCCACCTTGCCGGGTAAATAGTCATCCTGGGTGCCGTCTCTGTCTCGCACGCCGATTGAGACATTGTCCATAGCCACGACGTCCTGCAAAGAGGTCTCCATATGTTGCTCACCGTCAAGGTATGCGATCAGAGCCTTTCCACTGCGCACAATCGCAAAATGGTGCCACTGTTGATCGGTGACTATTACATTACCCGAGTCTTCGGCCTGCACCCCGCCATGGTCATCAATGCTCAGAATGTCATCGATGATGCGAACATTCACCATCTGTGCATCGCCAGTCCTGAATTGAAACAAGCGGGCTCTGCGGCCGGGCGTGCCAGTAAACCACATGGACAAGGTGAAATCGCCGTCCAATGGCTCGCTAAAGAAGCCGTCCGTTGTCAAGTAATCATCGATGCCGTCAAGGTCCAATGCCTTGCCGAACCTGGGCTCCTTGCCTGCGATCCAAGCGCTGTCGTCCATATTGTTCATCATCGCGTGGTTTTCATTACCGCTTACGTCCCGGACACGATCACCTACGCCTTCATCGAATGGATAGCGCAGAAGAAGCGCTTCCTGAGCGGTCACAGATATCGACCCGAGCAGGATCAAGGACAAGGTGAGGCTCAACCATAACACAGATTTTTGTTTTCTTCTCATGTCGATATTCTCCTTTCTCTTCTTCATTCTTAATCAAGACAACATTTTAGGACTCGATTCTTCCTCCTTCCTCCAAAAATCGAAGTTGAAACATAAAAAACTTGATTATGTGGCACAGAGCCCCTATACAACTCTGTGCCTCGCATGATAACGCCTCCTCTATCAGAAAAACTACAAAGAATCCACAGGTCAAAGCAGTGAAATCCAGGGATGTCAATCTAAACGGGCACAAGCCTCACCAATTTTATTTATACCAAATTATCCACTTCGCTTCAAGGTCAAATTTCTAATTCCCGCCAAATTTATTCTGTGCAATCAGTGAAATCTGTGGCTCGTCTCTCGTTTTTCGCTTCAAGATGTTCGCATCACGCTTGTATGCGCAGAAAATAACACAAAAGGTGGCAAAATTCAAAAGAATTTTGGCAGTTTTTAGTTTTTGGTTTTGAGTTTTGAGTTGTTTCGAGGTACGAGAATCGAGCATCGAGTATCCAGTATCAAGAATCGAGCATCGAGAATCGAGAATCGAGCATCCACGTTTACAAATTATATTCTTTTTTTTATCAGAAAGTTGTTGAAATTGAGATGAAGTTTTGGTATTTTAGTTTTTCAATTGTACAGAAGTGTCTGAAAAACGGTGTTAAAGCGTACAGGAGCACCGTTTATGAAGTTAAATGGGAAAATCCCGGTTTGCCAAAGAAATTTCCGGCTGCTTAGTTGAGTGCCTTCGGTCGGATGTAGCCGTCACAAGTTGGAAAAGGAAATCGAAATGAATATCTATGTGGGAAATTTATCGCCTAAGACAACTGAAGATGATTTGCGCCAGGCTTTTGAAGCGTTTGGCCAAGTCGATACCGCCAATGTCATAAAAGACAAGTACAGTGGCGAGTCAAAAGGATTTGGATTCGTGGAAATGCCCTCTAAGGACGAAGCCCAAAAAGCAATCGATGGGATGAACGGCAAGGATTTGCAGGGAAGCCCCATCAACGTCAATGAGGCTCGTCCGAAACCCGACCGAGGCGGTGGCGGGGGACGAGGCGGTTTCGGCGGTGGCGGCAGACGAGGCGGTGGCGGCGGACGAGGCGGTGGCGGCGGACGTCGCTACTAACAATCAATACTGTCAAGACATCTCATACGCGTTAATGCTCATTTGGCAAGACTGCCGATGTGGTCACCAACAGGCGAATCGTCATCGAGGCCTTTTTGTATGTCCCAAGAGCGTCTCTTTTTTCGTAACCACTTGTTGGGCAGTTCCTGTCAGAGGATATGGATTAAGAATTATAAGAGAAGATTTGTTCCGTCCCAAACTGAACAGGAGGCTAAGACCTTTCAAAGTCTAATCGCGGATTTGGCGGATTAACGCGGATGGATTTTAGCCCCGAAGCGAATACAGAATATCGAGCGCTTGGCTTCAAAATTTCCTACTCGATAACCTGCATAAATGAGACCATTGTAAAAATGAGAAGCACAAAGGTGTTATTTTTCAACACCCCCTAACAAGTTTGAGGGTGCCACCCAGTTAAATGTCGAGTGTGAGATTGCCGCGCTCGGCGGAGTTTACCCTAAGTGTAATCGAAGGGCTTTGCTCGCAAGTGACGCAATACTATAGATTGTATTGCTTTATCTTATAGATTGTATTCCTTTACCTTATAAATTATATTCTTTGATTTTTCGGTAGAGTGTTCTTTCGCCGATGCCTAAGATTTTCGCGGCTTTTTCACGGTTGTTGCCGGTCCTGGCTAAGGTCTCTACGATAGCTTGTTTTTCCAATTCATTCAGTGACACCCCCGCTAAACCGGCTGCCACCCGGCTGCCGGCGGCCAACTGCCGTCTCTGGGCTATTTCAGGCGGTATGTCGGCAACATCGAGCTGGTCGCGGTCGGACATTACAACCATTGTCCTGATACAGTTGCGAAGCTGACGAATGTTACCGGGCCACTCATAGTTTGAAAGGGCCGTCTGCGCCGCATCTGTTATCCCGGCAACCTTGGAGCCGACCTCCGCGGCGGCTTCTTTGAGAAAATATTCAGCCAGAACTGGTATGTCTTCTGCTCTGTCACGCAGGGCCGGCACAGAAATGTTTACGCCTTTGATTCTAAAGTACAAGTCCTCCCTGAATTTTTTCGCTTCCATAAGCTCGGTCAAATTTTGGTTCGTTGCGCTAATGATGCGGACATCCACTACAGTTGATTTGTTCGAGCCGACCGGTATAACAATACCATCCTCGATGACACGCAGCAGCTTGGCCTGACAATTCGGCGCCATATCACCGATTTCATCCAAAAACAGTGTCCCTTTATCGGCTATCTCAAACAACCCTTTTCTATCATTAGCTGCACCGGTGAAGGCGCCTTTGACGTGGCCGAACAATTCGCTCTCTAATAAAGTTTCGGTCAGGCCGGCACAGTTTACCGGCTTAAATGGTTTGTCCCAGCGCTGTGAATTGTTGTGAATCGCCCTCGCCAGCAGCTCCTTACCCGTTCCGGATTGGCCTTCAATCAGGACGGATATATTGGTCGGCGCCACGCGTCGCAGGACCTCAAATATACCTTCCATCGTGGGGTTGTTACTTTGTACACCCTCAAATTCGAAATGTTCCTTGCGTGTTTTGGCCTTTTGTGTTCGGCGCTGAATTGCCGCTGAAGCTTTTCGGCCGGCCTGGGCCACAAGTGTACGAAGCTGGTCAATATCAATCGGCTTGACAAGATAATCGTACGCCCCCCGCTTTATCGCTTCCTTACAGGTATCAATAGTTGCGTAAGCGGTTATTAAAATAACTTCCGTCTTGTCGTTATACCTCCTGGCTTCTTCGAGTATGGTCAGTCCGTCAATGTCACCGCCCAATTTCAAATCGGTAACAACAACATCAACCTGTTGACTGCGCACAATTTCCAACGCATCGTTGCCGCTGTAAACGGCAATTGCCTTCGCGCACAATTTCTCAAGCGCCTCGGCAATTCCGTCCGCATGGTCGCGCTCATCGTCAACAACCAGGATTATATTTGCCTTTTGCTTCAAATTGGCACCTCATTAGGCCTGGATAGAAGTGGTTTGTCGTTGTCGAAGCTGGTATCGAAACTCGAAGCTCGAAGCCGGAAACTTGAAAAAACGAGCTTCGAGTTTCCAGGACGAGCATCGATACGAGCATCGACAACCTTAAACGAAAAATGATACATTTAGGATACACCTCATTAGGCCTGGATAGGCAATCTTATCGTAAATGACGTCCCTTTTCCCAGCTCACTGTCAACTCTTATCGTACCGTTGTGTGCCTCAACAATCTTCTTTGCCGTCGGCAAACCCAGCCCGCTTCCCTGCGGCCGAGACGAATAATAAGCATCGAAAATGTGCGGCAATTTATCCGGCGCAATACCACTGCCGGTATCGCTGATCTGAATGATTGTATCTTTTTTTTGCCGGCCTGTTCTTATCATCAACTCTCCACCATCGCTCATAGCCTGCTGGGCGTTAATAAACAGATTCAATATTACTTGCTTTAACATATCCGCATCAACTTTGCAAATTAGCGGCTCATTATGCAAGCTTTGCCGGACAGTTATCGAGCGGCTGTTGGTTTGTGGTGAATAAAAATCGATCATATCACTGACGAGCTCATTGATGTTAACACTTGCCAACTGTAATTCAGCCCTGTCGACATATCGCAGGAAGCCATCAAGTATCTGTTCAAGTCTGGTCGTTTCTTTTTGGATAACGGCTATTTTCCGCAGCGCCCTTGCAAATCTCCGGCCGTCTTTATCCGCGGCCATTTTGCCGAGCTCAGCAGAACCTGAATCCTCCAGCTCTTCGCCGACAAGTTTCAAATTAATCTTGATAGTGGAGAGGGGATTCTTTATTTCGTGCGCAAGTCCGCCCGTCAACTTGCTCAATTCTTTAAGCTGTTCGAGATGACCGTTCTGACTGCTTCGAATTTTAGAAACTTTTTTACGCAGAATGAACACAACGACCGGCACAACAGCCAATAAAGCAACAACAAAACCAGCGACAAACTGCTGCACTTATCTTCCCCTCTTCACCGCTGAGTCCACAGAGAAGCTCAAATATCAAAATGCAAATAAGAATTCGAAAATGACACTTCGTGTCATTGCGAGGAGCCCTTCGACTACGCTGGGGATAAACTCCGGGACGAAGCAATCTCGACCATTCACAAGTCAGAGATTGCCACGCCCTGGCTTTGTTCGGGCTCGCAATGACATTTGTATTCTTTATGCATTTTAATTTTTGATTTTTTCTTTGCGTCCTCTGCGATCAATCTTTTTTGGGCCTACCCCCCTGCCCAGTATCACTATTCTTTTGTGCCGGCTTTTCTTTTTCTGCTTTTCTCATCTCGGCAAGAGCGGCTTTGCGGGAAAGCTTGAATCTGCCCTGGTCATCAATCAACAATAATTTTACCGGTATCAAGTCGCCCATTTTGCAAACATCATCGACATTTTTGACGAAACCGTCGCTTAGTTCGCTAATATGACACAACCCTTCAACACCCGGTATGATTTCAACGAATACTCCAAAGTCCTTCACAGAGACCACTTTTGATTGGTCATATATCCGTCCGACTTTAGGCGGCTGTGTCATCAATTCGATAATCTCTTTGGCCTTGAAGTGACCATCGCCGCCGAGACAGCTTATGTAAATAGTCCCGTCCTCTTCGACTTCAATAGTCGTATCGGTTTGTTCCTGAATGCCCTTGATTACCTTACCGCCCGGCCCGATTATCCTGCCGATAAGCTCAGGGTCGATTTCGATGCTTATCAGCTTCGGCGCATACACACTCAATTCAGGTCTGGGTTCGCTGATTGTCTCAGCCATAATCTCCAGAATCTTCAGGCGAGCCGTTTTTGCACGCTCCAATGCCTCGACCATAATATTATGCGCCAGACCCTCGGCTTTGATATCGAGCTGTATCGCGGTAATACCGTCAACAGTCCCGGCAACTTTGAAATCCATTTCGCCGAAGTGGTCTTCCTCACCAAGTATATCAGTCAGCAACTCGTATCGGCCTTTTTCGTCGCTAATCATACCGATTGATATGCCGGCGACGGGCTTTGTGATTGGAACGCCTGCGTCCATCAAAGCCAGTGTTCCGCCGCAGACCGAAGCCATTGAGCTGGAGCCGTTCGATTCGGTAATATCCGAGATTACCCTGATGGTATAAGCGAATTCATCGTCCGGTGGTCTTACCTGTACCAATGCCTTTTCTGCAAGAACTCCGTGCCCGATTTCTCTTCGGCCAGGGCCGCGAAACGGCCGTATCTCGCCGACAGAAAACGGCGGAAAATTGTAATGCAGTGTAAAGTTTTGAGTGTACTCATCCAATAAGCCGTCTATAATCTGCGCATCCCGGATGGTACCAAGCGTTACGCTCACTAAGGATTGCGTTTCCCCGCGCGTGAACAGTGCTGAGCCGTGAGTCCTGGGTAAAATACCTACTTCGCACGCAAGTTGACGTATATCATTATAGCCTCTGCCATCGGACCTTTTGCCGTTTAACAGCAGTTTCTTAACAACCTCGCCCTCTATCTTTCCAAGGATTCGTTTGACTATTGCCTTGTTGTATTTGCCAGTAGCCTCATTTTGCAACTGCGGATTGTCCTCATCAGGACAGTATTGGGTCATAACCTGCTCACGTAGTTCATCAATAGCCGTGTTACGCTCATGCTTGCCTGGTGTTTGCTTGAGCTCGTATAGTTTATCTGATATCTGCGAACGGATTTCTGAAATGAGCTGCTCATCGGTTTCCACAAGGGGGATTTCCTTTTCGACGCCGACCTTTTCACGGAGCTCTTCTATCATTTCGCAAACCTGACGGACGGTTTTTTGTGCCGTTGTGATAGCATCAGCGATAACCTTTTCCGACAATTCCCCGGCGCCGACCTCGATCATATTCATCGCTTCCTTGTGACCGCCGAGCAGCAGGTTCAGGTCGCCGTCGGTAATCTGCTTGTGCGTGGGATTGACTACGAATTCCCCGTTTACTCTGCCTAATCTGCAGGCCCCGGTCGGCCCTAAGAACGGAATCTTGCTTATCGTAAGTGCCGCACTGGCACCTATCATTGCCAGAACATCGGGGTCATTTTCCCTGTCCGCACTTAAAACATTCGCTGTGATCTGCACTTCCTGGAGGTAACCTTCTGGAAACAACGGGCGAATGGGCCTGTCAATCTGCCTTGCCGTCAGGGTCTCTTTAGTGCTCGGTCTTCCCTCGCGTTTGATAAAACCGCCCGGAAATTTGCCTGCCGCACTTTGTTTCTCGCGATATTCAACACTCAACGGGAAAAAATCGATGTCCTCAAATCTGGGCGGCGCCGTTACCGCAGCAACAAGAACGACGGTATCGCCGTATTGAACTACGACTGCTCCATCTGCCTGTTTAGCAACCTTGCCGGTTTCGATGGACAAGGTTCTGCCCCCAATTTGTCTTTCTACTCTGCATACATCAAACATAAACTACCTCATTTTCGTTCTGCGTCGTGCGTGATGCGTATCGCGTAAATCAAATATAGACGCAATACGATATACGCAATACGCACGACAATTAATTATTTTCGCAAGCCGAGCCGGGATATAATCCCCTGATAACGCTTGACGTCTTTTTTGCTCACATACTTGAGCAACGCCGATCTGGCCCCGACCATTTTCAACAGACCCCGCCTCGATGCATGGTCTTTGCGATGAATCTTGAGATGCTCGGTAAGCTCATTAATCCTTTTCGTCAGCAGTGCAATCTGCACTTCGGGCGAACCGGTATCCCCCTCGTGCTTCTCAAAATCGCCGATAATTTTCTCTTTTTCCTGCTTTGTTAGCATCTTTCGGACAAACCCTTTCTTTGTAGTTTGTATCTCGCATTTCGTTTGAGATACGAAATATACGCCCTTCGAAAAACCCTTCAAAGTACTACTAAAACACAAACCCCGTAGTATAATCAGCTATTGTCTTATTTTCAAGCTTTTTCCACAACAGTAATAAAATAATAAAGAGGGCGTGAAATTATTTCCCGGCAGAGTCTTTGGGGGTCTTTTGTTCGAGGAAGGCCTCTAAGATTTCCGCGGCGGCGATGGCATCAAGGCGTTTTCTTCTTTTGCCTCTCGTAAACTCAGCAGAAGCGAGTTTTTCTTCGGCGCTGAAGCTGCTCAGGCGTTCATCCTGCAAGTGAATAGGAACATTAACATGTTCTTTCAACTGCTCGGCGAACCTCAAGACAAGTTTGGTTTGAAAGCCCTCGGAGTCGTCCATATTCAAAGGCAATCCCAGCACAACGGCTCCGACATCCTCGGCCTTGACTACCTCTGCAATCTTTTTTTGCAGCCCTTTTTGGCCTTGGATTACAGCAAGGGGTGAGGCGATGGTCTCAGCGGGGTCACAGATTGCTAATCCGGTGCGTTTAGTGCCATAATCTATCGCCAGGTATCTCATTTTTTTGCTGTCTGTATCCGCCGGACAAAAAGTCGGCCGCGAGCGGATATCGTATTGCGTACCGTTTTGTTATAGAAATTTTTCACCAGCGTGCTGCTTTATCAGCTCGAGCAGCTCCTTTAGTCTCTGGGTCTGGTCGATATGACATACGAGTGTGGCATCCGGACTGTGGGCTACAACTATATTTTCCAAGCCAATGGCGGCAATTAAATGACCCTTGTCTTCGGTAACTATAATGCTGTCTTTGCAGTCGAGAAGCTCGCTGGTGCCCGCGACGACGATGTTATTGTCCTTGTCGGAACTGATGATATCTGCAAGTGCAGCGAAGGAACCCATATCGAGCCACCCACAATCCAGCCTTATGGCATAGACTTTATCTGCCTTTTCCATAACGGCGTAGTCGATGCTGATTTTGGGTAGCTTTACGAACCAGTCTTTGAGCGTTTTCTGCTGATTCGGGCTGCCCCAGTCGGCTCGAATTCTGGCCAGAGGCTCGGTAGCTTCAGGCAGAAGCTTTGCCAAATTGGCCAGGATTGTTTTGGCCTTCCAGACAAACATACCAGAGTTCCATAAGTATTGGCCGGTATTGAGATATTCTTTCGCGGTTTTTTCGTCTGGTTTTTCCTTGAATGCCTCTACGGAATAAATCTTGTTTTCACAGTTGGGGCACTCGCGGGCATCGACACATTTTATATAACCAAGCAAGGTGCTGGCGAAGGTCGGCTGAATGCCGAAAGTAATCATATCGTCCGGATTATTATTCACGAAGGTCAAAGCATCTTTGAGGGCCTGCTGTAGCATCTCGGCAGGCCTTATTATCTGGTCGGCGGTAACCACAGCCATCGTGGCATCGGAATCATATTTGGTCAGGATGGTTGAGACCAATCCAATGGCGCCGGCCGTATCGCGAACAGCAGGCTCAGCGATGACATTATTAAAGGCCATTTCGGGCAGGTTCTCACGGACCACATCTGCGTAGCCGGCGTTTGTAAGAACGATTATGTTCCTTATATCGAACATCGGCCGGAGACGCTCGAAACAACGGCGAAGAAGCGTTTGCCCGTTGAGGAGCCTCAAAACCTGTTTGGGGCGCTTCTTACGGCTGAGCGGCCATAATCTTTTTCCACTGCCCCCTGCCATTATCACTGCATAGTCCATTGTCAAATCCTCTAATCCGCCGAACAATCAGATGCGGCAAAGTGTATCAAACCAGGAAGTTTTCGTCAATTTCGGTTAGAGACCGGATTTCCTTCGCCCATTTTTCATGTTCATCGCCGGGCTTGTCCATGAGGGCGAAGGTTGCTTCCCTACCTAACTCGACTGCGGGCTGGTCGTAAGGGTTGATGCCGAATAATGCACCGGCAAAAGAAGTTGTCACCTCAAATAAATAAATAAACTGCCCGACGGTATAGGCGTTCACCCTATCGAATAGGACCGTCAGACAGGGACGTTCGCTCTCCAAAAGGCCATACTCGGTGGCCCTTTTCTCGTTGTTGAGCAGCTCGCTCAAATCCTTGCCGGCAAGGAAGCCGAGTTCCTGTGCGTAATCGGGAGCCGGGCCAATCTTAAGGTCTTTATCGAAATTACTGACCTGAATGAAAGTGAACAATTTATCGTTGGGTCCTTCGCGATATAACTGCACCTGGCTGTGCTGGTCAGTGGTGCCGAGTGCCTTGACCGGTGTGGGACCGATGTGCACTTCATTGCCGGCCAAATCTTCGGCCTTACCGAGACTTTCCGCCCACAGTTGTCTATACCAATCAGCTAAGTCCCTCAGGTGGTAGCTATATGGCATCATTACGGAAATCTTTTTGCCGTGCTTGTAAAAGTGATAGTTTATTGCGGCGTTGATTGCTGCGGGATTCCTGTAAAAATCTTCGCACTTGACCCTGGTGTCCATATCACGGGCGCCTGCCAAAAGTGAATCGATGTCAATCCCACACATAGCGGCACTGAACAGGCCGACCGCACTTAGAACACTAAATCGGCCGCCAATACCCTCCGGTATTACAAGGCTTGTAAAACCTGCATTGTTGGCGATACGACGGAGAATGCCCTGATTCGCATCGGTAGTCGTGATTACCTGTTTTTTACAACCATCGGGTCCGAGTTTATCTAAAAGCAGTTGCCGAATAATCATAAATTGACTTAGGGTCTCTGCGGTGTCGCCCCTTTTAGTGATGACATTAAAAATGGTCTTGTCGAGCTTGTCGTTATCGCCGAGCCAACTCAAAAACGAAGCCAGTTGCACAGGATCAATATTGTCAAAGACAAAGAGGCGAGGGCCTTGTCGTTGCTGGTCATCTATATTGTACATATATGGGTTTAGTGCGGTTTGTAGCGCGATGTTACCAAGAGCCGAACCACCGATACCGAGCACAACAAGATTTTCGCAATTCTTGCTAAACTTAACGACCCGCTTTTTGACCTCTTCAACTGTTTTGGTGTTATAAGGCAGCCTTCTATACGCATCCTCCTTCATCCTTATCTCCCGAAATGACCTCAACGTTTTGATCTTTTCGGGAAGCTCATCCAGATGTTCATGTAGCTGTTTCTCCGTAATACCATGTTCGTCGCCAATGACATTCGCCATAACATTTTTATAGTAGAGTTTAACTTCTGGTTTCGGCACTACCATATTCCTTCCCAATCGTTCTTAAGATTCCCGAAAGATACACAGTTTTGTTTTCGCTAATATTTCACTCGCATATCTCTTAGTGGAACTCATGGCCCTTGAAAGCTTTTTCTTCATCGACCCAGCCGCCTGGGATGTTCTCGGTGTGGGCTTGCTTCGCATAGGCCTTCATCTTTTCTAAGATTTCAGGATGTTCAGTTGCAATGTTATTCTCTTCACTAATGTCCTTACTGAGGTCATATAGCTCGAATGCTTTGTTCTTGTCCGGCTGAATGGCTTTCCAATCACCCATTCGCACAGCCGTCTGGCCTTTGTACTCCCAGTATAGGAATTTGTGCTTTTTCTGCTTGCGCCCGGCAGCGCTCTCGCCCAACAGCGTCGGAACAATCGATATTCCATCAATATTATCCGGCGGTTTAGCCCCGGCAAGTTCCGCCAAGGTCGGCATAACATCCGGGAAATACCACAGATAATCGCTGACAACGCCGGGTTTGATTCTGCCGGGCCAGCGCACAATCATTGGTATACGCAGACCACCCTCATATAAATTTCCTTTTCGTCCTCGAAAATGCCCGTTAGAATCGAAGAAGTGGTCGAAATAGCGAGCCCCACCGTTGTCACCGCAGACGAATACAAGCGTGTTATCGTCAATTTCGAGCTCTTTGAGCAAAGCGAAGATTTGCCCGATTTGGCGGTCAATCATTTTCACCATAGCGGCATAAACCTTTGCATCCTCCGGTCTTCTTTGGCCGGCGGGCCAAGGCTTATCCTTGAATTCCAGCCACGCCGGTTCATCTTCCGGAATCCCCCAGCGGCCGTGCGGCGGAGTCCACGCACAATAGCAGAAAAACGGCCTGTCCTTATTCTCACGAATGAACTTTATCGACTCATCAAAGATTAGATATTGCGCGAATTGCTTTCCTTCGTAGAAATCTCCGGTGTTGCCCTCAAGAGGTACTTTCTCACCGCTTCGCACAAGGTAGTTGGGGAAATACGAGTGAGCGTGGACTTGATGATAGTAACCGAAGAAAATATCGAAGCCGTGCCTCTCGGGAACACCGGTAGTGCCGCGGTCGCCGCAGCCCCACTTGCCGAATCCACCGGTGGCATAGCCGGCTTCTTTGAGCACTTCGGCAACCGTCACGTCCTCGGCACGCAATGGCACTCCTCCCGGGTTGGTACGCACCGTCGTGTGGCCCATATGCTGGCCGGTCATCAATACGCTGCGGGTCGGCGCGCACACCGGAGCACCCGCCAACGCCTGTGTGAAGCGCATACCCTCGGCCGCCATCCGGTCAATGTTCGGGGTCTTGAGGTATTTATTGCCCATACAGGACAACTCAAAATAGGCGAGCTCATCCAGCATTATGTAGACGATATTGGGCTTTTTCTTGCCCTTGACGACTCGCCGCTGGACATAACTACATCCCGGCACAGCCAGGGCCGCTGCACCAACACTCGCAGCTTTTAGAAAATCACGACGCTTCATCCTGTCTCCTTCGAGAATAGCTACGTTCTCCTGGATATTTTTAATTGGCGTCTCATTATAACGTCTCGCACCTGGGACGCAATCCAAACCTTTTGCTAAAGTATTACCACCTCCCCAAGACACTTCCCGGCCCCCTGCTCGCTGCTGCGCGCCCTCACTTCGAACCGAAGTAGTCAATAAGGGCATACACCTGCTTATTCAGTTTCCTCATATCTTCAAGCAGCATAAGATATGGCTTGTGCTGATAGTTGACTATTCCCTTGTTCGAGTCACGGTTAGATGGGTCTGTGCTCAAATCTTCCGGATTATTGTCTCTGTACTTAAACCAGTGCCAGCCGACACACCATTTGGATTCGAGCAGCCCCATCGTAAAATGCTGATAGAACCGGCCTCTGTCCTTTTGCGTTGGAACCAGCCAGCCGGCCCCGGTATTGTTCGGCAGGCCCGAATCATGCCCCTTGGCGTAGAACTCCGTAATCATAAAAGGCCTGCCCGACTCGCGGCCCCACATCGCCATCCTCCCGGCGTCCGGTCCCCACGCACCATAATAGTTCACCGCTATCACATCCAGATACTTACCGGCCGCTTTTAACATATGCGGCATTCTAAGTGCCCTCCCATGCAGCCTTGAGCCGAGACACAAATGGTTTGAGTCGTACTTGCGAATGGCATTGGTGGTTACCTGATAATACCTGTCGAACGCATAACCAAGGAAAGCCTGCCGGTCAGCGTCGGTTATATCCTTCAGCCCCGCTTCTTTTCCTTTCCTCTTATTGAGCCATTTCTTGGCCGCCTCATAGCCATACCGAAGGTCCGGATTATTCGCATCAAGCCGCAACGACCTGTCCAGCATATCAGAGACAACGGGCAGCTCATTATCCGAAAAATGCCCTATCAGCCATGGGTCGTCTTTGGTCGCAGCGAGCTGCCTGGCGTAACCATCGCAAAACTTCTCAAAATCCGGGTGAAATACCAGAATGCACCTGTCAGGGTATCCGAGATGTCCCGGCTCCTGCCGGACAAGTCTCTTGGACCTGCCGAACGCCCCCATAAAACTCCACGAAAGGGTATATGCCAGCCGATGCGGGACTGCTCGCAAAAGATCCGAATCCGACCATCCGCCCGTTCCATTAAAGCCATACTCGGCGAGAAGCTCGGTAGAAAATTCAGCCCACTTCTCCGGCGTGCCGAACCTTTCCTTAGCCGGCTTGCGGCTTATCTCCGAACGTCCCATGCGAACTGAGCATACGCCGACATTTATGAACAGATTCCCATCGGGGTCAACCAGCCACCATCTCTCTGCCACCTTCTTCGGATAAAAATAACCTTTTGCCTCAGCCTTCCTGCCAAGCCGGCCGCCATACCTGCTCCACCGGATTTTCTCGGCGTGTGGTTGAAAACCCTCACCCTCCAGTAATTCTATTGTGCGGGTATCACGCAGAGTCCAATCCTTGTCTGCCGGCTTTCTTTTAACCCTTACCTTGATATACTTTTGCTCAGAAGCCCCCTGACCTCTGCTTTCAGCCTGAGCCAGGTCACACAAATTTCTTATGGTACCCAAGAACAATCCAACCAGAATAAAAGCACAAAATACTCTACGCATCACAGACTCCTTTAGCCGGCATGACATTCAGATTTATCAAAACAGACAATCATTCATAACCTTACGTTTTCAATCGAACTTCTATTATTTCTTTTGCAGTCTTATCGAACCGGAACGTGCCGGTCAATTCGCGGCCGCCAACGCGCGCGGCAACTTCGTATTGCCCGAAGAAGCCACGGAAGCGGGCTTTGCCTCCGTCCGCAACTGTTGTTCTGGTTTGCGTCCACCATTTGCCCTTGATGAGCCGTTCCAATTCGTCGTAAGCCGGCTTAGGCGTCATATCGGCCCGCACGAGTCCTGCCGGCGCCCCCTGCCATGCCTGCTGGTCACTGAAGTCCCACCAGGTAATGGCTTCGACGGCAGGATGGGAGAAAAGAATAGTATAGAATTCAGCCACTTGCTCAGCCTGACGTTTTTCGCCTTCGGGTGTAGTGGCCCATACAAAGTTCGGGTCCTTTCTCTTTTTCCTCAGTTCCCAACCCTGCACGCCTGAAACCAGCGTTGTTTCGGTGAAATGCAGCGGTTTTCCAAATCTGGCAAAATATTCGCATACTTCCCATGCTTTCTGTGCGCCCCAATAGCCGCCATGCATATGTGATTGGATGCCTATGACATCGTAGAGCGGTTGTCCATTTTCCTCGACAAGTTCGGAGATTACTTTTTCAGCATAAGGCGGATCGGTTCGATAGTCGTTGATGACCAGCGTGGCTTTTGTATTTGCCTTGCGTGCCGTCTCAAACGCCTCGCGGACATATGCCCCGACGCCCATTCTGCCGATGGCTTCGGTCAACACCGGAGCATCCTTCTTAGTGCCGTCACGATCATACTGCGTTGCCTCATTAACCACATCCCAGATGTCGATATCATTTTTAAATCGCCGAACACAACGCTCGACACGCTTGAACTGTAGTCGCATCGCCGTATCGGGCTCGTCCGGCAGCCAGCTCGGCTGTCTGCGGTTCCAGGCGAGCGGATGGCCCTTGGTCGTTACGTTGTGGGCCTTGCACCAGCGGACAATCTCCTCGGTGCGGGCGTCGTCCGGCCTGCCGCGCCGCCGCTCGTAATTCCACCAGTAAAAAGGAAGCGTTGCATAGTTCAACAGCGCAGCGAACTGCTTCTCGTAGGCAGCGTTGTCGTCACGCGTCCTGCACCTGCCCAACTTGAAGATATTGCAACCGAACAAAAACTTGTGCCGCCTCTGCTCGAACCTGACAGTCAAACCAGTCTTAAGTGGTTTGCCGACCGGCCCGACAAGTCTCAGCGTCACATCGCCTTTGCGGTATTTCTCGATGCGGGTATCGACCTGGCTTAGAATGCGGTCCCTTTGTTCTTCCACGGCGAGCAAAGACGTCGGCAAGGCTAACGAAGCCGCCCCCAGACCCGTGGCTTTGAAAAAATCACGCCGATTCATAAAGTCCTCCTTTCACAAGAATTTTAAGCCTTCTGCAAATGCAGAAAAAGAACCCCGCGTAAAACGCGGGGCTAAATATTAAATTGCCTCGTGGAGGGTTTGCTCATACTGCCTCATCGACCATTTCAATTTCTTTAAATCTACAGAAGCGCTCAAGGTCTTCGGTGATATCCCCATAGCATGTCTGCCGATGCAATCTATGCGACCAGTTCTTCCACAATGTCTCCACATCGCCGTCGACTTTGACTGTAATCTTGGTACGACAGGCCCTGTCTACGTCAACCGACACAGGCGTATCGATAATTTCGCCTGTGAAATATACCAAGAGATCGGTACCAACCAATTTCGCCTGAGTGACTTTTTGGCCGATGCGCATTTGCACCTGGGCGACCGCCCCATCCTGCCGCTCCATAATCGTGCGTATCTTGTACGCAGCCTCCGGCCCGTCCGGACCGTCCATTTTTGTCGTACCAAGACAGTGAGCCAGAATGATACTGTTGTTGGATTCATCTACCGTAGGGTCGCTGATAAAACCCGGCTTTCCCACCAATCCCTGGAACAGTATGTGGGTCATCGCACACTGCAAATCCGATTCACAAATACCACCTAACCCCATATTATTTAACCTTGTAAAGCCGAGACACGGATAAGCCGGTAGTTTAATGGTTTTATCCCACATCGTACCGTAACAATCAACGGTCATCACGGTAGCATCCTCTTCATCTAATAACTTTTCCAACGCCAGTGCCAGTTTCAAGGACTTGAATATTTCTTCTTTGGAAGGTTCTACAACCCTATCGGCCCCTTTGATCCACCGGTTAGCCTCTGCCTTTGCCTGCCTGTCGCCAATAGAATTATAAGCATCGAGCACCTGCTCGCGCTCGATTCGCTTAATCTCCGTGCCAAACTTATTTTTTATGTCCCTGGCATATTCATCAAACGACCGCTCCGTGACGTTAAGAATCTTGGCTTCCCTCAAATGATGAATCGCGCGAAAAGGTCTTATAGCGACCGCCAGTTGCTTATAATCACTGGTGAGCATACATTCCATCTTGGCCCCCAGCTCCTGTTTCTGCAAAGCGCCGAATCCGGTCCATCCATGCCCGGAATACGGAACAGCGAAGACCATTGTGGGCTTGCCCACACTGAGAATCTCATTCAGAATCGGCCTTACTCCAATATTGAAATGAATCGCCAGGATACCGTCAACGTCTCTTAATCTGCCCTTGAGCTGACCGGCCTGCTCTGCAGAAGTGACCAATTCATCTACAACAAACTCTACATCGGACAGCTCGCGCTTTAGTTTTGCAAACTCGGATTCATAAAACCGGACTTCGTTCTTCAAATTCAACTTTGGTTTGGGCCAAAGCCCATGCGAAGTGCCCATATAAATCCTAGCAACTTTGACTTTTGTTCTTCTGCAGCCCGGGCTTATAAGCCTCGACCTTTTTGGATTTGCACCAACTGCTAAAATGCCCGAACCGCCGAGGTATAGGGCGCTTCCCGCCGCCGTTACTTGCAGAAATTTTCTTCGATTGATTTCATTTTCCATCGTCAGCTCCTTTTTCTTAGTGTTTGTAAGACTTCATGTCTTTGAAAGGCCGGCATATTTTACCATTAGGGATTTTGTCTGTCCAGAGTCAAATTCGACTACGACCACGCTGTTTTCGCCCATATCGATAAACTCTTTGACCCTGCCCAGGCCGAAAGTTTTGTGTCGTACCAACTGGCCTGCCTCAAAATCAATTTGGCTGATATTCTCATTATCATCGCAATATCGATTTTCTTGGGCCTGTTCGATAAGGTCCTGGCCAAGTTCAAAAAGAAACTGCGACGGTATCGTGCGCAGCATCTGGCCTCGCACTGTTCGGTATCGGGCATAACTTATATACAGTCCGGTTTTGGCACGGGTTATGCCGACAAAAAAGAGTCTGCGTTCCTCTTCCAGCTCATCTTCATCTTCGCCGGCGTTACTTCTTTCGTGGGGCAGCAAGCCGTCTTCGACCCCGACGATAAAGACATTTTCAAATTCGAGCCCCTTTGCGGCGTGCAGCGTCATCAAAGCGACACGCTCGCTGGAGGCGTCATACGCATCGGCATCGCTGAAGAGTGATATTTGCTGAAGATAGTCAATCAGCGAGGGCTGCTCCGCCTGCTGGTCATAACCGGCAGCGGCGCTTATCAGCTCGTTGACGTTCTCCAGCGCGCCTTCGCCCTCAGGGCCGGCGGCCCGTAGAGAATCAGCCAGCCCCGATTCCACAGAGACACGCTCGGCAAGCGGCGCAACCTGACCGGCAATATCCTTCTTGAACTGTTCGAGCATATTGACAAAAGATGCGAGCTTAGCTTTTGCGGCCTTAGAAACTGAATCGATATGCTCTGACTTCTTCAAGGCCTCGAAAAAGGTAATACTATTGCGAGCAGCATAAGCGCGAACCCTGTCAATCGTAGTTTTTCCTATACCACGGGCAGGTGTGTTAATGATGCGCAGCAGTGCAATCTCATCATTAGGGTTGACAAGAACTTTCAAATAAGCGAGCAGGTCGCGGATTTCCTTTCTGCCGTAGAATTCCACGCCGCGAACAATCTGATACGGTATTTTGTTCCGGATGAACGCTTCTTCCAGCACTCTGCTCATAGCGTTAACACGATAGAATACGGCAATGTCTTTGAGAGAGGCGCCTTCACTCGCTAACTCTTTTACCCGCAGCGTAACAGCTTGGGCCTCTTCAATCTCATCCTCGAAGACACTTGCGGCAACATCCTTAACGCGGGGCCTTGTGGGGACAAGTCTTTTTTCTTTTCGATTTTGGTTAAATGCAATCAAGTTATCGGCCACCTCGAGAATATCGGCGGTACTGCGGAAATTTTCTTCGAGTTTAACAACAGTGGCATCAGGCCAATCGTTTTCAAAGGCCAATATGTTACGGATGTCGGCCCCACGCCAGCGGTAGATGGACTGGTCGGGGTCGCCGGTTGCGCAAATATTGTTGTGCTCTGAAACAAGGGCTTTAGCGATTCTGTACTGGGCGTGATTGGTGTCCTGATATTCGTCGATGAGCAGGAATTTGAAACGCTCGCCAAGCTCACAGCAAACATCAGAACAGTCTTGCAGCAAAAAAGCTGCCTTCATCAGCAAGTCGTCAAAATCCAGGCCGTTTCGCTCGCTCAGGATGCCCTGATAACGAAGATATATTTCGGCCAACGTTTTGGAAAAAAAATCGTCTGCTCTGCTTTTAAAAGATTCAGCATCTATCAGCTTGTTCTTCAGGGTAGATATTGCGTCAAGCATTCGAGCAGGCGGGAAATTTGTGGTATCAAGCTCGCAGTCTTTGACGGCTTGCTTGATACATCTGGCCTGGTCGGACTCGTCATATATACTAAAGTTGGGATTTATACCCGCCTTATCTGCATACCGACGAAGTATCCTGACACATAAAGAGTGAAAGGTGCTGATATGCGCACCGGCGGAAGCACCAAGAGCGACTGCTCTTTGGCGCATCTCGTCGGCGGCTTTGTTCGTGAAAGTTATTGCGCAAATATTGTACGGCTGGATGCCCGAATCGATAAGCGCTGCGATTCGATACGTGATTACGCGGGTCTTGCCGCTGCCCGGGCCGGCAATAACAAGCAACGGCCCTTCAACGTGAAAGACAGCTTTTTTTTGCGAGCCGGTTAGTTGTCGCAAAAGTATATCGTCCATAACTGAAACTGAGCCGTCGCCGGGCCGACGACGGCTAAACAACCCCCCAATAAATTGGGGGGCTAAATATCAGTTTGTACACTCAAAACTCAAATTGCGATTTGTTCGGTCAACAAATCGGGTGTCAATAATAGGCGCGGGGTTGTTCTGATTGTTCCAATTGCTTCCTGAGCTTTTCCTCTTCGGTCTCTAATTGCTTGAAAAGCTCGGGCCTTTCGACTTTTATCCGGCCAAGCAGACTGCCTCTTAAGTTAGGCGGATATTGCCGGTCATTAAGGAAGTCGAGAAGTGCGAAGTATCTTAACAACTTGAAATCAGGCAGGTCAATCCTGTTCTCATCTCTATATTTTCCTTGGTAATAGTTATGAATTTCGTCTGCCAGTTTCTCTCTGCCGGATGCCTCGTTGTCGTCACGCAGTGCGTATCTGAAGTAGCTTTCCCTAAGAAGCGATATTATCTGCTCTTTTGCATCGTTTATGCCGATGGTCTCGAGCTCTTCGAGCATACGCCTCCTTGCAAAAACCACGAGCGGTACTTTAAAGTCCTCTGAGGGATATAGTTCTCTCAATTGATTATAAATTTTTCGCGCCTGGCGCTCATGCCCCGATTGATAAAAGGAAAGCAAGGCATTCTTGAGCATATTCCGGTGGCCGTTTTGAAGGGATCCATAGCTGCTTTCGTCCTCTTTGTATTTTTCGAGATTTGCCAGCACACATTTATTGTACGGCTCAAACATCCTCAGATCCATTCGCAAAAACACTTCCTTGATTATCTGCATCTGAGGTTCCTGCGAAGAATCCTGCGAGGGTGCTTGAAGCGGCACATCATAGATAAACATTTTGCCGTTGCGGAAGAGATTCTGCAAACTATGAAAAACGATACGGTCGGTGTTGGTTTCAGTCATCCCAATCTCGCGGTCCTGCTCTTTAGCGGCTATTTGCAAGCCTTTGACGCCCCAGTAAATTGCGTGACTGTCTGGGTGCCGCCAATCCAAAGGCAGGTGCCTATTCGGGTCACTGAAATCGATAGGGCCATAGTTTTTATTCAAGTCGCGCATCAAGACAGGCTCAAGTTTCCAGACTTTACGCAACTGGTAGGCCTTGGCAAAAATATCAAACCTTTCGAGGCCTTCTGTGCCTCTAAAATCATCTATCGTCTTAAAGGCGACGGGATTGAACCTGCCGGGATTCTGCCTTAAGGACAGGTAATTGCTGACGAATGCCCCATCGTCGGCAAATGCGCTATCGGCCGACTTCAGTGCATTGATTAGCGAGGCCACATTCGGGTCTTTGGCAATTTCCCGCCAGCCAACCGGCGCTTCGGCAAGAGCCTCGAAGTATTGCTCATCCGCAGGGCCAAGCAGCGGCTCCAGTGCCAAAGCGAATTGAAGCTTGTAATACTTGTGTACGTCGTCCGATACGCCGCCTATCTTGTGCTGAAATATTCTCGCAAGCTCGCGGTAAAGTGTAATGTTTTTGAGTTTTTGTTTATCAATGGCCTTGTCGCGAAGCAGCTCGTAACCGTTTTTGACCCATTGCCATCTTTGGTCCGGCTGGGTCGCGGGTATGGCGACGGAAATGTTATAAGCCATATTCCAGGCGTGGAATTCCCAGACCGATGCGAAACGAGGCTGCAAGGTCGTTATCCATTCTGCAAGTTGCTTGGCATCAAAGAATTGCCCCTCCTCTTTCAGCCTGTCGGCCCGCATCCACAAAGCATCCACGACCAGGCCGCGAAAAGCGCCCGTTGCGACGGTCGCAAATATCAGTGAAGGAGGAATATTTTCGGGCTTGTCGATTATCAAACCCATTTCCTCACGCCGGCGATTTATGGAATCAAGCTGCACACCGGCGCCGATAAGCAAACCGACCACGAGAACAATGCAAAGAAAAAAGATTATCCTGTCGCGCAAACGCATTCTCAATACTCGATAACGACAAAAAGTGCTCGATGCTCGATTTTAAATTATAATTCTCGCGATTTCTCGATAACTGAAAATGACCAAGGCGAAAACCAACAGCAAAAGCCCTTTAATACAAACCATAAGAGCAGCGCATTCGGCCAATAAAGACCACTCCAATAATCGTGCAGGGACCAGGAATTTCGCAGGGCTAAATTTATCAAACTGCGGCAACAGCCGAATCATCCATTTAAAGGTGTAAGAATAGAACACACCAATGTTTTCACTCAGGTAGTCAAACGATTCGATAACAAAACCGCTGAAACTTGCCGTAAAGAAAAGCACAAGACAGAGCAGTATGGCCACAGGGAACGAGAGGAAAGTCGAAGCTAATATGCCCAAACAAGCCAGGAAAATCAAACGAAACAGAATCAAAAGAACAGCTCTCATAAAATTGCCGGTGAAGGTATCGGCCTTATAAAGCACCTCCAGACCGTCCTCGAGCGGAAAGATTACAGAGGTATTGTTAAATCGAGGGTCATTAAGAAATCCGACAGCCAGATAGCCGTCCTTCGCCACAGCGTCGGCGGGGACTTCTATCTCACGGAATGTTCGAACGGGGTCCTTGCGGTCAAAAGTGTATATGCGGTTTTCAATTTTCGTACCATACTTAATCTGTCGGTAGTCACCTGCGAACCATCGGCTGTAAACTTGCGAGTCAGGAGGGGTTACCGCAACATCATATTTGAATCTTATAAACAAACTCTCGTCCGGGCCGACAGGTTTGACGTTGTCGAATTCCCAAACCAATTCGTAACCAACCGCAGCAGCTCGTTTCGCAAGTTTTTTCCGGCTGGTAAGCTCGGCAATGATTTCATCGCGCGACATATCTTCAGGCAGTTGGCCACTTCTTTCTAATTGACCGTAGGCCTCATCAACCTCCTCGGTAACATCGGCTTCGGGAGGCATTATGCTGGCCCGGGCGGTATAAAACTCATTATCGGCCTGGAGGCGCTCAGTTTCAGTTGCGTTAGAAAACTCCGGCGTGTAAATGGTAATTGTATATATTATAGCTGAAAACAAACAGAGCAGAGCCACATCCAATAATATTACGCCCAGCAACTTGCCGAGAAGAAACTGAAAACGACGAATGGGCTTGGTGACAACAGTATATATTTGTCTCTGCTCGATGTCGCTGGTTACCGAATAAATTGAGACTATGATTGTGAGCAAACAGAGCAAAAGACTGGTGAGCGAAAGACCGTAGCTTACAAAGGTTTGCAGCCTGCCTTTCAAGGTCCCGTCGCCTGTTGTCGAAACACCCATAACCACAAGCATGACAATCAGCAGGATTGTAAAAACAACGGCTACTTTCATCCGCAAAGCCTGCTTTATAGTATTTGTGGCGACAGCCCAGATACTATGCATCGCCCGAGTCTCCTGCCTGCGATTTATCCGTTTGTTCACTATCGGCATTTTGAGGCCGCCGGTGACCTGTGAGCTGGTCTAAAATGCTTTTTTTGATTTGTTCTTGCCCAGATCCTTGGGGTTCAACCGGTTCTGTTTTGACTTTTTCATCTTTAACGACAGGTTTGGTCCCGAGCGGTTCAGCCGGCTCAGTTAGCTCACTGAGCAACTGTTCATCGGGTTTGGGCTCCGAACTTTCAGCCGGAACGACCTGCTCTGTTGCTGGAGTCTCCAGCGATGTATCCCGCGATATCGGTGCAGAGGCAAGTTTATCAAGTATACTCTCGACAGGGGCCTGCGGTGCGAGAAAACCGCCGATTCTGGTAGTGCTGACTGCACCGCTCGTGGGCTGGGCCTGCTGTTGGGCAGCTGCAACGGTTTTAATGAAAAATGTTTCGAGCTTATCCATCGGAGAAGTTACCACACAGTCAGCATCTTCGTCCTCAATCACCTGCTTTATCTTCTCAATGGCGCTATCGCTTATGGCATCGGTGGTAATTTGCTTCTTACTCGTCTGCTGTAAAAGGTCTCTAACCCGGCCCTGGGTCTGGATTCTGCCGCCGTAGAGGATTGCGATTCTATCGCATACATCTTCGACATCCGCCAGCAAGTGACTGCAGAGCAGGATTGTCTTGCCGCGTTGTGCGAGCATCAGGATTAAATCCTTTATCTGCCTTGTTCCGATAGGGTCAAGGCCGGTTGTCGGCTCATCCAACACGAGCAAGTCCGGGTCGTTTATCAGCGCCTGTGCCAGGCCGATTCTGCGCGCCATACCTTTCGAATATGTCCCAACGGCTCTGTTTGCAACGGCCTTCAGTCCGACCATATCGAGCAGGGCTTCGATACGCATTTTGCGCACTTTAGCACGTAAGCCGAATAATCTGCCGTAGAAATCCAGGGTTTCGCGGGCGTTCAGATACCTGTAGAGATAGGACTCCTCGGGCAAAAAGCCGATTCGAGCGCTGATTTTAGGGTCGGCACCGTCACCACCAAAAACGACAGATCTGCCCTTTGTCGGATAAAGCAAGCCGAGCAGTAACTTCAGGGTGGTTGTTTTGCCGGAGCCGTTGGGCCCTAAAAGGCCGAATACCTCATTGTACCGAACCTGCAAATTCAGGTCGTCCACAGCATAAACTTTGGCCCGACCCCACCAGTCGGAAAAAATCTTCGTCAAAGAAAAAGTTTCAACAGCGTACTCCATATCTCGTATCTCGTATTGCGTGATGCGTATTGCGTGAAGCGTGTCTCGTATCTCGTATTGCGTGATACGTATTGCGTGAAGCGTGTCTCGTATCTCTCATTATGCATCACGATTCTAATTCCTCGCCGTAGCGGACAAGTCGAGCACTATTAAAAACGACGATCAACGAGCCGACAAAATGTAAGACCGCAGCGTAAGCCACCGGCAGCCACGCCGCCGCGCCTGCAGCAACACCAAGAATGATAAACATTATTCCAAAGCCAAGATTTTGATTAATAACTCTTCTTGTTTTTCGGGAAAGTCGGACAAGGAAAGGCAGCCGCCTCAAATCGTCGCTCATCAAGGCAATCGAAGCAGAATTTATGGCCACGTCACTGCCGGCAGCACCCATAGCAATACCCAGGTCACCTGCTGCCAAAGCAGGCGCATCGTTTATACCGTCACCGACAACTACAACCGTATGGCCGGCTTTTCGAATCTGCTCAACAATCGCCAGTTTGTCCTGAGGCAAACAATGTGCCTTGAAATCGGTACAAGCCAGCTCAGCAGCAACACGTTTGGCCACCTCGTCGCGGTCGCCGGTGAGCATAGTTACTCTTTTTACGCCGATACTAAGCAGCTCCCTTACGGCCTGCTTGGCTTCGGGTCTGGTTTTGTCCTGCAAACCGATCCAGCCGATGCACTTTGCGTCCTTGGCCACATAAAGGGTGCTGAAGCCCTGCTCCTCGTGCAGAACCGGGTCAGAAACGTTGCTTGTATCTACATTGTTTTCTTTGAGGAAGGTGTCTCTTCCTACCATGATTTTTGCTGAATCGACCACCGCAGTTACCCCTTTACCCGGCGTTTCTTGAAAACTGTCCGTCTCAGGCAAAGAAAGGTTTGCTTCTTTGGCCACTTCCTGCAGCGCTCTTGCGGCCGGGTGCTTGCTCATCTGCTCGGCAGAGGCCGCCTCTGCCAATAATTCACCCGGTTCTATTCCTTCGGCAGGTGTCAGTTTCGTCACATACAGCCGGCCGGTCGTAACCGTCCCTGTCTTGTCAAATACCATCGCCGTAATCTTGCCGGCAATCTCAAGGTCGGCGACATTCTTTATCAGGATACCAAGGCGAGCAGAGGCCGATATCGCTGCAACCATTGCAGTCGGCGTCGCCAGAATTAGCGCACAGGGACACGACACAACAAGTATTGTAATCGCTCTGTCGACGTCACGGGTAAAAAACAGAACTATCCCGGCAATCATCAAAATTGTTGGCGTGTACCACTCAACGTAGCGGTCGATTATTCGCATAATCGGTATCTTTGTCTGCTCGGCCTGCATAATCAACGACTGGACTTTGCCGAGAGTTGTATCCTTGCCTGCTTTGGTCACGGTGAAATCCAGCACACCGGTAAGGTTGTTCGTGCCGGCGAAGACCTGCATTCCCGGCACTTTATCGACGGGCAGGGATTCGCCCGTTATCGTTGCTTCATTTACAGAACTGAGACCCTTTGCCACTTCGCCATCGGCTGGTATATTATCGCCGGGACGGACACGGACACAATCACCGGGCTTGAGGCTGCTGACTTTCACTTCTTTTTCAGAACCGTTCTGTTCGACAAGATTTGCCCTTGTAGGCGTCAGCTTTATCAGCGATTCGATTGAGGCACGGGCGCCAAGGGCGGTACGCGTTTCAATAAGCTCACTCAAAAGCATAAAGAATGCGACGATACCTGCGGTGGCAAATTTTCCTGTCACAAAGGCGGCAAATATTGCCAGAGCCACCAGCTCATCCATATGCATCTGTTTTTGTATAAGGCTCTTTATAGCGTGCAGAACAATGGGAGCGCCGAGCAGTATCGCCCCGGCCATTGCAAAAAATTCGGTGTTGAAACTGCCACTGCCATAGATGAACCTCGCGATACCGCTGTTTATAAGCAGCATTCCGCCGGCCAACGTCCCCAGCAGAGCCATACTCACGCGAATCTGCTTGCCGTGAGTGCGCTCGGCAGCAATGTCATCCTTAAAATGTAAATGTTCGTGAGCCATAATCTTGCGTCTCGTGTTTCGTGTCTCTCATTGCCGATAAGGTGTAGTTTATCTTCGAACTTTCAATCTTCCTGCGTCATTGCTCTTTATCAGACTTTGGTTTTAACGTCTGGTCCCTGCTCAGAAGGATTCTTATTTCTCTATCCTCGGCTCCTTCACCAGGCTGAATTATTATTTTCTCATCCGTATTATTAAGGACATATTCCATAGCGTCCCGATAGATTTCTTGAAGGACAAGTTTCGGACGTTTGCGATATTCTGGCAGCAAACGCAGCAAATAATCGGCATTGGCTTTGGCAATTTCCACAACCTTCGTCCGGTAGGCCCGCGCCTCGGCGATTTTCCCCTGAGCGGCACCGGCCAATTGAAACCATAACAACTCTTCTTCCTGTTCGC
This sequence comes from Phycisphaerae bacterium, assembly GCA_030619925.1. Lineage (GTDB taxonomy): Bacteria > Planctomycetota > Phycisphaerae > Sedimentisphaerales > Anaerobacaceae > JAUXAL01. The sequence goes on along the minus strand of JAUXAL010000006.1, from coordinate 48,713 downwards.
TGACAGTTTCATCGTGCAGAGCTGCAAATAGCTGCTCAGCGACCGGCCCGGCGACTTCGTTGAGAGTATTTTCAGCGTAAGTTCTCGCCTCGCTTATCGCTTTTTGACTTTCCTGACTTGCCTTATGGGCGGCCTGGAACGCTTCGTCAACCTGCCGAGACCAGGTTTTATCTGTCAGCTGCACCTCAACAACTTCTATGCCGCTTTCTATTGTTTCGAGATTCTTCTGCAGCAACCTTTTGACGTGGCCCGTTAGTGCCGCGATCTGGTCGAACATAACGTCGTCAACAGTATAATTGACCATTGCAGTTACAACTGCGTCTTCAAAAAGCTTCTGCAAAAGCGGTTCTATGGTGTTTCTGATGACATCGAAATAAATCTCCCCCGGCTTTACATCCTCAACGTAGACATTCTTGAAGAATAGCTCGGGCTTGGCAATCTGATAGGTTAGCTGCCACCTGGAATGGACAATGTTGTAGTCACTGCCGTCAGAGCCGGCGATAGCCTCATTTTGTTTCTCACTTCGGGTCAGGCAATAGCCGTCAACCGTGGGCTTTAGTGGGTCCTCCGGGCGAATTCTGCCTTTTCCCCCGGCCAGCTTCTCTTCCTTTGTCTGGAAGTACCAGAACGAGTTGACCGCTAAATTTACCTTCTTGGCTACAGGGATCTTCACAATTTCGTCTATTGGATATGGGAATATCCAATGTAGGCCGGGATCGAGGAGTCTTTCTTCACCCACACCTCGAATCTTTCCAAATCGTAAAACAAGTGCCTGCTCATCAGAGTCAATCGTCTTAAAACCCGAGGCCAGAAAGGCAGCGACCAGCACAATCATTATTATCTTTAAGACAATAAAGCTGATTCTCAATGCCTCGGACAGGCTCTTACCTGCCACATCAAGCTCATCGGCCACAGATTTCTCCGGCACCGGCCGACCCAAATCCTCGTTATTTTCCTTATTTTGTTCTGTCATAACGGCAATGATTCCAGGCTATCTTTCCGGTTCGTTGGGGTCTGGTGGTTTAATGTCGGGCATTTTCTCTAACAACCTGAAAGGTGCTGTTTTACTGCTGAAAACAACCGTCGACCTTTCTGCTAATATTTTCTTGAGGGCCTCGATGTCCCGCAGGAACATCGCAAGGGCGGGGTCGGCTTCCAGCATTTTGTAATATTTCGCAGCTTCGGCGTCGCCCTGCCCTCGTATTGCTTTTGCCCTTGCCTCTGCGGCAGCGAGTAACTCTGTCTTTTTCGAATCGGCATCGGTTTTTATCTTGGTCACCTCTGCGTTTCCCTGCGCGATAGTTGCCTCGGTTCTGCGATTTCGTTCAGCCCTCATTCGTGCAAAGACTTCTTTGCTTACATCTTCACTGACTTTGAGCTGCTTTATGCCAAGGGCCACAACTTCAATGCCGTAATTGTCTCTGACAGGCTGTTTAATATCGGCGAGCATCTCATTCTGAATCTCTTCAAATCTTATTTTGTTCAGGTCGCTGTTTACAAATTCACCGAAGGAATGCTGGCCAATCACTCTATTTTGAGTATCGCTGATCTGGCTCAGCAATTTGCTTTGCGCTTCCCTGACTGTTCCTACAGCCCTAAAAAATTGCAGCGGCTCGGCAATTTTCCAAACGACATAAGTATTTACGATAATCGGCACAGCCCCTCTGGTCGTTGTCTCGACAAGGTCGGCCTCAAAAACTCTCTTGCGGGAGTCAAATTTATAGACCCGCTGGATTGGAGCCGGCCATCTGAAATACCAGCCTGGTTCGGTAATTTCATCTTCGCTGGTAGCCTTTCCAAACGTCGTTACCAGAGCGGTTTCTATCTCTCTTACCTGGAACAAGACAAGATGCAAACCCATGACTATGACTACTAATACGATGAAAATTGTAATCGCTATATTTTTCATTTCTCGCTGCTCTCCTCAAAGCCACCAAAGTCATACAAACTTGGCGTCAGCTCTTCCCTAAAATCGATTATGATTACCTGCCTGTCGTTCGGATCGGCCACCACGATATATTTTCGTACCTTCTCGAGCGACTCTTCGAAGGCCGTTAATATTTGCTCACGTTTGTAAATTTCCTCTGCGGCCTCGTATGCCTTGAGCTGGCTGGCAAAACGCCGGCCGGTAGCGCGAGCAAGGGTCGCTTTTTCGAAGGCATAGCTTTGTGATTCCCGCAGAGCCTTGAAGATATCGCCCTTGGCTTTTGCAAAGGCCTCATCCAACTGCCTGCCAAGCTCACTTACATTCTCCGGTCTGTCTGCCTCTTCGGCCTGCTGGTATCTCGCCGCAAGGTTGTAAAGCTCGTCGGCTTCTTCCACAGAACCTACCAGTGTGCTCAAAGTCTTGTTTCGCTCGGCTTGCGCCCTAAGGATAAGTGCCTGTTTCTTTTGAACGGCACCGACAACCCTTTGATAATCCGGTGCAACTTCAGGCGGAGGGTGAATGCCCTGCAGACCCAAAAACACGATTTCAACACCGAGGCCGGCTTCATCAGCAGCTTTCTGAATATTTTTAGTTAAAATCCTCTTGGCCTGGTCCCTGCCTGCTCCAAGCAGGCTATGGGCCATATCGGCTTCGTTGTCCACTTCAATCCTGGCACTGGCTGCAAACTTCGTGAGTTCTCGATAACAGATAGATTCGAGCAGCTTCTCCGGCTGGCTATGGTTGTAGATAAAGTGATACAAATCCTTTATTCTGTATTGAACGGGGACCGCAGCAACTACAAGACTTACCGGGACCGCTCCGGCCTCTGAAGTGGGGCCTGTTTGTTCGCTGGCTACAAGTAAATGGTATTCGGTTTCGTGATGAGCTTTGCCCCATAACAACGGCTCACGGACTCTCTCTTTGCTCTCTGGGTCGAGCTTGGGAACAAAGCCAATATGAAGTTCCGTAACTTTTTTCGTGGGATACTTATAGGCAATATCAATCGGCCAGGGCCATTTGAAAGTCAATCCGGGCTTAACATGCCTGACATTACCGGCCTGGTCCATAGGATTGCCGAAATGCTCTATTATCGCCTCCTCATCGGGGGCTACCACAACTACGCAGCTCAACAAATACAGCGTAACACCGGCAAATAAGACCAGAGGCACAATCGCTTTTTCGAGGAGTTTATAAAACCAGGTTTGAGAGACCTTAAAACCAAATTGATAATCAATGGCATCTGCTGCGCTGCGTAATATGCCGCCCGGCTCATTTATAATCCCCAGAAGTCTGCTGTCAAATGCGCTCCTGCTGTATCGGCTTTTCAGCCTTGGGCGATATATGTCCAGAACGACATTCAGAGCGGTTTCCACACCAAGAACGACCAGCAAAATCGGAACAACGAAGTTAATTACAACCACCACAATGCTAATCTCGAATTGTGCCAGCGCCAGGCCTATCGCCAGAGCAAAGCACAACACGGCAATGCCAAGCAAAAAGCTGCCGCCGGCCCGTAACGGCTTCCACTGCGGCTGGGCCGACATACCGGTGGCATAGCGGGAAATTAAGAAGCTCACAAATGCTATGGCCATCATACAGACTGCACAAAGCAACGCCGGTTTTAGCTCGACATCGAACCCGGACTGGGCGGCCTGTAAAGCATCAGCCGAGGCCTGAGCAGCCCTCAATAAGTACAGACCGATGCCTATTTGATAGACAGCGATTAGTACTGAAAATACAGGAATGAACCATTTCTCGAGTATTTGCAGATGCCGCTGAGCTACGGCAAATAAAGCGGCCCGCTCACCCTTGGCCTGAAAAATTGTGGGTGCTTGCTCATCCTTGGCCAATTGGCCCATATCAAGCTTTTCCTGCTCGGCTAAAGCACGCTGATGGAACTGAATAACCAGGACAAACCAAATCAAAGCAGCCGAGCCGGTCAGCCAGCTAACTGCGGTGATAGCGAAAAAACCGCTCCATCGGCCCAAAAAAAACGAAATGCCGAAAAAGACCACGCTCAAAATCAAAGATACCAATGCTACCTGTTCAGGGCGTTTGGACGATACTGTCATTTTTTTATCCCGGCTCTACACTGAACAAAAAAACACAATCATTGTATTTATATGTGTAAGCTCTTTACAATTTGAAAGTTTCGTAATATAACAGCAAATGCCATCTTCGTATAGGGACAATTGCGAAAAAAATTAAGTCATTAACTCAAACCGAAATCCCGACGAGCGGGCAGATAGCCTAATCGTTGCGAGTTGGTAGTGAAGGATGAATAAGTTATTTACAATAGCAAAAAACACCTTCATAGAAACCCTGAGGCAGCCGGTCTACGCCATAATCATTGCCGCCGCCTTGTTCTTGTTCTTTTTCAGTCCGTCTTTGACAATGTACACAATGAGCGATGACAACAAACTCCTGCGCGAACTAGGATTATCTACGTTATTCCTCACCAGCTTGTTCATCGCAATATTTTCCGCCTCCGGAGCTGTGGCCAAGGAATTAGAGAATAAGACTATAACGACTGTCCTGAGCAAACCCGTCCAACGTCCGATATTCATTATTGCAAAGTTTTTCGGCGTTGCTGCCGCTGTGGCTCTGGCCCATTATATCTGCACTATCGCCCTGCTGATGGCAATCAGACACGGTGTTCTTGAGACGGTAAACGATACGCACGACTGGACGGTTCTGGGCACGGCGGCGGTCGTCGTCCTCGCAGCATTTCTGCTAAGTGCTTTTTTCAACTATGCTTATGAGTGGAAATTCTCATCAACAGCCATAGTACTGACCGGCATATTCGCTACATTAGGCATAGTGTTCTTATCTTTTATCGACCGCAACTGGCAGTTCAAGCCCCAGGATAATGGCATAAACACAGTAGATATTTACGGCTCAGTATTGCTGTTGTTAGCTGCGATAATAATAGTGGCTCTGGCGGTGGCACTTTCAGCCAGGTTTAACATAGTGGTAACGCTCTCGGCCTGTATCGGGATTTTTTTATTAGGTCTTGCAAGTGATTACACATTCGGCAGGCTCGCCGAGACCCATTTGTGGGCCAAAATAGGCAGGTTTCTGGTGCCGAATCTGCAGATTTTCTGGATTAGCGACGCCATTTACGAGGGCAGTGAGGTCCCCCTAAAATATATTGCGATAAGTGCTTCCTACGCCTTGTGCTACACGACAGCTATACTCGCACTGGCTGTTGCCCTCTTCCAACGCCGACAGGTAGGATAAAAAGTGCCTAAAGTGACACTTATGTGTCACTTTAGCTCACTTTTTACAACTGCAACCTCGTCACAATTTTGCTGCTTCGGACACTTGGCACAGTCGCTCCAGACCTTCATCGGCAGTGTTTCTTTTTCAACTATCTCAAAGCCCAGTTTCTCAAAAAAGTCCGGCTTAAGTGTAAGTGCAAAAAGCCTTTGCAGGCCAAGCTGACGTGCCTGCTCGGCCGCTGCGGTCACCAACATTTTGCCGATGCCCTTTTCCGTGTTTGCTTCATCGACTGCCAGGGACTTTATTTCGGCCAAGTCCGACCAGATAATCTCTAACGCACAGCAGCCGACAACATTACCCTCCAGTTCAGCCACGGTAAAAGCCTGCAAATTTTCATAAATATCCGCCATCGAGCGAAACAGCATCCTGTCCCGCTCCGCATAAGAACTAATCAGGGCATGAATAGCTTTGACATCCGAGATTTTTGCACTGCGTATATTCATAGCATTCGGTCAGTTTAAGTTTATATGTTAATTGCGTTGTGGAAATCTAATGCAACAATTTTCTGAGAAAGTCAAAAATTGTCATTCCTGCGGAAGCAGGAATCCAGTTAAAATTTTCTGGATTCCGGGTCAAGCCCGGAATGACAAAAGAGCTGCCGTGTCTTTTCAAATAACAACCGCCTTTAACAATGTCCTTTATCAAGGCCTTTCGCTTCACACTTCGACTCCCAGTTCTATATACTTGACATCAGGGTGTTTGTCTTCAACATCAGATTCTTGCAGCATCATATGGTACGCATCAATTATATTTTCCTTTAGTTCCTCTATGGTTTTGCCTTGGCTGAAGACGCCCGGAATTTCCTTTAATTTTCCGACGAACCAGCTATCATCCTGCCAGTATTCAAGGGTAAAGAACCTTTTCATTTGTTATTCCTTTCGTTATCAACGTATGAACTGTTAGCATCCCTTAATGCCTTTGTATAGCCAATTGTATCAAATTTGGTCTAATCTGCCAACAAATAGACCGAATGGTTTGGGTGGTGAAACTGTAAAAGGATACCATTTATTGGAATAACAGTCAAGCTCCTTTTGAGAAATGAGCATTTACGTGCGAGAAGTATAAAAAAGCCAAAAAAGGCTGGAAAAACAATTGCGTATGACTAAAATAGCGAAAATCTGGCGTACGACGCATTGTGAGTCGAACCACGAGAACTACGAACAATGAACTACGAACAATGAACTATGAACAATGAACTACGAACAATGAACTACGAACAATGAACTATGAACTAATTCATGCGATTTATACTTATTGACAAGATTGTTTCGCTGGAAAGCGGCAAGGAAATAAAAGCGGTCAAGAGCGTTTCTTTAGCTGAAGAGTATTTGGCAGACCATTTTCCTACGTTTCCGGTACTGCCCGGCGTATTGCTCCTGGAAGGATTGATCGAGTCAGCATCGTGGCTCGTGCGGGAGGCGGAGAATTTCGCCCATAGTATGATATTGCTCGAACAGGCCAGAAATGTAAAATATAGAAGTTTTCTGGCGCCGGGCGCCCGGATAGAATATACGGTACAGGCCAGGACTATCGAAGAAAACCTCAGCAGTTTTAACGGCTTCGGCTTATCGGAAGGTCAGAAAATTGTGGAGGCACGATTCGGATTGAGGCACTTTAACCTGGCCGACGAGAGTCCGACAATGGCCGCGGTCGATGCCGCGATAATCGAAAATATGAAGAAACGATGGAAACTGCTGAGCAGTCAAAAGACGAAAAAAGAAAACTAAACGCTGTTTGCTATACGCTGCAAAGAACAGGAGGCAAAAAGATATGGCAATGAGTCGGGACGAAATTTTACAGCATGTTCAGGAAGTGCTGCTCGACGCCTTGGGAGTCGACGACAATGAGGTTACGATTGAAGCGACCTTGATGGGAGACTTGGGAGCTGAAAGCATTGACTTTTTGGACATAGTATTTCGGCTGGAAAAGGCGTTCGCAATAAAAGTCCCGAGGGAAGAGTTATTCCCTGCTGAGAGTCTGATGAACAATCCTGAATTCGTCAAGAATGGCAAATTTACCGAAACAGGGCTGACTGAATTACGAGAGAAGGTGCCGCATACCGACCTGTCGGCATTTGAAAAAGACCCCGATATTAACAAATTAGGTGATTTGTTCACTGTCGCAGCGATCGTAAATTACGTTGAGAGTAAGCTCAATGCTACCTGACAGTGTAAAGCGTCTTTAAGGCCTTAGCGGCAGGATTGCTCAAAGTCAATCTGCCGCTAACTTTAATATAGGCGGGGCTCCCGTTTTGCAATACATCGCAAAATGGGGACCCGGCGGAAAATGCGTTGGATTTGGATAGATAAATTTGTTGAGTTTCACAGCGGCCGGCGTGCCGTAGCGCTCAAAAATGTAACGCTTGCTGAAGAGCATTTGCACGACCATTTTCCGGGCTTTCCCGTTATGCCGGAAACCTTGATGATTGAAGCAATGGCCCAGACAGCAGGGATACTTGTCGGCGAGGCAAAAAAATTTCAGGAAAAAGTCATCCTTGCAAAGATAAAAAAAGCCGTCTTTTTTGACTATGCCAGGCCCGGCGACACAATAGAATTAGATGCAACGATTGAATCCATCGTCTCCGAAGCGGCAAGCACAAAGGGTAAAATCACCTGTGCGGGAAAATTAGTTGCCGAGATAGATTTGATGTTCAGCCATATAGACCAGAACCTGGGGGGCAAAGAATTCCCGGCCGAGAACTTCGTCTTTGGTTCCAACACATCGGTATTCGATTCACTTCTGCGAGACGTGCTTGCAGGTACCAAGCAGGAGTCGGAGGCAAATTAGTGAGTTCGGCTCGCGTAGTAATAACCGGCCTTGGTGCGATAACCCCACTTGGATTAACTGTAACCGATATGTGGGCCGGTCTCTGTGCCGGCGACTGTGGGATAGGCACAATTACAGCATTTGACCCCGTCGGCTTTAGCTGCAAATTAGCCGGCCAGGTCCCCGATTATAAAATACAAAAATATGTGCCAAGGGCCCATCGCAAAGCCATTAAACTGATGTCCAGAGACATCGAACTGGCGGTCATAGCGGCAAACGAAGCCCTCGTCCACAGCGGTCTGGTTACAAAGGGTATCGACCCGGAAAACGTCAATATCAACCCGGAGCGTGTAGCAATCAATCTGGGTGCAGGCTTTATAAGCTGTGATCTGGTTGAGCTGGCTCCCGCGGTGGCGGCAAGCGCTACCGATGGTAAGTTTGACACTCGTAAGTGGGGCAAAGATGGCCTTGAGCTGGTTACGCCTTTGTGGTTATTGAAATATCTGCCCAATATGCTCGCCTGCCATATAGGCATTATTCACGACATCCAGGGACCGAGCAACTCTATCACCTGCGCTGAAGCATCTGCGCATCTGGCGATAGCTGAAGCAGCTCAGATTATCGCCCGCGGCGACACTGACATCGCTCTGGCCGGTGGCGCAGAAGCAAAGGTCAATCCAATGATTATGATTCGCCAGTGCCTGCTTAAAAGAGTGACCAGCGAAAACAATGATGAGCCTGCTTCTGCCTGCAGGCCTTTTGACGCCGATGCCAAAGGCTCGGTTTTCGGTGAAGCCGCCGGCATAGTGATACTCGAAAATCTCGAAAATGCCCAAAGGCGAGGTGCAAAAATTTACGCCGAGGTCGTCGGCCTCGGGCAAAGCAATAATATCAATCCGGCATACGAACATCTCGAGCCGGATGGCTACGGGTTACAAATAGCGATAGAAAAGGCAATGGCCGATGCTCAGATAGAGCCGGAGGATTTGGGCCTGGTTATCCCGCACGGAACAGGGATAGCTGCCGACGACCTGGCTGAGGCAAAGGCAATCCAGGCCGCCCTTGGCGATGCAGCGGCAAAGACAGCCGTCTGGCCGACCAAAAGTATGCTAAGCAACACAGGCGCAGCAAGTGGAGCGATTGACCTGGTCGCCGCAGTTTGTGCAATGGCTGACGGTAGGATACCTGCTGCGAAAAACTGCGACAGAAAAGCTGACGGCTGCAATTTGAATATTGTAAAACAGCCGCAAGAGACCGATATTCGTTACGCACTATGCTGCAGTTACACTTATGGCGGACAAACAGCCGCTGTGGTACTAAAAGGGCCGGATTGAATATCGAATATCGAACAAGGAATTCGGAATTATGAAGGGAAAGGATAAAAGATTGAATATCGAATATCGAACAAGGAACTTCGAATGATGAAGGAAAATGGCAAAACAAAGAAAAGTAAAAACAGGAAATATGATCTTGAAGAGCGCCTGATTGACTTTGCAATTCGTATTATCAACATAGTTGAGGCTTTACCTAATACACGTGCGGGAAATCATATAGGAGGTCAGTTAGTACGATGTGGGACAGCTCCGGCGCCTAATTATGGCGAGGCGCAAAGTGCTGAGTCCCGCAATGATTTTATTCATAAAATTAAAATAGTCCTTAAAGAACTGCGTGAGACAAGAGTATGGCTAAAGATTATCCAGCGTAAAAGCTTATCAAAATCTACGAGAGAGATAGAATTGCTTATAGCTGAATGCGATGAGTTAATCTCAATTTTTGTGACAAGTGTAAAAACAGCGGAGAAAAACAAACGCAGAAAGTAGGAATAGAGAATAGTTTTTTAACTTCGACATTCGATATTCTTTGTTGGATATTCATTATTTTAAATTGGGTATGAAAGTTATCTCAAAGGTCTAATTAAATGACTGAAAGGGTCGTAATAACCGGAATGGGCATTGTTTGTCCTTTAGGTCACGATGTAGAAACACTCTGGCAGGCAATATTAGCAGGCAAAAGCGGAGTGGCCAAAACCACCATCTTCGATGCCTCGACATTCCCTACCGTCTTCGACGCCGAAGTTAAAGACTACGACTTTACAAAATACACAAAGAATCCGCAGTTGCACGAACACGGCAGTCGAGGTTCTGAATTTGTTATTGGCGCTGCGGTCCAGGCCTGCCGGCAGGCCTGGATTGATGTGGAAACCGCCGAGCCTACCGACCGGATAGACCGCAACAGATTAGGAATTTATCTGGGAGCAGGCGAGGGCTCCGTTGACAACGACGCATTTTTCGCTGCAATTCTTGAAGGATGGGACGCAGACAAAAACGAGATGGACTGGGGGCGGTGGGCAAAGGTCGCTTTTGGCAGGATGGACGCGATGCGTGAACTTGAGCAGGAGCCGAATATGCGCGCCGCTCACATCGCAAGACTCACCGGTGCACGCGGGCCTACAAGGAGCTGTCTTACCGCCTGCGCAGCCAGCACTCAGGCCATCGGCGAAGCAATGATGATGATCCGCAGGGGCGACGCAGACGTAATCATTGCAGGGGGCGTACATTCAATGATACACCCGCTGGGCCTTATGGGCTTTAATCGTCTTACCGCCCTATCGACAAGAAATGACAGTCCGCAAACAGCATCAAGGCCGTTCTCAGCCACCAGAGACGGCTTCATCCTTGGCGAAGGCGCCGCGATTCTTATTATCGAATCTTTGAGCTCGGCGAAAAAAAGAGGAGTGGAAATCTTAGCTGAAGTCATCGGCTACGGCAGCAGCTCCGACGCGTTCAGAGTTACTGACATGCACGAGCAGGGCAGAGGTGCGATACAGGCCATCACCGCGGCACTTGCCGACGCCGGCATCAGCTACAAAAATGTCGATTACATAAATGCCCACGGCACAAGTACGATGGAAAACGACTCGATAGAGACCAAGGCCATCAAAGCGGTCTTCAAAGCCGAGGCAAAAAACACCCCTGTCAGCAGTGTCAAGAGTATGTTTGGACATTTAATCGGCGCAGCCGGTGCCGCAGAACTGATTACATGCGTCCTGGCTATCCGAGACAATATAGTTCCGCCGACAATGAATTTGATAGACCGCGACCCCGAGCTTGATTTGGATTATGTGCCAAACGAGCCGAGAAAAATGCCGGTCAATGTTGCAATGAACGAGTCTTTCGGATTCGGCGGCCAGAATAACGTTGTAATTATTAAACGTTTCTCGTGACCCATGACACGAGGTATTGAGTTACGAGCGACGAGCGACGAAATATGATTGACGTCGGTTCGACGGGAAGGTACACTCCACGATATGCTACAGCCGAAAGCCCTGATTTTACAAGCAGGGGCCAATAACATAGTAAAAAGAGAGAAAGCATGAAGAAGCCGGTTATTATGAACCCCGTTGTGGCTGTTGTTATAGTGGTCCTGGCAGGTGGCTGCCAGGTCGGCGCGCCTTCCGACGAAGAACTCATCAACTGGACAATGACCGATTGGAAAGCAGCTCTGAAAGCCCGGGATTTGGACAGGCTCATGGCGACGTATTCTGAGAACTACGTCTCGGCCAGAGCCAGCGGCAAGGACTCGGTACGAGAGCGCATGACGAGAATCTTCGACCGGGGATGGATGGATAATGTCAAGGTCACTCTCGAAAACGCCAAAACCACGATTGATGGGGACAAGGCCGAGTTCGGTCCAGTTAAATTCAGCTCTGATGAAGGCATGTTTACGCGCGAATACACACTGCAGAAAGAATCCGGGGCCTGGTTTCTTGCAGGTTCGAAAAGGTAGGAACAGTAGCGTTTGGGTCAGCGCGCCAAAATCGAGCATAATTGTTAAAAGAATTGAGCAGCTTTCGGCAGAACACAAAACAACCGTTATTCCGAGTCCGCTAATGGCAGAAAAGGTGACACAATCGTCATTCCGAGCGAAGCGATGCGCAGCATCGCAAAGTCGAGGAATCTGTTAAAATAGCCCTTTTATTGAGATTTGCGTTATTAATGGAACCAGGGGTGGCACCCTCTCGTGCTTCGCAGCGAAGCGCCGCTTCGCAGAGTAGTACAAACTTGTTTGGGGGTGTTGACTTCCGAGTTGAAAATAACATATTTCTGCTCTTCGAAAACCACTATGATTGACATTAAGCAAATACGCGAAAATCGACAAAAATTCAAAGACGCCTGCGAAGCAAAAGGATTTGCGGTAGATATTGATAGATTGCTACAAGTGGATTCCAGTCTGAGAAGCCAAAAACAACAATTGCAAGAGATTTCAACAAGAAAAAAACAAATCGGGAAGTTAATTCCTAAGCTTGAGGGTAACGATAAAGTCGCCAAGTTATTTGAGCTCTCGGAGTTCAAACTTTCTGAAATAGAAATTAACACGAATATATGGAAGTTTCAACCGGTGTTTGATGAGCTTATGCTGCTTGTGCCTCAGCCGGCAGATGATGATGTGCCCTTCGGCAAAGATGATACCGAAAATGTCGAGATAAGAAAAGAGGGCCAGATTCGGCAGTTCGACTTCGAGCCGAAAGACCACGTGCAGTTGGGGCTGGCCTTGGGCATTATAGACATCGAACGAGGCGTGAAATTAGCAGGGACGAGAAATTACATCCTAAAAGGTGACGGGGCCTTGTTACACTGGGCGGTTCTGCATTTCGCAATGGATTGTATGGTCGGCAAAGGATATGTCCCCATGTCGGTGCCGCTTCTTATGAAGGATGAGACGATGACAGGCACCGGTTTTTTCCCCGGCTCGGAAGACCAGACATACCGAATGGAAAAGGACCAGCTCAACCTGGCGGGAACCGCTGAGGTCCCGCTGACAGCATACCGCATGGGCGAGATATTAAACGCCGAAGAGCTGCCGTTAAAATATGTGGCACTGTCGAGCTGCTTTAGACGCGAAGCGGGCGCCGCCGGCAAAGACACCTATGGCCTTTACAGAATCCATCAGTTCGACAAGGTCGAGCAGGTGGTCATTTGTAAAAACAGCATCGAAGAAAGCAACAAGTTCCACGGCGAGATTTTAGCCAACGCCGAGGCCGTTATGCAGGCGCTTGAGCTGCCATACCGTGTTGTAAATGTCTGTACCGGCGATCTGGGAAGGGGCCAGGCCAAAAAATTCGACATCGAGGCCTGGATGCCCTCGCGGGGCAATTACTGTGAAACACACAGTGCAAGCAAATTCTACGAATTCCAGGCAAGACGAATGAACCTCCGCTATAAAGAGCCCGCCACAAAGAAAAACCTCTTCTGCCATACATTGAACAATACTGTAATTGCCTCGCCTCGAATACTGATATCCCTTCTGGAGCTTTACCAGAACGCCGACGGCTCAATAACGGTCCCTATAGTCCTCCGCCCATACATGAACGGCAAAGAAAAGCTTGTCCCCGACCCACATCGTAGTGCGAGATGAACTCCGGCACCGAACCAAAAAGTGGGTACAGAGGTTCGGCTTAGATAGAGGAAGAAACATTAAGACCATCCACAAAACATAAAAGGAGATGATAAAGATGAAATTAGAGCAGGAAACCATAGCAAAACGCATTGCGATTGGCTTTGTGGTGTTATTAGGCCTTTGCACTTTTTCTTATGCGTGTGACACCTGGGTAGCTGTTGGCAACTCCACGAAAGACGGGTCGGTTATTCTGGGAAAAAACAGTGACAGGCCTTCAGTCGAGGCTCAGGGCCTTAAATACTTTCCACGAATAAAACATCGAGAAAGCGAGGTTAAATGCACGCACATAACAATCCCCCAGGCAAAAGAGACGTATGCACACATCGGGTCAAATATCTGGTGGCTCTTTGGTTACGAGATAGGCATGAACGAGTGGGGCGTTGCGATTGGCAATGAGGCCGAACATTCCAAAGAACCATGCGAAAAAACAGGGCTTCTCGGGATGGACCTAATCAGGCTCGCTCTGGAGAGAGCCAGGACCGCTTACGAAGCAATGCATGTCATAACTAAATTACTGGCAGAGCACGGCCAAGGCGGAGGTTGCGAATATCCAGGCCAGTGGGACGAGAACACGACCTATCATAATTCATTTATTATCGCTGACCCCAACGAAGCGTGGGTTTTGGAATCGGCAGGCAGATACTGGGTAGCGAAAAAAGTCGAAGACGTATGGGCGATATCTAATGTATACAGTATCGAGGCCGACTTCGACGAAGCTCATCCCGACCTTATCAAGCACGCTATAGAAAGGGGCTGGTGCAGGTCAGAAAAGGATTTCAATTTCGCCAGAAACTACGGCAATTACACGACAAGAGATACATCGTCTTCACAGAATCGTGTAAATTCAAATCTGCGCATGTTGAAGGCTAAAAAAGGCCAGATCACGGTCGAATACATGATGAAGGTATGCAGGAACCACCATGAAGGTACCATCCTTTCTCCTCGATGGGCTGCTAATGAGTCCCATTTTACCCAGACCTGCATGCATGATTGCCCGAACACTCGTCGTTATCGTACAGCGGCAAGTATGATTGCCCATTTGAGAAAAGATATGCCTCCTATGTTGAGGCAGGTATATTGGCAGAGTTTCAGCGCCCCATGTGTAAATGTCTTCCGGCCATTCTACTTTGCCGGCCGGACAGTCCCCGAACAATTCGGCGAAGCTACAAACAAATATTCCTCGGATTCACCGTGGTGGTCGGCCGAGAAGATAAAACGTCTTTGTGACCTGAACTATCGCAAACTCGCCCCTGTCGTACAAAGAGTGTTTCGGGAAATCGAGAGGCGGGAGTTAGAAAGGGCTAAGGTAATTGAAGACCAGGCTCTTGAACTTATCAATAAAGGTGATGAGAAAAAGGCGGAAAAAATTTTGCAGGACTTCTGTAACGAAAACGTTAAACGGACAACAAAAGAATATAAAACGCTGATACACAGCTTAACTCGAATGGTACCGGTCGTGGGAATCGATTATTTATGGCTCGATTTCCTACAAGACAATTGTAAAACCAATTCCCTCGACCTACCCATACCGCCGATGCGCTGATGTACTGCCGTACTTATGTAGTACCTTCGATAGCTGAAAATGCAGGCCGGTAAATAAAAACAGAAAGCAGAGATTTGGCTTTTCTGTTTTGGATGCGATACAGCGCAAATTAGCTCTGACTGATAGCCAGTGCGGCTGGTCGGAACTGAACTAACAAATATCACATTGGGACAATATCATGCGAAAAGTTACTTTGTTCTTCTGTACAGTATTATTCATAGTAAGTTTGCCCAGTGTCGGTCGCTCAAAGACTTATGACGTAGTAATAACATCAGGCCGGGTCTACGACGGTTCCGGCCGCGCATCATATGCTGCGGATGTCGCAATTAAAGATGGTCATATCGCAGCTATCGGGCAGCTCCAACCGGACGCAGATGTGGTAATCGATGCGCAAGGTCTCGCAGTCGCCCCGGGTTTTATCAATATGCTAAGCTGGGCGAATGAATCTCTCATAGAGGATGGTAGGTCGCAGAGCGATATTCGTCAGGGAGTGACTCTCGAAGTTATGGGCGAAGCATGGTCAATGGGGCCTCTCAACGAGAAGATGAAGCGGGAGATGAGAAGCTCTCAGGGGGACATCAAATTCAGCATAAAATGGACTACACTTGGCGAATATCTCGAATATCTTGAAAGAAGAGGAGTGTCCACCAATATAGCCTCTTTTGTGGGCGCAACGACTGTTCGCGTTTATGCTATTGGATATGAAGACCGTCGGCCAACTCCTAAAGAACTCGACCAGATGCGTAAATTAGTAGCCAATGCAATGCAAGCCGGGGCGCTCGGTGTTAGTTCCGCGCTGATTTATGCTCCGGGCTGTTATGCTGATACTGGTGAGTTGATAGCTCTTGCAGAGGTGGCGAGCCAATATGGCGGAATGTATATTTCGCACATCCGTAGCGAGGGTAACCGCTTGCTTGAAGAATTGGATGAATTTATAACAACTGCGCGAAAGGCGAATGTTGCCGCTGAACTGTATCACATGAAAGCTGCCGGTAAATCAAATTGGCATAAACTTGATGCTATGATTGAAAGGATTGAAAAAGCGCGGGCTGAAGGTCTTAAAATTACGGCAGATATGTACACCTACACCGCAGGCGCAACAGGTCTCGATGCCGCAATGCCTCCCTGGGTTCAGGAAGGCGGACATCGGGCATGGGTAGAGCGGCTGAAAGACCCGAGAATCAGGCGGCGGCTTTCCAAAGAGATGACTACGCCCACCGACGAATGGGAAAGTTTATATATGTTAGCTGGTTCGCCGGAAAATGTTCTTTTAGTGGGCTTCAAAAACGAACGACTCAAACATCTCACCGGCAAAACACTCGGCCAAGTTGCCAAAATGAGAGGAAAATCACCGGCAGAAACTATAATAGACCTTGTCATTGAAGACGACAGCCGCGTCGGCACGGTCTACTTTTTAATGTCGCAGGAGAATGTGAAAAGACAGATTAAGCTGCCGTGGGTCAGCTTCTGCTCAGATGCAGGCTCTCTCGCCCCCGAGGGGGTCTTCTTAAAATCAAATCCACATCCCCGCGCATACGGCAGCTTTGCCCGGCTTCTCGGTAAATATGTTCGCCAAGAAAAGGTCATTACATTAGCCGAGGCCATCAGGCGCTTGACCTGGCTTCCGGCGGACAATCTCAAGCTTGACCGGCGGGGAAGACTCGCAAAAGGATATTATGCAGACGTTGTCGTTTTCAATCCTGAGACAATTATTGACCATGCCACGTTTGAAAAACCGCACCAGTATGCGACAGGTATGCGCCATGTTTTCGTAAACGGCACACAGGTGCTCAAAGACGGCGAACATACCGGTGCCAAACCTGGCCGTGTGGTGCGTGGGCCGGGATGGAAAAAGTAAACCGCCAATGACATCAGGGAAAACCTCCGTGTTCTCTATGGCAAAATTGCACTTGAGTCTTGCCTCTTGAGTCTGTAGTCTGTTTTGCCATGGACAACATACAGCGAAAATTAGCTCTGATTGATAAACAGCTCACCACAGGCCCCGCAAATCTTCACAGACAAATCATAAGCACATGCCCTCTTGTTTTTGTCGCAGTCGGTTTAATCATCGGGATTCTGATACAACATGCATTGATCGGGTCACGAACGACGGGCGACGAGTCACGATTTGTCTGGCTCTGGCTGATACTGCTTGCTCTGCTTACAGCAGCAACTATTTTCTTCTTCATCATCCAACAGCTTTACTCTACCAATAACCAATTACCATTCACCAATTACCATTTACCAATCACCGATTACCACTACGCCACAGCGTACTTAGCCCTGGCCTGCTTCGTATGTCTCGGTGCGATTCGGCTGACCGGTTTTCATCAGCCAAAGCCCAACGATATCCGAAATTTCGTTACCGGCGAACCGAAACTGGCAACAATTCGCGGCCTGATTATCACCGAGCCGTATATCAACGAAAATCGACAGTGGAAATTCAGTAGGTTTAAGCCGACCGATCCAACAAGCAGCTTCTACCTCAAGGTTAGCGAAGTGAAAACTGTTGCTGAAGGTCCGCTGCGGCGCAACGGCTGGGCAAAGGCAGCCGGCACTGTTCGAGTGCAGGTTGACGAGCCGGTGCTGGATTTAAAGGCCGGCGACCATATACAGGCATACTGCTGGCTGGATAGATTCAAACCGCCGACCAACCCCGGACAATTCGATACAGCTAAATATCTGGCGCGCAAGAATGTCTTTCTCGCGGCATCTATCAAATCGCGGGACGGTATCGAAATTCTTCGCTTCGCTCAGAATGACAGGTGGTCGGGTGCCTTTACAAAAATAAAAAGCAGGCTCAGGCAAACAGCCACACGGGCGTTATTGGGTGATCTGTCACCGGCCGAGCCAAGCAGAGGCCTGCTGGAGGCGCTGTTGTTGGGCTATAGAGGGCATATTGACAGTGACACGTACGAGGCCTTTCGCAAAACGGGTCTGCTGCACTTTATTAGTCTGTCCGGACTGCACCTGGGCATTTTGATAGGGATTATCTGGTGGCTATGCAAAACAGCAGGGTTAATGAAACCTGCCCGTGCGGTTGTTTGTATAATTGCGATAGTTATTTTCTTATTGATTGTCCCGCCGAGGGCACCTACGTTAAGGGCAGCTATTATATGTTGCGTTTTCTGCGTATCATTTTTCTTTCGCCGACACTCCAACCCCATCAATGCACTTTCGTTAGCAGCAATAATTCTTTTACTCATACGGCCGACGCAGTTATTCGAGGCCGGCTGGCAGCTCTCCTTCGGAACAGTGCTCGGAATTTTACTTTTTGAAGGGCGAATCCACTTCTTTCTATACGAAAAAATAACGAGTTTGCCCTGGCGTAAGAAAGCCCTAAGAGCAAAACCGTTTTTCCGCATAATTTCAAGGCCCGTACCATATTTATCTAGATTATTCTGTGTGGGCCTTGCCGCATGGCTGGGCGGTGCCGGGATTTTGCTTTATCACTTTTACACGATTAACCCCCTTACAAGTATGTGGACGGTGGTCGTCTTTCCACTGGTGGCCTTGATTTTGACCATCGGATTCTTGAAGATAATCCTATTTTTTTTGCTGCCGACATTGAGTGCTGTTTTAGGCGCTACAGCCGCCCTTCTGTCAGACTGTTTTATTTGGCTCGTAAAGCTCATCGCACATTTGGATATTTCACAAATACTAATAGGCCACGTGCCACTTGCACCGGTAATTTTGTATTACTGCCTGATTCTTTTTGCCGGCTTCGCTTATTTTCGGCGTCCTCTGATAAAAAGAGTAATCTGCACAGCGATGCTTTTAGCAACAATTATTTTTCTTGGCACTGCGAAATGGCAACGGACACATCGGGACAATTTAGTCCTCACCTGTCTGGATGTAGGCCACGGCCAGGCAATACTGGCCCAGCTTCCGGGCAAAGCCAACGTTTTGTTTGACGCAGGCTCGCTGCACAAAAGTGATATCGGCAGACGAATTATCGCACCATTTTTAGATTACAGCGGAACAGGCAAAATCGACGCCATTATCATAAGCCATAATGACATAGACCATATAAATGGAATACCTGAGGTCGTCGAATATTTCAAAGTCGACGCCATTTATGCCAATGATGCCTTTTTTGACAAGGCAGACCAGCAGACCACGGTAAAATTTCTCAACGAATCACTAAGTGAACAGGGTTTTGAAATAAAAAACTTAAAAGATTTGAATCTAAACAGTGCTGCTAAGATTAAAATACTCTGGCCGAGCGAACAAATATCTCAGGATGCGCAATTGGGTGACAATGACAAATCGCTGGTTTCATTGATAGAATTTGCCGGCACCAAAATACTTTTATGCTCCGACATCGAAGAGTTTGCACAAACAGAGCTTCTTCGGCTAAATCCCGACTTGAGGGCCGATGTTGTCGTTGTCCCTCACCACGGCTCAGTCAAAACGGCAGACCCTGACTTCCTCGAAAATCTTGATGCGGATATTTTGATATGCAGTTGCGGCCGAAGCCGATACGAAAGCAAGAATCGTGCCCCGGGTCCCGGGCCCTCTGACCCGAATAAGACAAAGTCATTCTATACAGCCGGCCTTGGAGCCGTTACGGTCTGCCTCGGCAAAGACGGCACGATAAGAACCACAACATTTGTAAAAAGTCAATAGCCTCCAGCGATTCGTGACTCGAATCACAGACCACTAATTCACCTCATACGAACAACGATTTCAACTCTCCGGTTCTTTTTTTTACCGCTGTCTGTTGCATTGGAAGCAATGGGTCGGCTTTCTCCACAGCCAACCGCTCGAATATCGTCGTTGGCAATCCCACGGTCTATCAGGTATCTGGCCACCGTCAGAGAACGTTGGGCTGAAAGTTCCCAATTATCTTTCCATTTCGATTTCTTAATAGGATCCGAATCGGTATGGCCGACAACATCTATTTGTTTGCCCGAGTATTTCGCCTCCAATACCAACCGAATATGGTCAAGCTCGGTGCTGGTTGCTTTTTTGAGTGTGGCCTTTCCCGAATCAAACAATACCGCATTCGGCAGTGTTACCGTAATCGTTCCGGCAGTAGGGTCAAAAGCAACATCATAGCCCGGGCCAAAGCCGGTGGCGTCCGCCGGCGACCTGCTGAGGTCTTCAATCTGTCTTTGGAGCTCATCGATTGTTCGTTGGTCCTGCGAAATCCGGTCGGCAAGCTGACCCTTCTCCGCCCTTTCGCGTTCGAACAGGCCCTTTAGATTCTCATTCTCCACGCTCAAAGCTCTATATCTTTCCTCCCAATTAGTGCAGCCGGACAAAAGAGTAAATGATACAAGACAAATTACCAGAGCGATTGTTTTTTTGTTGGCAGCCCGCATTTGATATCTCCTTATAATATTGAAATTTAGTTTTTCCGTTTCAACGCCAAAACATAAAACTCAGATAACCACGAATCCAGTCGTGTAAAATCATAACAACAAGTATACCCAAAGACAAGAAAGGACCGTAGGGAATTTGTCGAATTTTTTTAAAAAACATTTGGAATCCCGCCCAGGCCAGCCCGAAGAACGGCGCGACAAAAAACGCCACAACGACAAAAAGCGGCCCTATTACCGCCCCTGCAGCACCCATTAGATGCACATCGCCCAGCCCCATTGCCTCCCGTCCAAAGGCTAATGTGCCAAAGATACGGATGCCCCAGACAACTCCGCAACCCACAAAGTAACCCCACAGACTGCCCAGAAGTCCTGCAACGACAGCATGTTGCGAAAAATCTACCCACCAGGTGCGTTCTCTGATAATCCAACAAGCCGCGGCCGAGCAGATGATGACCGGCAGTAAAAAAATGGCTTCTCTGCAGCTCTCCAGACGATGGTTGACCTTCTGCTCACTTCTGTCCTCTGTCTCCTGTCCTCCGTCTTCTGGTTCGTAACTTCTTTTAACCAAACCGGTTGCCAGCAGCACCCAGGATATAACCAACCCTATCATCGCCCCGACGGCCAGGGCGCCCGTATCAGCCGAGGCGCTTGGCAAAAGGCAATACGCACGAATCAGAGCAGGGTCAATTACATAAACACCGACCGCCGAGGCGATCAACCCAACCGCGGTAACGACCCAGCAAATAGACAGTGGAATGACCCAATATTCCAGGTCAATTGCTGAAGCGGCAATGAAACCTGCTAACATAGTAATGTGAAGAAGATAAATAAACCAGCCGCCACCGGCAAACGATTGGGCACCGTCTCGCGGATTGATTTGAAAATACAGAATAAAAAGCCCGAGGAAAACCGAGCCCGTCAGCAGCTCGACAGCAAAATAACGCGGCGAGATTGCCGCTTTGCAATGCCTGCACTTTCGCCCCAAAAGCAGCCACGAAATAAGTGGTATATTGTCATAAAAGCGAATGTGCCTACCGCACGCCGGACAAGCTGAAGGCGGAGTTATTAAAGACTTGTCGCGAGGTAAGCGATAGATGACAACATTCAGAAAACTGCCTATACAGCACCCAAACGCAAAAACAAAGACAAACCAAATCCAATCCGGTACTGCCACAATGCTTCCTTTGCTCAAGCGCCTAAAATGTGGAGTGCCTAAAGTGACACTTACGTGTCATTTTAGCTCACTTTAGGCACTTTAGCTCACTTTACACTTTTCGTTTTCTTGTTAACCAAAGCCGCAACTTTTGCAGGCAAGCCGAACAAACGTATAAAGCCGGTTGCATCAGTTGGGTCGTATTCGGCACCCATCTTAAAGCTCGCCAGGTCTTTTTCGTACAGACTGTTCGAGCTTTCTATGCCGGCCGGCGTGCAACGCCCCTTGAATAATTTCATTTTCACTTCGCCGGTGACATTCTGCTGCGTAACATCAAAGAATACGCCAAGAGCCTCACGCAATTTAGTAAACCACAGGCCGTAATAAACCAGCTCTGCGTACTTTAGAGCAAGCTGTTGTTTGTAATGCATAGTTTCTCTATCAAGCGTCACACTCTCCAAAGCGTTGTGGGCCATAACGAGAACTGTTCCGCCCGGCGCCTCATACACGCCCCGCGACTTTATACCAATCAGCCGGTTCTCGACCATGTCCACCTGACCAACGCCGTGTTTGCCGCCGAGCCGGTTCAATGTTTCAATCAGCTTTACGCCGCTTGTTAACTTGCCGTCAAGTTTTATTGGGATTCCTTCATAAAAACCTATCGTTACATAGTCCGGCTCATCAGGCGTTTTCGAAACCGGCCGGGAGATAACAAACAAATCGTCTTTGGGCTCATTAGAGGGGTCTTCAAGGTCGCCTCCTTCATGGCTGAGGTGCCAGAGGTTGCGGTCGCGGGAATAGATTTTCTTTTTGGTCTGCCCGACGGGAATCTTGTGCTTCTTGGCGTAATCAACCGCTGCTTCACGGCAGGCAAGCGTAAAGTTCGGGTCTTTCCAGGGAGAGATAATTTTCAAAGATGGGTCCAGGGCCATATAGCTCACTTCGAATCGTACCTGGTCGTTGCCTTTGCCGGTCGCGCCGTGAGCTACGGCTGTCGCACCTTCAGCGTGCGCAACTTCGACTTGATGCTTGGCGATTAACGGCCGGGCAACACTTGTGCCCAGCAGATAACCCTTTTCATAAACCGCACCTGCTTTGAGCAGCGGCCAGAGATAATCTTCCACAAACTCTTTGCGCAGGTCTTTTACTACACACTTAACCGCCCCGCTCGCCAGCGCTTTTCGTTTAATACCAGCCAATTCATCGCCCTGTCCCAGGTCGGCCGCAAATGCTATTACTTCATAGCCGTACGTTTCCTTAAGCCACGGCAGAATCACACTCGTGTCCAAACCCCCGCTATATGCCAATACTACTTTTTCAGCTTTTTTGCTTTTACTACTTTTAGCCATTCAGTTTGTCCTTAATGAGGTCAAAGGTGATATTTAGCCCCCCAATTTATTGGGGTTTTCATCCGGTGGCACAAGCGGCTCAATGAGCCGAATCAATTCCGGTATGTCTTTCTCAACCACATCCCAAACTCTTTCTGGGATGATACGAAAGTATTCATGGACTAACCGATTTCGCATCCCAATAATTTTTTGCCAGACAATCTCTGGATGTTCCTGTTGATACTGAAGCGACACTTTACGGGCAGCTTCTCCTATAATCTGAATCTGCCGCATTACACCGTTTTGCATTAGCTCATCAGCCTGAAACTGCTCCCAGGTCGTATTTTGAGTGAATTCGCAAACCTTCCTCGCAGCTAAGCAACATATCCAGTAGATAAGCGTTATCACGCCACATAGACCTTCTCCACGGACTGTAGGACGTACCGTCTCCGGATATAGTTTTCACTTCTTTCGACGGCTTGGCGTTCAACCATATCCGCTTTCCGCCCAAGTATCTCAGACAGTTCATTCTCCATCGCAACCAGTTCCATCAAACTCAATTCTTGTCCTGGTTCAAATTCCACCAGCACATCTACATCGCTGTCCGACCGAAAGTCATCGCGCAGTACAGAGCCAAAAAACGCAAGACCGCAAATATGATTCCGCCGGCAAAACGCTGAAATCTTCTCTTTGGGTACCTCAATCTGAATACCCATGTTCTCACCTTTGTTATTAAATTACTACTTTTTACATCCCTAATATACCAATAATTCCAGCCCCAAAGCAACAATTAAATCACGCAATGTTAATACCACGCGCGGCACAGCCTCACATGGTTGTTCCTTGTTCGGCATTCGATATTCGTCACTATGTGCCTTTGTCCCTAAGTTCTTCAGAAACCATTTTCCGCATGAGTTCTGGGTTGGCGGTTTGGCCGGTGGAGAATGTCCCCCTTATCACACAAAATACGCTGACCGTTCCAGTTAATGAGATTTTAGCCTTTCGCTGTAGCCCTTGCTTTAGCAACTTTATCACGGAAGATGCGTATCTCTTCCGATTCGTCCGCTGTGGCGTTTAAGAAATCGGCGTATGAAGCAAACTTGGTCTTTCTGGCCTGGTACTCTTGTCTTAATTCCCTTTGGATGCGGTTTTTCATTTGTACACAATCAAATTTTTTCGCCCTTGTCGCCATCTGCATAAACCCGTATCTTATGCATGGTAATGTCCCGTATTTATTACTTCAGCGTCGCACGTTTTTTCTTAAATCAAGAACAAATATTATACAAATTATTAACGAGAAAGACAACCCAAAATAGTCTTTCGCATAAGGGCCGTGTTGCCTTTCTGGCCGATGAAGAGTTTAAACTGGGCTAAGGCCTGGTTAACAAACATTGATAGGCCGTCAATCGTTTTTGCCCTTTTTTGTTTTGCCTGCTTCAACAGCAAAGTCTCCGCAGGATTGTAAACGGTGTCAAAGACCGCCATATCTTTTTTCAAGCACTCTTTCGGCAAAAGTGTTTGGCCAACATTCGGACACATCCCAATACTGGTGCAGTTTATGAGCAATTTTACCTCGACGTTCGGCAAATCATCCAGAGGCGCAAACTCACAATTAAACTCGGCTGCAAGTTTCTCCGCCCTTTCGACAGTGCGGTTGTAAATCTTGATTTTGGCGCCGGCGTCGCCTAAGCCGGCCACAATCGCCCGTGCGACACCGCCTGCGCCTACAACTGCGACCGGCAGCTCATTCAAATCGTCTCTGCTAATTCTCAGGGTCGAAGTAATCGCATCCAGTGCAGCGGCATAATCGGTATTGTAAGCGCTAAGTTTACCGTCCGCACGAATGACCAAAGTATTAACGGCTCCAATTTTCCCCGCTAACGGCTCAATAAAGCCCTGGTTTGTGCGGGCAAAAGCCAGCGCATTTTGTTTGTGCGGGATTGTTACGCTAAAGCCGCCGAAGTTCAGCCATTTTCTCAAAAGCACATTACGCAAAAACAAGTCGAACTCGCGCTGCCGGCCTTCTACCAGCAGCGGCAAATATAATTTGTTCATACGCTTCTCGGCAAAGCCGGCATTATGAATGGCAGGACTTAGCGAATGGCCGACCGGGTCGGCAATCACGCCGAAAAGTTCGGTATCGGCTTTTATGTCGTCATAGCGGTATAATTTCTTAAACTGCTCAATGGTCAGCTGGCCTGGTGCGGTCGCGCTTTTCTCATCGACACTCGCGAAAGTCACAAAACAGCTCAGCTTCTTTGCAATGATTCTGCTGACAAGGCCGGCGGCGCCCATACAGAAAACGATTCGCTCGCCGCTGGTTCGATGCAGCAAATCAAAGGCCTCAAAGCAATCGTTAATATGATTTGCGGTATAGACGAGCTTGGGTATCGCCGCCGGACAAACATCTAAGATCTCACGGTACAGTTTGTCGATATCAGCGAATTTTGTTTCGAAATTGTGGGCCGACAAAATCAGCCGGCCCTTTGGGTTCTGCGACAGCGCCAGCTTTATCTTTTCCTGATTCTCGGCAGAGAGGAAATTGTCGTATTCAAAATCGATAAATTCGCCGCCCGCTTTCAGGGCGCCGGTGAGCACATCAACTCGCAATTGCTGCCGATAGCCTATCGCTCCGCCCTGCTGCTTGTCCCGACAGGTTACGATTACAGGCAACCGTCTATCGTTGGCACTTTTTACGCTGGCAATTAAATTTTTGACCAACTCTACACTGAGGTTTTCGAGATAATCGGTTCGCAGCTCGAGCATCTCGGCACCTGCGGCCAGAGCAGCCTTGATTTGCTGCCTTGCCCGCTCTAAATTCTGCGCTGCTATGGGAACGGCTAAATATGTCATAGTAATTCAAACATATAGCAGCGAGCTGTCCCGAAGGCAAGAGCAAAAACTAAAGTATCGCACCACAGCGCCGAGGAATTCGGGCTTCAGAATTCCAAAGACTGCCTGCTCCTGGCTCATGCCCGCTCCGCGTCGCGCTCGCCTCCGTTCTGACCCCAGCGCAACTCCGGCCGCAGTTCGAAATCCCCGCAACAGCCGTCTCAAACTCCAAAATGCCGGATTCGCTGTTTTTTTCTTGCCTTTTGAATGGCTTCAGGTAGATTATGGCAAATTAAAATGAAAACTGAAATCTGAGAGGTAAGAATCGCAATTGAAGATTCAAAACTTTTGATTTTTGGGCTGTAGTTTTGCATTTTACGCTTTAGACTTTCGTGGTTGGAGATTTGGCAATGATAGGCAAAGAGATAAGACTCGAAAGAATAATCGACCGCAATTCCCGCAAGACGGTAATTATTCCGATGGATCACGGCGTTACGGTCGGACCTATTGAGGGCCTGGCTGACATGCGGACGGCGGTGAGCAAAGTTGTGGCCGGCGGGGCAAACGCTATCCTGATACACAAAGGAATCGTACGCGCCGGCCATAGAGGCACAGGCAAGGACGTAGGGCTGATTATCCACCTTTCAGCAGGGACATCGATAAGTCCCGACCCGAACGCAAAGGAGCTGGTCTGCACTGTCGCCGAAGCTATCAAGCTCGGTGCCGACGCGGTCTCTGTCCACATAAATCTCGGTGCCGAGACCGACAAAGAGATGCTGGCCCAATTAGGACAGGTCAGCGAGCGATGCCTCGAATGGCAGATGCCGCTGGTCGCAATGATGTACACCCGCGGCCAGAAAATCAAAAATGAATTTGACGTCAACAATGTCAAGCACGCCGCCAGAGTCGGAGCCGAGCTCGGCGCAGATATTGTTAAGGTCCCCTATACCGGCAGCGTCGATAGTTTCACCGAAGTAGTCCAAGGCTGTCCGGTGCCGGTAGTGATTGCAGGCGGAGAGAAAATGGACAGCGACGAGGACATCTTCAAAATGGTGGAAGATGCCCTTAAAGCCGGTGCCGCCGGTGTCTCGATCGGCCGAAACGCCTTCCAGCACAAAAAGCCGGACAAAATGGTCCAGGCCCTGAGCAAAATGGTGCACGAAGGAGCCAGTGTCACCGAAGCAGTTAAAATACTGCAAAGCTAAAATAATTATCGAGCATACTGCGGTAAGGGATAAGTCCGATGAAGAAAATGTGGGTAAATGTTGTTCCATATAAAAAAGAAATCGCCATAGCTGCGCTGGAAAGCGGGGCTGAGGCGGTTGTGTTGCCCGATGGTGACAGTGACAAGGTGCGGCAGTTCGGCAAAATCAAAACCGTCGAAAAAAGCGGCGACATTAAACCCGGCACGGACGTCGAGTTCATAGACATAGCCGGCAAGGCTGATGAAGACAAAGCCGCGGCAGTACCGAATGACAAAATCCTCGTCCTCAGAATGCTCGACTGGACGATTATCCCCATTGAGAACCTGCTCGCTCGCCGAGGCAAAAATATTATGGTCCAGGTCGAAAATAGCGAGCAGGCCAAACTTATGGTCGAAATACTTGAAAAAGGCGTCGATGGCGTCGTGCTCAATACCAGCGATGTAAACGAAATCAAGAAAACTGCTGAAATCATTCACGGTATAAGCGAAAAAATCACTCTTGTAGCAGCCACTATCACAGACACAAAGCAGCTCGGCATGGGCGATCGGGCCTGCCTCGATACCTGTACGCAAATGACTCTTGGCGAAGGGATACTCGTCGGCAACACCGCTGCGGGTTTCTTTTTAGTGCATTCCGAATCCATCGATAATCCTTACGTGGCATCTCGACCGTTCCGCGTCAATGCCGGGGCCGTGCACGCATATACCTTGACGCCGGGTGGTAAAACGAAATACTTGGCAGACCTCAAAGCCGGCGACGAAGTGCTGCTGGTTGATTTTCAAGGCAAAAGTCAAATCGCTTATCTCGGCAGAAACAAGATCGAAAAAAGGCCCATGATGCTAATCGCCGCCGAGGCTGAAGGTGAGCCGATAAGTCTGGTCATGCAGAATGCCGAGACGATTCGATTGGTTGGCCCGGAGGGCAAGGCCGTTTCGGTTACGGCCTTAAAGCCCGGCGATAAGGTTCTGGGCCACATCGAAAAGGCCGGAAGACACTTCGGTATGCAGGTCGATGAGACGCTAATAGAAAGGTAGAGCTATGGTTTGGCCAAACGATTTCTACAGCATAATCTTGGCTATCGTTCTCGGAGCAGTAATCGGGCTGGAGAGAGAAATCAGCGGTAAGTCCGCCGGGCTGCGGACAAATGTCTTGATATGCCTCGGCGCAGCGGTCTTTACCATAATCTCCAAACGAATGGTGGACGTGACCGAAGGTTCCACTACAAGGATAGCTGCCCAGATTGTTACCGGCGTTGGTTTTTTAGGTGCCGGGGCCATCATTCAGGATAGAGGCGGGGTGCACGGCTTGACCACCGCCGCAACGATATGGCTCGTTGCAAGTATCGGAATGGCCTGCGGCGCGTGCTTTTACCAGATGGCCGTTTTTGCAGCACTTCTTGCAATTCTTGTCCTGATCGGCCTTGGCAAATTAGTCAAGCTGGTGGAGCACTACCGGGCAAAGGCTGGGCTCGAAAGCACTCCCGACGACCAGGATTAAACAGACCAGGAACTTCCAATATTGAAATGGTTTGAGCCGGAGATTCGGCACCCAACCGGTGACCGATATAATCTCGAATTTTGAGTCTTAGCAGATCCTGTGACTCCGCTGCGCCACAGCTTCAGACATTTACTTTTTAAGATTTTGAAGGAAAATCTTTATCAGGCCTGGTTGCGCAGATGGTTATAATGATTTGGGGGTGATTTCAAAAATGCGCATTTTTGCACAATCTCATCAAGAAATGTGCGTAATCTCTTTCAAAAACATTGGTAATTTAACCTTGAAGTAAACCGGCTAATTTGGTATAAATAAGATTGATTGAGCTTGTGCCCGCGCAGAGCCTACCCTGAATGAGCCGTAGCCCTGAGCTAAGTCGAAGGGGCAGCCGAATGGGCGGGCATCTGTAGGTTTTGGTCTTCGGACCTGTGGAAGTTTCGTAGTTTTTCGATAGAGGAGGAGTCATTATGAAAGGCACAAAGCTGTATAGAGGCTTTGTGCCGGAGAGTAAAGATTTTTCACACTTCAATTAACATCCTATATTTAGTTTTTGAAGGAGGACTATTATGTGTAAGAAATTGATTTATTTGGTTTCTTCTGTTTTAGTGCTGGGCCTTACTATAGGCGTGGCAGAGGCGGCTTTCGACACGGTAGGCGTGTACGACCCGGATGATGACCCCCACCACAATCAAGTGGATCAAAGTGGTGTGTATGATAGCCATACAGGCAACGCCGGTCCTGAAAACGTGATCGACCTGGCAACTTTTCAAGCTCTGATCGGCCCTGCCTTCGACGCAGATGCCGGTGGTGTGGTAGATGCCGAAAGTGAACGCGGGAGTAGGGATGGTCAAGACATCATCGCCAACTTCGGGGTCAGCAGAGCCAAGTCTGTAACCTTCGCCGACACCACCGGCAATCTCACCCGCGGGTCGGGCGGAAGCGACGGCAATCGCTTACCAACGTCGGGAAATGGGCGCTTTTCGAAAGCCGAAAGCCCGCCGGACTGGGTGTTTGATATCAGCCCTGTTACCGGTGGTGTGCCGGGCGAGGTGGTCACATATTTCGCTGGGACGTTACTTTATCGAGACAATCGTGAGTTGAATCCTCAGGTGACCGCGACCTTCAGCGGCGGCGGCACCGTAACAGCAATCGCGGACATGCCTATGGGGGCTCCCGGTCATTCCAAGGATACATTCTTCGGATTTGTCGCGCCTCGGGGCGAAGGTATTGTGAATGTCAATTTCGATCTTATTGGTTGGACAAATTTGGATGACGTGGCTTTTATCACCTCTGCTTTTGTCGTGGCCTTAAAAGAAGCCTCTGACCCGAAGCCGGCTAATGAGGCAACAGATGTGCCGCGAGATGCGGTCCTTGGCTGGACGCCGGGACAATATGCGCCCCCAGTCAATGGGCACACAGTTTACCTTAGTGATAACTTCAACGACGTCAACGACAGCGTTGGCGGCATCGCCCAGGATGCCAACAGCTATGCTCCTGGACGCCTTGCTTTCGGCACGACTTACTACTGGCGCGTCGATGAGGTCAACGGCCCACCGGACTATGCGGTATACGAAGGCGGTGTCTGGAGTTTTACGACTGAGCCCGTTGCTTATGCCATCGGGAACATAATTGCCACAGCTTCCAGCAGCGGCGCAGGCAGAGGGCCTGAAAATACCATCAACGGCTCGGGACTGGATGACAGTGGTCTATTGCACGGCAAAGATGGTGACAACAATATGTGGCTGAGCGGTGCTACAGGGCCACAGCCGACCTGGATCGAATTTCAGTTCGACAACGTTTACAAACTCCATGAGATGTGGGTATGGAACTATAACGAATTCATGGAGCCAGTGCTCGGTTTAGGCTGCAAAGATGTTTTCATCGAGTATTCGGTCGATGGCACCGACTATACGCCATTGGGTGCTACTCACGAGTTTGCCCGGGCCCCTGGTGTACCCGACTACGAACACAACACCACTATTGATTTTGGCGGCGCCGCAGCAAAGTACGTCAGGCTCACAGCTAACAGCAACTGGGGAGGCCTCCTGAACCAATACGGTCTTAGTGAGGTCCGCTTCTTCCATATACCTGTGAATGCAACAGAGCCCAGCCCGGATTCGGGCACAACAGATGTGGCCGTGGATGTGACCCTCGGCTTCAGAACGGGAAGAGAGGCGGCTAAGCACAACGTGTACTTGAGCACCGACGAGCAGACTGTGATAGACGGTACTGCACCTGTTACTACCGTGACCGAGAGCGGCTATGGTCCCTTGGCCCTCGATTTAGGCAAGACCTACTACTGGAAGATTAACGAAGTCAATGAGGCCGAGACCCCAACTACCTGGGAAAGCGATCTCTGGAGCTTTACGACACAAGAATATTTTGTCGTGGACGATATTGAGAGCTACAATGACCTTGACCCCGACGACCCCGAGAGCAACAGGATATTTAATGTGTGGATAGATGGGTACGGCATCGCGACAAACGGTTCTCTCGTCGGTTATGATGCTGCTCCTTTTGCCGAGCAGACTATCGTTCATAGCGATAAGCAGTCGATGCCGTTCTTCTACAACAACACCGGCGGCGCAGCATATTCAGAGGCCGGCCGCACTTTTGCTGCTCCACAGAATTGGACTAAAGCCGGCGTTGCGACATTGGTGCTGTATTTCCACGGCACTGCGGGCAGCACCGGGCAGTTGTATGTGAAGATCAACGACGCCAAGGTGGCATATGACGGTGATGTAGCTGACATAGCGACACTACGATGGAAGCAGTGGAATATCGACCTTGCACCCTTAGGCGCGAACCTGCAGAATGTCACGAAGCTGAGCATTGGGATTGATGGCAGTGGTGCCACTGGCAAACTGTACTTTGACGACTTTCGGCTGTACCGGTTGGCTCCTGAGATTGTGGTTCCTTCGGAAGAAATCTGGATCGAAGCAGAGTCTGCCGCTACGATAACCGAACCCATGAAGATTTATGACGACCCCGCAGCATCGGGTGGTAAGTATATCGGCACAGACGACGGCATCGGCAACCAGAGTAGCAACCCGCCTCCTGACGGTATCGCAACGTACAATTTCACGGTAGCGGGTGGAACCTACAAGATCAGTGGTCGCATAAATATCCCTGGCGGCAGCAACTCATTCTGGGTCCGAATCCAGGGAGCTACTATTCCCGCCGAGACGGAGATCCACAGTAGTGGCTGGGTGAGGTGGAATGACGCTGAGGATTTAGGCAACTGGTTCTGGAACGATGTCTTCAGCGACGACGATGATCAAGATGCAACGGTGCTCTTCACGATGCCTGCCGGGACGTATACTTTGGAAATTGCTCGTCGTGAAGATGGTGCTATGCTGGATGTTATCGTGATTTCTAAGATTGACTAAACGACGTTGGTGGTTCAGTGGCTTGAGCCCGATACATCGGGATGGATTTGCATCAATTAGGGGCCTATACCGAATGATTCGGCATAGGCCCCTTTAATTGATTATTTTAGATTGTCGCGTTCCGCCCGGGGCGGACTTTCAGCGATGTGCTGCTCACAATGAGAATATTGGAAAAGAAGACTGGATTCTTAGCTGCGCCAGCAATGGGGGTTTTAGATTGAAATCTTCGACCGACTCGGTTATATTTGCATCAACTTACGATGGCAGTTTACCCTGGAACCGGTTTTTGGGAAATCCCGGCATTTGTCTCCTCGACTGAGTTATATCGTGCGAGATAAGAAACACGGCCAAGTGTTATGGAGGTAAAAAAAATGCAGCTCTTAAGAAGAAGACACACACCCTCAGCTTGTCCGAAGACAGGTAAATATCACAGGCGCAAAAGGAAATATCGCTGGTTGATGTGGACACTTCCCATAGCCGGGCTGGTATCGCTGATATGGTTTTTGATACGCGTGGTGCCGAAGCCTTCACGGGCAGCGTATCCATGCCAGCGGGTGGCTTTCCCATTGGCCTCGGGTTTTGTGGCTTGGCTTTTGGGCCTGAGTGCCTGCGGTGCAGCATTTAGAAAGGCAAAACTCAACTTTGCACGGAGGCGCTACGTGGTCGGTCTAATATGCATAACCCTCAGTGTCGGGGCCATTTGGGTAACTGTCAGCACCACCGGCGAGAAGTTAGTTTTAGCCAAAGAGCAACCTGCCAATAAGCCAATAGGAGTTGCAAAGGGAATTTATCCCGGGCGCGTCGCGTGGGTACATGACCCTAATGCAGCCGACTGGCAAGGGCCTGGGGACGGACACTGGTGGCAGAGCAGCCACACAAATCAAGAGCGGGTGAGTCAAATGATGGCGCTGGCAATCCGTAACCTGGCCGGTGAAGCCAGTGACGCCGCAGCGTGGGACAAATTGTTCAGACACTTCAATAAAACGCGCGGCAAAGGCGACGTCGGGTATAAGCGGGGCGAGAAGGTTGTTATCAAGGTCAATTTTGTCGGCTTTATCCGGTCTCATGGAGGAGTCAACCCGAACAATTACAATTTGGAAAGCAAAAGGGATTATATGAATACGTCGCCGCAAATGCTTATAGCTCTGCTGCGGCAGCTTGTAAACACAGTTGGTGTCAGAGAATTCGATATTTCGATTGGTGACAGTTTGGCGTATTTTGCCAACGAGTACTATAACATTTTCCGCAGAGAGTTTCCGAATGTACGGTACCTGGACTACGGAGGCAAATTCGGCCGAATCAAGATGAAACAATCTTCAGTTCCATTTCACTGGAGTTGCCATCTGGTAGGATGCAAGCCGGACTATGTCCCCGTATCATTTGTCGGGGCCGATTACTTAATCAACTTTGCGAACCTCAAGGCCCACACAGGAGCCGGCGTGACGCTCTGCGCCAAGAACCACTACGGCTCGCTGATCAGGTCGCCGATACAGAAGGGCTATTACAATATGCATCAAAGCGCTTTTTCCAAGGAGACCGGGGTCTATAGGCCCCTGGTAGACCTGATGGGTCATGCGCACATTGGCGGCAAGACTGTGTTGTACCTGGTTGACGGACTATACTCCGGTAAGCACCCCATAGATATGGATAGAGGGCCAAGAAGGTGGAAATTGCATCCTTTCAATGGCCAGTGGACGTTGAGTCTTTTGGCTTCACAGGACCCGGTGGCTATCGATTCGGTCGGCTTCGATTTTCTCCATGCCGAATACGATGACTATCCACGTGCCAGTGGAGTTGACGATTATCTCCACGAGGCAGCACTGGCGAATAATCCACCTTCGGGGACATTTTATGACTCTGACCATGCCGGCAACGTCATAAGACTTGCCAGTCTTGGGGTGCACGAGCACTGGAACAATCCGAGGGACAAGAAATACTCTCGCAATCTGGGACGCGCCCTCGGCATTGAGCTGGTAGCAGTGACAGCCGCAGGCACGGCTGCAAAACGAAGTATCATCGCGCCAGGGGCGAGGGTGGTAAAGCTTGCCGGCGGTTTTAAGTTTACCGAAGGCCCGGCCTCCGACGCCAAAGGCAATGTCTTCTTTACTGACCAGCCAAACAACCGGATTCACAGGTGGTCGGTGGACGGCAGGCTGTCAATCTTTCACCAAAATCCAGGAAGGGCCAACGGTCTTTACTTCGACAAAAATGGTAACCTCCTGGCCTGTGCCGACCTTAATAACGAGCTATGGTTAATCAATATGAACGGTGAAGTGACAGTGCTGGTCAAGGGGTACCGGGGCAAAAAGTTAAACGCCCCCAACGACCTCTGGGTGGACCCGAAAGGCGGTATTTACTTTACGGACCCGTTTTACCGCAGGTCATACTGGAGCAGAGGGCCTATGGAGCAGGACGGCCAACACGTTTACTACCTCACACCCGACCGCAAAAAACTCATACGGGTGGCTGATAAGCTCGTCCAGCCCAACGGGATAATAGGCACTCCTGACGGCAAACTTCTTTACGTGGCCGACATCAGGGCGAAAAGGACCTTTGTCTATACCACTAACAACGACGGGACACTCTCGAACAAAAAACTTTTTGCACCGGAAGGCTCTGATGGAATGACAATTGACAACGAAGGCAATGTTTATCTAACGACAAAGGACGTGTTGGTTTACGACCCGCAGGGCAATAATATTGAAAGGATCAAAGTTCCTGAGCGGCCGGCCAATGTTTGTTTCGGCGGCAAGGATAGACAGACGCTCTTTATCACAGCTCGAACCTCACTCTACTCGGTCCGGATGCGGGTTAAAGGCGTACAGTAAAAAAACAAAGATTTGTCGATTTGGAACACCATCAATTATCTTGACATCACACTGGTTGATCGATATATTGTTATCGGTTTAGATACAGTCAGAGTCATTTCCTGCTCACGAGCAACAGATATTCAAACGGAGCGGACTGATGAGCGAGATTGAGCATGACAACAATAGGCGGCCAGGTGAAGAGGAGCTGCGTCCCACGACCAGCTTTAGCGACCTGGTGTTAGGGCCGGGTAGCCAAATCGGTCCATTCCGTATCGAGCGAGAGCTGGGCCGTGGCGGGATTGGGGTGGTTTATCTGGCCCACGACACCAAGCTTGACCGGCCCGTCGCTATCAAAAGCCTGCCGGCTGAGGTAATGGGCAACCGCATGGCCCTGTCGCGCTGGAAGCGTGAGGCCCGACTTCTGGCTTCATTGAATCACCCCAACATTGCCACCATCCACGAAGAGCTCGAAGTGGCTGAGGGGGCGGGCTATCTGGTCCTCGAATATGTCCCCGGCCAGACGCTGGCTGAACAAATAACGAAGGGACCGCTTAAGCTGGAAGAAGCATTAACGATAGCTTTGCAAATAGCTGAGGCGGTGGCGGCGGCGCATGAGCATGATGTTATCCACCGGGACCTGAAGCCCGGCAACATCAAAATCACGCCGGAAGGCAGGGTCAAGGTGCTGGACTTCGGCCTGGCCAAGACGGTCGGCGGTGAACCCTCAGAGAAGCTAAGCACCACCACTGAGCCTGGCAAGATCATCGGTACGCCCGCCTATATGAGTCCTGAGCAGGCCCGCGGTAAGCCGGCCGATAAGCGCAGCGATATTTGGTCGTTCGGCTGCGTGCTGTATGAGATGCTAACTGGCAAGGTTCCCTTCCACGGCGAAACAGTTTCCGACACACTGGCCAATGTTCTGCAAACAGAGCCCAACTGGCAGGTGCTGCCCTGGACTACGCCGCCAAACATCCAGGCTCTGCTGCAGCGCTGCTTAGAGAAAGACCCGTGGCGGCGGCTTCAGCATATCAGGGATGTCGGTATGGAAATCCGTGAAATGCTAAACATACCAGCGGCCGCCCCCTCGAGCATTTCGTTTAAGTCAGAGGCCGCTGCCAAATCGAAGTTACGAAGAACGGCGATGATTGTTGGTGCGGCTGTCATCATTGTCCTATTCGGTATCGCTGTGTGGTTTATTTCAAAAAAGCCAACTCAACCTCCTTCAAAGAAAATACGGCTGGTGGTTCTGCCGTTTGAGAATCTGGGCTCTGCCGAGGACGAGTATTTCGCCGACGGCATAACCGAGGAAATCATGTCGCGGCTCTCCGCAATTCGTACGTTAGGTGTCATCTCCCGAACAAGCGCCATTCAATATAAGAACAGCAACAAGACCATCCGGCAGATCGGCCAAGAGTTGGGTGTCCAGTATGTGCTCGAGGGCACGGTCCGCTGGGACCGACCGTCGGAGGGTCCAAGTCGAGTGCGTGTCACGCCCCAGCTCATCAGGGTCACTGACGATACCCACCTTTGGTCTAACCGTTATGACGCGGTTCTGGCCAACATCTTCCAGGTCCAATCCGACATCGCCGAGCAGGTGGCGCAGGCACTGGACATTACCCTGCTTGAGCCGGAACGGCGGGCGTTGGAGTCCAGGCCCACAGAAAACATGGAGGCCTATGATTATTACCTCCAGGGGAACAATTACTGGTACCGTCAATGGCTAGGCTACAGCCGACGGGAAATCATGGTTAACTCAGTGGAAATGTATGCAAAAGCCGTGGAGCTGGACCCCAATTTTGCTCTGGCCTGGGCCCGCCTGGCCCGGGTCCACTTGCGCAGCTATGCCTTCTGGCGCACCGATCCAACACCTGAACGCCTGGAACAGGCACAAAGGAGCCTGGACCATGCCCTGGCCCTTGATCCGGGCCATCCTGAAGTAATCCTGGCCCACGGGTATGACTACTACTGGACAGAGGACTATCGCCAGGCATTGGAATATTTCCAGCAGGCCCTGGTGAAGGCGCCCAATAATAGTGAGATTCTCGGCGCCGTAGGAATTGCGCATCGGCGGCTGGGCGAGTGGGAAACAGCTATTTCTTTCTTCAAGCCGGCCCTGCAGTCGGATCCACGCCATATTGAGAGGTTTGGGCATTTAACCCTTTCCTATGGTTTCTTACGCCGCTGGCGGGAGGCCGAGCACTATGCTGACCTTGCTATCCAACTGGAGCCGGAAGCCGGGCTTGGCTACGGTCATAAGCTCTCCTCTATCAGAGGCTCATCAGGTGATCTTCAAAAGATGCGGCAGGTACTGGCCCAGGGCGCCCGGCACGGCGCCGATCTGCGAGGCTGGGAATTTCTGGTAGATACGTACGCGGGCAACTACCAGGAAGCGGTAGACAGGATTCAATCCTATGATGATGTAACCGGTAGTTGGCAGCTTCGGCTTGCCGACCTGTACCGGTTGATGGGGCGGCCCCAACAGGCAGCCGCCTACTATGACTCAGCACGTATTGATTACGAGAACCGGGTCGCCGTGGATCCTAAAGACTTCTTTGATCATGCCTATTTGGGGCAAAGCTATGCCGGGCTGGGTCGCCGGGACGACGCCCTTCGGCAAGTGGCTATTGCCACTACCCTTAAGTCTGTAGAGAAAGATGCCATGGCGGGGACGCTGATCCTCGTTCGCGTACTGCGCATCTATATCCTGTTGGGGGACTACGACCGGGCCTTCGATCTGCTGGAACAGCTGCTCTCCATTCCCAGCGAAATGAATTTGAATCTTATCCGACTCGATCCGGACTACAAGCCCCTGCGGGAGCACCCGCGCTTCAAGAGGCTTTTAGCGGGAATGATTAGCCACGAAGACACAAAGGCACAAAGGCAAAAGTAAAATATATTATAATCTTCGTGTCTTGGTGCCTTGGTGGCAGGAAAGGGAAATAGTTTAACGGAAACACGCACGATTGGACTCTTAAAAGCGAAAGGAGATTGAGTTATGCGAGGCGAACCGATGGACCGCCGACAGTTTTTGAAGGCCTCGGCTGAGATGCCTATAGTTACAGGAATTATCACCCAGGCAGGAACAAACCCTTCGGCGTTTGCCAGCTCGCAGAAAGACGACCCGGAAAGAAAAACAAGGATCGAGGCCAATCAGCAAATTCAGAGAGCCCGCCAGGTAGCTTTGAATATCTTGAAACCAAGCAACAAAGAATTGGAGCATGGCCTGGAGCTTCATGCAAATTCGCTCGTTATCGAGCCGTATGGTTTCTCGCCCTACGCGGCCGTAGATGGCGACAAAGTGCGAGCAGCAATCGAGGCCGGCGCTTCGGAGCTCGAACTTCACGATATGACCGAAGATATGCAGAGGACCCGCTCTGTAACCGACCCGGCTGAGCGCCAGGAATATATGGACGCCTGGGAAGCAGCCGGCGTTACTTGTATCTTTCAAAACGCCGGAGAGGAAGGGATGGCTATAGGTAGGCTGTTGAAACGGCTGGCGAGATTTACGTACGTTACAGACATGATGCCCGGCTTTGTTTCCAAGGCGGTGACACCTGATGATATTGTTGCCGCTAAGGAGCAAAATAAGCACTGTCTTTATTTTAGCGGCAACGGTGTGCCGATTCCTCAGGACTGGGTCTCGGTCGAAGAAGAATTACGCTACATTCGCGTGTTTTTCCAGTTAGGTATCCGAATGATGCACTTAACTTACAATAGACGCAACGTGATTGGTGACGGATGTGGAGAGCCATCCGATGGGGGGTTAAGCGATTTTGGGCGGGCAGTAGTCATAGAGATGAATCGCCTCGGCGTGATTGTGGACGTAGCGCATTGCGGCTGGCAAACCAGCCTTGAAGCCGCTGAGGTTTCTGAACGGCCTATAGTCGCCAGTCATACTGTCTGCGGTGCGGTCAACGAGCATATTCGAAGCAAGCCGGACAATGTCATCCGCGCCATTGTGGATAAGGCAGGGCTAATCGGAATTTGCTGTATCCCGGGTTTTCTGGGCGGAAAAGGTGACATCGCCAAAATGATGGAGCATATCGACTACGCAGTCAAAACCTTTGGTCCAGACCACGTCGCTATTGCCACGGATGTCGGCTATAGATCACGAATGGCAGCCGAGCAGAATAAAAAAATCCCGAAGCGCAGGAAGACCCGCAGCGCATGGGAACAGTTCTGGCCGGCCGGTTCACGCGTCAACAAGCCGCGAGAAAGTAGACTCAGCATGGCGTGGACAAATTGGCCGCTCTTTACCGTTGGTCTTGTCCAGCTCGGCTATTCCGACTCCGACATTCAAAAGATTCTCGGCGGCAACGTACTCCGTGTGGCCCGTGCCGTATTATCGTAAAGCCGATAAAATTTTTATAAATCTTTAGCGAAGCGATTGAAAGGAGTTACAGATGAACAGGAAATGGTATCGATTGCCGGTATTGTTTTTAGCAGTAGCGATAATGGGCTGTCGTGCTGAAAAGGCAAGCGTTGTCGCAGCTGGGGCAAAGGCCGAAAAACTTGCCGGTGGCTTTAGGTTCACAGAAGGACCTGCCGCGGACGCCCAGGGCAATATCTTCTTTTCCGACATCCCCAACAATCGAATTCACAAGTGGTCGCTGGACGGTAGACTGTTAACCTTTCGCGAGAACTCAGGCAGGTCCAACGGTCTTTACTTTGACAAAGACGGTAATCTTCTGGCCTGTGAAGGAGGTGGCCGCCGGTTAGTGTCCATCGACCCGCAAGGTAGAGTGACGGTGCTCGCTGAAAAGTACGAAAACAAACGATTCAACAGTCTCAACGACCTCTGGATCGACCCGAAAGGAGGTACTTATTTTACCGACCCTCGCTACGGACCCAGAGATGACCTCGAGCAGGACGGCGAACATGTCTATTATCTCTCGACCGACCACAAAAAGATTATCAGGGTGATTGATGATATGGTCAGGCCAAATGGAATAATAGGCACTCCCGACGGAAAACTACTTTACGTCACCGACCACGGCGGGAAAAAGACCTTTGTGTACACAATCAATAAGGACGCAACCCTGTCGAACAAAAAGCTTTTTGCTCCGGAAGGCTCTGATGGTATGACTATAGATAACGAAGGCAACGTTTACCTCACGACAGATGTTGTGGCGGTTTACAACAAGAACGGCCAAAAGATTGAAACGATTGAGGTTCCCGAACGGCCGGCCAATGTCTCTTTCGGCGGCAAGGATAGACAGACGCTCTTTATCACGGCCCGAACCTCACTGTACTCAGTCCGGATGCGCGTTAAAGGCTTATAGCGGCAAATAAAAACTCCCGGATTTATTGAGCTTTGTGTTACTAATAAAACCCGGGTGGCACCCTCTCGTGCTTCGCAGAGTAGTACAAACCTGTTTGCGAGGTTTTCCTGACCCCGGGTGGCACCCTCTCGTGCTTCGCAGCGAAGCGCTGCTTCGCAGAGTAGTACAAACTTGTTTGGGGGTGCTCTAAAACATCTCGACATTACTCCGGTCGGCTGCTATAATGTTGCCGAATGAGATAGAGTCTCGCCCAATTCCTGCTCAAGGGCGGGACGCGTTTACGCGGAGCGAGCCGATGAGCGACGCTGAAGCAAAAAACGATAAGGGACTTGGTCCTACCCGCTCTATTGACAGCTCGGTTCCAGGGCCGGGCGGCCAGATCGGTCCCTATAAGCTGCTTAGTGTCTTAGGCGAAGGCGGTTTCGCTGTGGTTTACTTAGCAGAGCAGCTCAAGCCTGTCAAACGGCGGGTGGCGCTGAAGGTCATCAAGCCGGGCATGGATACCAAACAGGTTATCGCCCGCTTTGAGGCCGAACGCCAGGCCCTGGCACTGCTGGACCATCCCAATATCGAGCAGGTCTTCGATGCCGGAACGACCGAGGCCGGCCGGCCATACTTCGTGATGGAACACGTTAAGGGCGTGTCCCTCACCGAGCACTGCGACCGGGAGAAGCTCAACATCGAGGAACGGCTCAGACTATTCCTGCAGGTATGCGAGGCGGTTCAGCACGCCCACCAGAAGGGAATCATACACCGCGATATCAAGCCATCGAATATCCTGGTGTCAATCGAAGGTGAGAAAGCTATCCCGAAGATTATCGATTTCGGGGTGGCCAAGGCCATCACGCAGCCTTTGACCGAGCGGACGCTGTTCACCCAGCAGGGCCAGTTGATTGGCACGCCCGAGTACATGAGTCCTGAGCAGGCGGAGATGACCGCCCAGGACATTGATACCCGCTCAGACATCTACTCGCTGGGTGTGGTGCTCTATGAACTATTGGCTGGGGCACTACCGTTTGACCGAAGAACATTAGAGCAGGCGGGTTTTGCAGAGATTCAAAGAATAATTCGGGAGCAG
This sequence comes from Phycisphaerae bacterium, assembly GCA_030619925.1. GTDB lineage: Bacteria > Planctomycetota > Phycisphaerae > Sedimentisphaerales > Anaerobacaceae > JAUXAL01. The sequence continues at coordinate 7,840 of JAUXAL010000006.1, read as the reverse complement.
GACCCGCCCCTTCCGAGCACGCGGCTGTCGAGCCTCGGCGAAGAGGCAGAAAAGGTCGCCAAAAGCCGTCGCACCGAGGTCGCGACACTGGCCAAACGCCTGCACAAGGAGCTCGAATGGATTCCGCTCAAGGCCATGCGCAAGGAACGGGCACGTCGGTATCGGTCGGCCTCCGAGCTTGCGGATGAAATCCAGAACTACTTAAACGGTGCTCCGCTACTAGCCGGGCCCGAGTCGGTGATGTACCGGGTCAGGAAGTTTGTGCGCCGCAATCGAACGTCAGTAACGACGGCTGCGGTCGTGGCAGGTGCGATAGTGGTGGGCCTGATAGTCGCTACTGCGATGTACTTCCAAGCCGAGCAGGCGCGCGAAAAAGAGGCCGCCGCGCGCGCCGAAGCGGTAACTGCCCGTGATGAATCTGAACAGGCCGAGAAGATCGCACAACAGCAGCGTAAACTGGCCGAGGAGCAAGCCGAAGCCCACCGCCGTGCGCTCTATTTCAATCGCCTTGCTATGGCCGAGATAGCATATCGAGACGGCAATATACGCCGTGTCCGTGAGGTGCTGGCGCTGTGTCCGGAGGACCTGCGCGCATGGGAATGGTATCGCCTCTGGCGTATCTTACACCAGCCGCTCATGACTCTCCGCGGCCATGAAGCTACTGTCTATTCGGTAGCGTTCAGTGCGGATGGCAAGCGCATCGTCTCCGGGAGTTACAAAACAGTCAAGGTCTGGGATGCGGCAACCGGGGCCGAAATGATAACCCTGCGTGGGCACAAGGGTTGGGTCAATTCGGTAGAGTTCAGTCCGGACGGCAAGCGCATCGTCTCGGGCAGTGACGACAAAACGATCAAGGTCTGGGATGCGGCCAGCGGCGAGGAGCTGATGACCCTCCGTGGACACAAGGAATGGGTTGAGTCGATAGCGTTCAGTCCGGACGGCAGGCGCATCGCTTCGGGTAGTGATGACGAAACGGTCAAGGTCTGGGATGCGGCCAATGGGGCCGAACTAATGACGCTCCGTGGGCATGACGGCGAGGTCTGGTCAGTAGCTTTCAGCCTTGACGGCGAGCGGATCATCTCGGGCAGTTGGGACGAGATTATCAAGGTCTGGGATGCGGCAACCGGGGCCGAACTGATGACCCTGCGTGGGCACCGCGGCGACGTCGAGTCGGTAGCGTTCAGCCCTGACGGCAAGCGCATCGTCTCGGCCAGTGATGACGAAACGGTCAAGGTCTGGGATGCGGCCAGTGGGGCCGAACTAATGACCCTCCGTGGGCACAAGGATTGGGTCTATTCGGTAGCGTTCAGCCCTGACGGTAAACACATTGTTTCGGGTGACGATGACAATATGGTCAGGGTGTGGGACGCAAGAACGGGCGCCGAAGTGATGACCCTCCTTGCGCATGATAGCTGTGTCTGGTCTGTAGCGTTCAGTCCAGACGGCAAGCGCATCGTCTCGGCCAGTGATGACGAAACGGTCAAGGTGTGGGACGCGGAACGCAGCTTTGAAGTGATGAACCTCCTCGGACACGAGCGGGTGGCTAGATCGATAGCGTTCAGTCCGAACGGCAAACGTATTGTCTCGGGCGGCGACGACAAAATGGTCAAGGTGTGGGACGCCGCCAGTGGCGAGGAACTGATGACCTTGCGCGGACACGATAGGATTGTCAGTTGCGTAGCGTTCAGTCCGGACGGCAAGCGCATCGTCTCGGGAGGTTCGGACAAAACAATCAAGGTCTGGGATGCGGCCAGTGGGGCCGAACTGATGACCCTCCGCGGGCACGACAGCAGTATCTGGTGCGTAGCGTTTAGTCCAGACGGCAAGCGCATCGCCTCGGGAAGTTGGGCTAATACTGTCAAGGTGTGGGATGCCACCAGCGGCGATGAACTATTAACCCTCCGAGGGCACAAGGAAAAGGAACTGGTCAGTTCAATAGCGTTCGGTACGGACGGCAGGCGCATTGTCTCGGGTGGCAAGGACAGAACTATCAAAGTGTGGAACGCATCAACTGGTGACGAAGTGATGACCCTCCGCGGTCATGAGGGCTATGTGCGCTCGGTAGCATTCGGTCCGGACGGCAAGCATATCGTTTCGGGTTGTCGGAATGGGACTGTCAAGGTGTGGGACGCGGCCAGTGGGGCCGAACTGATGACCCTCCGTGGGCATGGCGGCGCGGTCTCATCAGTAGCGTTCAGTCCAGACGGCAAGCGAATTGTCTCAGGAAGTTGGGACAAAACGGTCAAGGTCTGGGACGCGGCCAGCGGCACAGAAGTCATGACCCTCCGTGGTCATGAGTTTTATGTGCTCTCGGTAGCGTTCAGTCCGGATGGCAAGCGGATCGCCTCAGGCGGTTGGGACGGAACGATCAAGGTATGGGATTCGGCCAGTCCGGAAGAAGTCGCGGCCCAGCAGGAGACTGAAAGCAGGTAAATTTCGATACGAAGCCCAGGGGGAGCTAATAATGAGAAAGGAACTGCCAATGGCAAGTAATAAAAACGATATGAACCGACGCGATGTTCTAAAAGGCATAGGTTTGGGGACGATGGGTTTTGCGCTGGGAAGGAACGCTTTTGGCCCTGCACGTAGTTTGGCCGCACCGGGCAGCCCCCTGCTCGCAAAGGACCAGCTCTACCAAAAACAAGCACCGCCGGCAAAAGTCTGCCTGGTCAAGGGCAATGACCGACGGGACATTGTATACCAGGCGCTGAAAAAGATTGAAGACGAAGTTCTGGCCTCTATCGGCAACAAGAATATCCTTATCAAGCCGAACTTTGTCGTGACCAATCGCCAGCTTGCCGCTACTCACGCCGACGCGGTCAGAGGAATCCTCGATTTCCTCGAGCCCCACCACAAAAAGCAGATTCTTATCGGTGAATCGACAATCTCCAAGGAAGGCACGTTTGACGGCTACAAGAATTACGGCTACCTGCCGCTGGAGACCGAATATAATGTCAAACTCATCGATCTGAACCTTCAGCCCTGGCAGTACCGTTACGTATTCGGGCAAGGTCACCGTCCAACGCCGATTCGGATTATCTCCACGTTCCTAAACCCTGATTTGTACATCATCTCCGCGGCCAAAATGAAAACACACGACCGCGCTGTAACAACCTTGTCACTGAAAAACGTCCTGCTTGGCGCGCCGCTGAACGACTACACCAAGAATGATAAGCGCCTGACCCACGCTGCGTACAATTACTCCCGTGAGGCGCTTCTTCACTACAATATGTTCCACCTGGCACAGGAGATTTATCCCGACTTAGGCGTTATTGACGGCTTTGTAGCTATGGAAGGCAACGGCCCCGTCGGCGGAACACCCTTCGATGCAAGGGTAGCTCTGGCCAGCATGGACCCGCTGGCTATGGACGTTTTGGCCACGAAGATAATGGGATTCGATCCAAGCCAGATTATGTATATGACGGCCATGGCTGACGCGGGCATGGGTCAGGGCGATTTGGACAAGATAGAAGTGCTCGGAACACCGCTGGCGGAGTGTCAGTATCACTTCAAGCCGAATAAGCGGATGGTCGAGCCTTATGGGCTGTAAATGACGGCCTTCACGGCCAAAAGGCCGCTATCGCCACGACAAACCAGATAACGATGCCGAGAGCAAATTTGCCGGTGATACCGAGAAATTCGCCGAGCCCGGCACCCACGGCGTAGCGAACAGATTGTTCCATCTTTTTTCCGCGGGAGAATTCCAACGCACACGCACCCAACCCTGCTCCAATGCAGGCACCGAGCAAAGTCCCCAAAAACAGGATTGGAATCAGGAAAGTGCCGAGGATAGCACCTGTTATAGCACCTGCAAGTGCCGCAATTGAGCCGGGCCAGCTTGCTCCCGCCCTTTTCGCTCCATGCATACCGCCGAAGAATTCGAACAATTCGCCCACGACGGCAAGGGCCGCTACGGCAATCAATGTGTAGATACTGAACACGCTCTGGTCCCATCGCCACCACGCAAACAGGCACGTCGATACGACGATGAGCCAATTGCCCGGCAGGCCGAAAATATCCCACACCAGCCAAAAACCATTGAGCACAATCAGTATAGTCGACCAAAGATAAAGCATAAGCTAATTGTAGGTTAAGAGGGCAACAGAATCAAGCTGGAAGCAGATATGATTTGGCAAAAAAGCAACACAGTTGTTCAATGAATATGCATGCTTGAACTTCCCTAACGTGAAATGAGTTTACCTTGAGCTTGGGAGTTTACCCTGAGTGTAATCGAAGGGAAGGGCCTACCTCAATTTCCATCTTTCAGCAGCTGTAGAGCCTCATCAGCGGTAATATTGGATTGGATCTGAGTGGAGGTATCGGTATCATTCGAGATCGCGGCCGAGATATTAGCTATGAGCTGCTCCATAATTTTTGTCTGAAAGCTGCCCGGATCAATACCCACGGCACTTGCCATCTTATGTTCTATGATCGCCATCGCATCTTGCAAAAATTTATTCTGACTTTTGACGTACGTAGTATATTCGTCCGCTTCTTTTAGTGCGTTCTTGATAGTCGCCAGCGCTCCTTGAGCATCCTTGGTTAAATCCACATCTTCAACATCAAAGCCCAGGTCCTTCGCAAAGAGGGCAATAGTGCGCCCTCTGCCGATTGATCTGGTTATAACTTGGCCTGCAGCGGTAAACAGTTTGTTGCCGTCGTATTTGGTATTGTTTACTGTGTCGTTGATATCTTTGACTAATCCTTCAAGCTCTTTTTGCATGGAGGTTTTTTCTGTGTCCGTGTAATAGCTCTTTGTAGCCTTTTCAGCCAGTTTTTCCATCGAAGCCAGCGTGTCGCGGATGCTTGTAGCGGCATCGTCAAATATCTGGACCATTGAAACTGCATTGTTAGCCTGCTGGGCACTGAGCCGAATGTTGGCGGTATTGCCGAGAAGAAATTCCCGGATTACCGCTATTTCCTTATCCGTACCTGCCTTCTTGTGCGAACCCGTGGCCCAGTCGTAATCTTCTCTAAACAGCCAGTTACGAAAAGCGGTCTTGAATACACCGTCTACTCCAGACATTCTCACCCCCATTTTTGATGACAGATGCGCAAACCCCCACTCTTTATAATATATAAAAAATCCGCTATACGACCAAACTTGACTTTAAAATAACTGCTATTATTCTCGGACGGTTTTTCACCCACACTCTGACTTGGCGCAGAGCCCTAAGCGCAAACGCGGGGTCTTGCCTTCCCCCACGATTAGGTGTCGCCCTGAATTGCGCTTTCACACCGTCTCGGCAAGAGCACGATTGATACGCAGGATGGCCTCATCGATTTCCGCGGTGCTCTTGAAGCCTATCACAACCGCGTCCACCAAACCGGACTGCATGGCCAAGCGTATGGACTTCTCACGGTCCTCGGGCTGTGTGAAATCGCCGTTCCCGATGATTTTCATGCCGATAACGCCGTGGCGGTTCCGGCGCATGAGCTTGATTTGTTCCAATACCGGGGGCAAATGAGATGCATCGCTCTTGGCACGCCGGCCCGTATCTGGGGTATCAATATGCGCACCCTGCGGATTGACCCGCACCAGATTCACGTCAACCCAATCCAACTGGGCAGCTTTCCTCAAGGCAGGCAGCGAATGGCACGAGACACCGTGGGCGCGTATGATCTGCTTGGCCTTGGCCTCCTCGAAGGCATCCAGCAGCCGTTTGCGCTCGTCGTACCAGTCGGCCCTGCGGGCAGCGTGGACCAGCAGGCTGTCGATGTAATCAACGCCCAGCTCCTTACGATAGCGATCCAGCACCTCAAGAGGTTTCTCAGGAACACCGGGCATCTTGGACTGGATGAACAGCTTCTCCCGGTCAAGGCCCCCGATTGCCTCGCGGACCATTGTGTGCGTTCTGTAGTTCTCAGCCGTGTCGATATACGTAATTCCCCGGTCATACGCATACCGTATCAGCCGGGTGAATTCCTCGGGTCCCAGCGCTCGCTGAATGCTGCCGCCCTTGGTGCCGGTACCGAAACCAAGACGGCTCAGCCTCAATCCTGTCTTGCCCAGCGGGACCTGGTCCACAGCCGTTGGCTTGTGTCCTTTGGCTAAAGGCCCTGTGGTGCAAGACGACAACAAGACGGTGCCGGCCAAAGCAGCCGTACCCTTGATGAATTCACGCCGAGTGATTCCTTTTCTACTCATAATGGGACTCCTTCATATGATTTTCAGCAACCGCCGCTCCACCAGACTTGGCACCTGCGTAAATCGACATAATCGCATATAGTAACCACTTCACATCTGTATGGCTACGATAATAAAGCAAGAGAGTTGTTCAAAGAATTTGCATGTTTAAACTTTCCTGACGTGAAATGAGTTTACCCTAAGCGAGCATAGCGGGTCGAAGGGCCTGCCTAAACTTCCCTAAAAGAACATAATAACCCTCAGGGTAAACCTGAGGGCTAACCATCTGTATTGTGATGGTCTTTAATATACTTAATCCTGCTTTGCAATTGGTCCCGGTCAAAACAGAAACGCTTGTCAAAACCCCTTGTCCAAACTCTTCCAACAAACCCGCTTGCCCGCAGCGCAAGACGGGCTGCGTTTTTGTAGTAACTCACAACTTGCTCTATTGACTCATTTGTGCGCTCAGCCACTATGTGGACGTGATTGGAACGTACTGCAATAGCATATATCTGCTGCCGAATTTCTTTTGCTTTCTTAAGAATGGCACGACGAACAATAGCACAATGCTTAGTGTCGAGTCTTGTGGCGGGATTTTTCAGCCTTTTTAGATTTGATTGCAATAGAGCATCATTTTCCCCAAGAATTTTTCCATCCTTGACATATCCGCGCTTATCGCCCTGCAGCCAGGTTCCGTATGTGGTCCAGGTAATCATATATCCGATGATTTTGCCCATGCTTTGACGATAATGTTTACTGACAATTGGTCAACTTTCAATCTGGTTTGGCCCCCAATTTTACATTGGGGGTTTCAAAGTTTAGCCCCCAACTTTACGTTGGGGGTCTGTGGCGCAAAAGGAAAGCCCCGATGATTCTCACCATCGGGGCTTATAATTCCTGGCGATGACCTACTCTCGCCCGTAAGGACTACCATCGGCCTGACGGGCTTAGCTTCTGAGTTCGGAATGGGATCAGGCGTTTCCCCGCCAGTATAGTCACCAGGAAGATCGTTATATCAGGCAGAAACCTGATAAATTCAAAAATCCTAAATTCGAATATCTAAATCCTAAACAAATCCAAATGACCGAAACCCAAAATTTCAAACGTTTTAGCCATTTGAACATTTGAATTTCGATATTGTTTAGGATTTAGGATTTAGTGCTTCGGATTTCCCAAAAAATATGCAGATGCGAATATAAGCACCATTATAGTTCGTAGTTCATTGTTCGTAGTTCATAGTCGATGAACCATGAACTCATAACCATGAACTTCCTCACTGTTCAATCAAGGATTGATATGGTCAAGTAATCGAGCGTTAGTACCGGTTAGCTGAACGCATTTCTGCGCTTACACACCCGGCCTATCAACCTGATAGTCTATCAGGGCTCTTCTGCCGCACCCGAAGGTGCGGCATGGAATCCTAATCTTGGAGCAGGCTTCCCACTTAGATGCTTTCAGCGGTTATCCTTTCCCGACTTAGCTACCCGGCGGTGCCCCTAGCGGGACAACCGGTACACCAGCGGTCAGTGCTTCCCAATCCTCTCGTACTAAAGAAACATCTCCTCAAGATTCCTGCGCCCACGGCAGATAGGGACCGACCTGGCTCGCGCCGGTCTGAACCCAGCTCGCGTACCACTTTAATGGGCGAACAGCCCAACCCTTGGGACCGCCTTCAGCCCCAGGATGTGATGAGCCGACATCGAGGTGCCAAAC
>JAUXAL010000128.1 GCA_030619925.1 Phycisphaerae bacterium | reverse complement strand
ACGTGCCGTTTCCCGGAGACGTCAATGGTGACTGCATCTTCGATCAGCTGGATTTGGATATATTGAATGAAGACTGGCTGAAAGATAATTCACTTACTGAAGATTGGTTCAAGGTTGATTAACCGAGGTCACTATCGACTTGAGCTTACCAGGGTGTTTGATACGGCGTGTCAAGCGCCCCGGCTCATATTTTCATGTTGGGAGGTATCATCATGAACAAGCGAAAAGGCTTCACTCTGAAAGAACTTCTCGATTCACATGTCAATCCCTTCCCGCGAGCTGCAAGATGTCAATATTCTTTGCTGAATTCATATCACTAAAATGTCTCCACAGATGCCCGCCGCCCCGCCTAGCGTCGGCAGACGCGGGGCTGGGAGGCTGGGTTGATGAAAAGGCCGAACTGCTCCACGAAGCGGGGCCCCATGTCTCCACGGAAAAAAGTGCCGGACACCTTTAATTCCCCTTGAATGAATGCTTGGGACACGCTACGATTTTCATGGCAAGATCAGACCACTGTAGTTGTCAAAGTATTGAGTTGCGGGAACCGGACAATTTGCAGCATGAATAAGACAGACCACACTCGGCGTGATTTTCTTAAGGCTGCAAGTCTGGGGCTCACCGTCGCCCTTCTCCCTGGCTGCACTATGGTGGGCCCAAACAAGACGGCAGCCACCAAAGCCCTTGTCAAACCCAATTTCATCATCTGGGTAGCCGATGACCAGTTTCTGGAATCCGTAGGATGCTACGGAGCAGAACCCAGCCATACTCCGAATATTGACCGCTTGGCTCTTGAGGGATTAAAATTTACCCAGGCATACAGTACTTCTTCCATCTGTACACCGGCAAGATCTGCATTGTATACGGGCATGTATCCCATTAAAAACGGGGCACATCCAAACCATTCCGGTTTGAAAGAGGACATTCCGAGCATGCCCGGTATCATGCGTGAGCTGGGATACCGCAGTGCGATCGTTGGGAAGCATGGGGTACATGTACGTCCCACGCGTCCAAACAATACCTTTGTCTGGGATGAGGAATTCCCCTTGACCGATGTGACCATTAAAGGGGCAGAATGGAGCAAAGATGCCGCAAAAAAGCACCGCTGCTGCATATAAGCTATCAGTAAAGTTGCGGCGCAACCGGCCCTGGCAGATGGGGCCAAAGGTGTAGGTGCCCGTTCAGGTAGCCGGCACAATAGTGTTGGCTTGGCGCAGACTAAGTCCGCCATAGGCAGACATAGGTTCGGGGTCTATACTGGTTCATTTGGTATAGGCCCCGTTTTTTTCGCAAGAAAAGACAGTTAAGGTGGCAGACACTTGCGAAAGGACTTCCCACGCTCGTTCTGGCGCGTTGAGGTGGTTGTGACCAATTTTCACCTTCGGCCTTGAATGGAATGCTTGCAAATGGCTAAGATTCGAGTATAATATGCGTAGGGGCAATCCTGTGTGGTTGTCCGGTTGTGTTGTCAAATAATTATCTTTCGCGCTTGAGTATTGCCGATGCTCGATACTTGATGCTCGATGCTGGAGGAACGAGAATCCAGAATCGTGAATCCAGAATCCAAAACTACCTTTCAGGAGCGGTGCAGATGAATATAGAATACCGAGCAAAGAATAGCGAATTTCGAAGTTTATCGATCATTATTCGATATTCGATATTCGTTATTCTTGGTTTATGGGCGGCGGCGTGGGGCCAGTCGAGTACGAATCAACCGCATATCGGCTATCTCTATCCCGGCGGCGGGCAGCAAGGCTCCGTCATTCAGATCTCGGCCGGCGGCCAGTTCCTTGGAGGCGCCACCAACGTGCACGTCTCCGGCCAAGGCGTGCGTGCTTCGGTCATTAAGTACATCAGACCGCGCAGAAATTTGCAAAAAGAACAGCGTCAGTTACTCCAAAAGCGTCTGAAAGAAGTGCGGGCCATGCGGTTAGCCGAATTGTCCGGGAAAGGCCGCGGTCGTTCCGTACGCGCGAAAAAAACGGCTGCAAAAAAGGAGACGGACAAGCCCGCCGTGGGTTGGGCGGGCAAGCCCAAGGCATCGAAGCAGAAAAACACCGCCAAGCCTGCCCTGAGCAAAGTCGAAGGGGCGAAAGAAGTGAAACTGCCGGACCATCCATTATTGTACGACCTGGATAATAAAAGCCTTCGAGAGCTGGCGCATATTACGAGTGTTCTCTTCTTCCCCAGGGCTAAGCAGCAGACCAACCGGCAGCTTGCCGAATCTGTATTGATTGAAATCACCATCGACTCTGATGCTCCGCCCGGTAACCGGGAACTCCGGCTCAGAACCAAGACCGGCCTGACCAATCCTATGGTCTTCCAGGTGGGGCTGCTGCCGGAAATCCGTGAGCTGGAGCCCAACAACCGTACAGCCTATCCCGCCCTGCCCAACCTGTCGAAGGTGCCCAACCCGCCGAAGGCGGGTTTGATCCAGTCCAGGGCTCCGCCCTGGCCGAAGGAAAAGCCTCTCGAGCTGCCCGTGTTGTTGAACGGACAGATCATGCCGGGGGACGTCGATCGTTTCCGTTTTCGTGCGCGCAAGGGACAACAGCTCGTAATCGAGACACAGGCCCGGAGCCTGATCCCGTATCTGGCCGATGCCGTTCCCGGCTGGTTCCAGGCCACGCTGGCCCTCTATGACGCCACTGGCAACGAAGTGGCCTTTGCGGACGATTATCGTTTCAATCCTGACCCGGTCCTTTTTTACAGGATTCCCAGAGACGGCGAATACGAGCTGGAAATTCGCGATTCCATCTACCGCGGACGGGAGGATTTTGTCTATCGCATCGCCGTGAGTGAACGACCCTTCGTCACGCAGGTGTTCCCCCTGGGCGGCAGGGCTGGTGTCAGAACCCTCGCCTCGATCGCAGGCTGGAACCTCCCCAGAACCCGATTGCCGTTGGATACCCAACCCGGCAGCGACTTCATCCGGCAGACGGCCTACCATAAAGGAAAACAGATTTCCAATCCCATTGTGTATGCCGTGGATACACTGCCCGAGTTCAATGAAACCGAATCCAACGACACTATAGAACGCGCGCAGCAGATCGACCTGCCGAAGATAATCAACGGCCGCATCACCCAGCCCGGCGATGTCGACGTATTCCAGTTTAAGGGTCGCGCCGGCGATGAAGTGGTCGCCGAAGTCTATGGTCGCCGGTTGAATTCTCCGCTGGACTCGCTCCTGCGGCTGACCGACGAATCAGGTAACGTACTGGAATGGAACGATGATCATGTGCTTAAGGATAGTCACCTGCACAAGAATATGATGGGATTGGTCACGCACCATGCCGATTCGTATCTAATGGCCGAGTTGCCGCAGGACGGCACGTACTATGTGCACCTGGCCGATTCGCAAAACCACGGAGGCAAGGCGTACGGCTATCGCCTGCGCATCACTGCCCCGCGGCCCGATTTCGCACTGCGTGTGACACCCTCCAACCATAGTGTCCGCGCCGGGGGCATCGTTCCGATATACGTTCATGCGTTGCGGAAAGATGGATTCGACGGCGAGATCAAGGTGGTGTTGAAAGACGCGCCCGCTGGTTTCAAGCTCAACGGCGGGTGGATTCCTGCCGGACGCGACCACATCCGCATGACCCTGACGGCGCCCCCTAAGGCGCCCGAAAAGCCGGTCGCCTTGCAGCTGGAAGGCCGCGCCCGGATTAGCGAGCAAATGGTCAGCCATCCGGCATTCGGCGCAGATGATGTGATGCAGGCATATCTCTATCGACACCTGGTGCCGACGCAGGAACTGCTGGTCCTGGTCCAGAAAGCCAAATGGCGGGCGCCTCCTGTCGAACTGGCCGGGCGCAGCCCCGTCCGGATTCCCGTGGGCGGCACGGTCCGGGTACGGTTCAAAACCCGGAAACGTCCGGTCTTGAAGGAAATGCAGCTGGAACTCAATGAACCGCCTGAGGGATTGACCCTTCACGATGTGAGCGTTGTGCCTGAAGGCCTGGCGTTCAAGCTGAAGGCCGATAAGGACATAATGCAAAGCGGTTTCGCAGACAATCTGATTGTCGAGGCCTTCAGGGAGTATACGCCCAAACAGAAAGACGGCCCGCCGAAGGCGGGTTTGATCAAACCCGGCGTTGCCGGGCCGTCAAATCAAAAACGCCGTTATTCGATGGGTATCTTCCCGGCCATTCCCATTGAAATCGTGCAGCGATAAGCATTTCAGGGAACGCCGGGCCGGCACTACCTCCCAGCCAGGCACACAACACTTCCATCCCGCAAGGAAGCGAACAGGCGACCACCTGCTGCGATCATGCCGTCGAACACGGGCGGATACTCAAGCGGTGTTTCAGACAGTTTCTTTCCATCCTCAGCCGAAACGGCCACAAGTCGGGCTCCTTTGCGCACTTCGAAAGCGGCATAGGGGTCTTTCGGGTCAAAAACATCCGGGGCGCCGGCCACGAATAAAGTATCGCCTGCTTTGACCATGGCACGGATTCGCACCGGCAGCCACCGCATCCAGACCGGCGGCTGGGCTCGTGTATAGCCGATCATCTTGTCCACTCCAAAGGCCTCACTTTCCAGCTTTCGCACCTCGTCGCCGCGTGCGCGTGAAAAGTCGGATTGAGGAAGCCATTTGATCGGCCCACGCGCTCCTTGCTCACCAACGATCTGCGGCTCGTTGCCATTGAGGTCGGCAAACAGCAGATAACCTTCCTTGCCCGGGAAGAACATCGGGCTGTGCACGTTGCGACGATAGAACACGCGGACGGCATAAGTCTTCTCGTCGTCGACCACAAGGAGCTGGCCGGTCTTCGGGGCCTGGTTCGCTAACTGGAAGCCGGGCCATCGCTTCGAATACATCCAGAATGTACGGTTGTACCACGAGCCGTCCAGCAGACCGGCTGTCGAGAAGATATGCAGGCCTACATCTTGAGCGCCTTTACTCGACAAAACCTCGACTTCAATCTCATCCAGCTCGGGCGTCATCTTCTTCTGACGCATGTAGAGGAACCCGCCTTCGCTGACGAGCACGTCCGAATTGGCCCCCAGGATGAAAAAGGCGAGATCGCGATCTTTGTCCACGTCTCGATGAGGTCCTTCCAACAGGCCCTTGTGGAGAATCTTTCCACTAACCACATCGAGCCCATAGACGCGGATACCGCCGTCGAGATAGGTCGAACGTCCCGCCGTGAAGTACGCCGTAGCTTGCCCTGAGCTTGTCGAAGGGTTGTCCACGAGAATACTGCCGTGGACCGGCCAGGTCGACTCGACCTGGTCGAAATAGGCAATTCGCCGGTCGGCCGGTGCCGCCAGGAACCGCCACACGAGTTGGCCATCCGACACCCGCAGGCAATACACATATCCGTCTTTGGACCCCACAAGCACCATCCCTCGGTAGATCGTCGGAGGCGAGTCGATACGCCCGTTTGCAGTGAACTGCCACAGCACTTCGCCGCTTGCCATATCCAACGCGTATAAGCTGTGCGCGTCCGACTTGGCAATAAACACCTTGCCGCCTGCAGCCACCGGGGCTGTCAGCGCCCCGCCCAGCGTAACTTTCCAATTGACCGCCACATCGGAAGGGACGCGGGTGCGGGTCGTGCCGCTGCGAGCTGCATCGTGGCGGTACGTCGGCCAATCGTTCCTAGAGCCCGCCGATTGCGTATCAGTAACCGCTCCGTAAGCGGGGCCCTTTTCAAGACGCTCCCGGTCTGCGACCGCCTCAAGGGCAACATCCGGCCCGGCCGTCACTGCTGCATATCCCAGAAACTTCGACCCGGGTTGACAGAAACACTGATCCGACGGGACATACAACATGCCATTACACGGCGTCATTCCGTGCTTGCACGCGCCACGAAGCCAGTTATTCTGAGAATGGTTATCTGCCTGAAAATCGAGGAACTCAGCGCCTTCGTAAGAACTGATTAGATACCGGACGGTTGCCTTGTTGCGATAGCAACGATGGTGGTGTTCCGGACTCCGCAGGTTGTTGACGAGGATCCGCTTCTTCTCCTCGCCCGAGCGAAGGTCCCAACCGATGACCAGCGCATTCGGGCTCTTCCTGACCGGCTTGCCGTTGTCGTCCACACTGACTATCCCCCGCCAAACCAATCCATCGATTACGAACAAGTCGTCGCCTTCGCCCCCACCGATCGACGGTACGGTTTTCTCCCAGAGCAGCCTGCCGTTCGTTGCATCATGGGCGGCGACAAACTTTCCACCTTGCATGACGACAACATCGTCGACGGTAAGCAGCGTCCTCGGTGTGGTGAACTTCGGTCGAACGCTCCACCGCTCGCGGCCATCGGCCAAGTTGAGCGCGACCAGGTCTTTGCCGCTCAGATAAACGATGCGTCCGTTGTCAATCGCCAATGCCAGAGGGCGGATCTGACCAATCTGCTTGTCCCAGAGTACGTTTCCCGTTCGTCCGTTGAGAGCAACCAACGCCGCTCCAGCTACATCCTCAGCCCCCCTGCGCCGAGCATTCCCTTCCAGTGCTCGTCGAGTATAGGCAACGACGATGCCATTACTGACCAGTATCTCACTGGTGCCCAGCGTCGCTTCAACCGTAGCAATGATATCACCCGTGGCCGCATCCAGGATCGACATGGGGGCCTGGTAGCGAAGAGTCGTGTAGAGCCGGTCACCGTCGGCCACGATTCGACGCTGGTTCTCGGCAGGCACATCGGTTCGCGCACTACGCAACGTCGTCCAGTCTTTTCCCTGGTATCGCTCCAGGCTCCACTCGCGCCAGCCCCAGGAGTCGAGCGACCGCTTCCAAAGCAGCCTGCCGTTGAAAGCATCTCGGCAAACAAGCGACCAACGATCAGGCAGACGCTCGTCGGTGATACCGATGAGCCCTTCGTCGAAGAAGTAGAACAGTCGGCCGGCAGCCGAGACAGGCGACTGAATCCCCGACGGCGTTTCATGGCTTCGAAGCCACAGCGGTGGCGCGACCCACTGAAGACTTTGAGGCGGTCCGACAACGGTATCGTCGGCAACGGCGTTGTTACTTGCGTCATACAGGAAATGAGTCCACTGGTCAATATTGTCGGGCCAGGCTTTGACGAACTTTTTCAACTTGCCGTTGCGCCGAACACAGGCCACTCCTCCGGGAGCCAGGACTCGCATTACCTCGCTCCTGGAGACATTACCCGCATCCTGCACGACAACCAGGTTGATTAGATTGTCCGTGTACGGAAGCACCGAGCCGGAATACTGCTCAACAGATACGGGGCCGTAGAGGCCCTGAGCCTGGATATAGCTTCTCGCCTCGGCAACCTTGGCCGGGTCTGCTTCAAGCCCGTGAACCGTATAGCGATCACTGGCGCGCAGGGCCGCCGTCAACTTCCCGCCACCACAACCAAGGTGGACCACGATGCCGCCTTGCACGCCGGTGGTATCGAGAATCTCTCTGGCCCACGTTACCGCATCATTGTCTCTTGCTTGCGCTGTGCCAACCAACAGGCAAACAGCAAACAGCCCCCATGCCCACGACTCGATTTTACCCGCCCAACCCACGGCGGGTGAAGGATAGCGTTTCATTTTGCAAGACCCCTTTCTTTGTTCATAGTTATGAGTTCGTAGTTCATAGACTACAAACAACGAACAACGAACAATGAACATGGTACTAACACAATACAACATTATGGTACTAATAGTTAGAATGTCAAGCCTTTCAGCAAAGTTAAATTCTAAACCCTAAATACTAAATCCTAAACAAATTCTAATGACCCAATATTCCAAATCCCAAACAACGGCGTTTTGAACATTAGGATTTTGAGATTTGAGATTGTTTAGAGTTTAGAGATTAGAATTT
>JAUXAL010000129.1 GCA_030619925.1 Phycisphaerae bacterium | reverse complement strand
AAACACCTTTTTCGCCAGCTTCCCAAATGGGGTCCGGCTTCGACGGAACCCGGCTTTAGACGAACTCACCAATTACCAATCACCAATTAACCATTCACCATCACCAAATCTGCGTCTAATTTTTTCTTTATGTCTTCGTGTCTTTGTGGCAAAAAACCATGACCCTTAAAGCACTACATTAGTATATATGCATATACTTATATACTTCTATCTCCGTACAAAAAAAACTTCGTGTCTTGGTGCCTTAGTGGCTAAAAGCTCTCTGCGTTCTCCGCGTTCTCTGCGGTAAAACAGCTAAAAATTTCGCCAATTTTCGACCAAATCTGCGGGTAGCTGGAACCTAAAATCGAAAAATCTAAAAAATTTTTATCTCCTTTTCTCACAACGAGTTAATCCTGTTTATCCTGTCAAAAAAGCACCAAATTTCGACTCAAACGCGCTTGTTCGCCCAATAATAGAGAGACAATACAATTTGAAATTTGAGATTTGAAATTTGAAATTCACGTCGCCAATGAACTACGAACAATGAACCATGAACCAACAAACCAATGAACTATTTAACCAATTTACCAACATCGAAGATCCGGCCCCTTTTGACGGAACAAATTACCCATTTACCCATATACCCATTTACACATTTACACACTCTTTTATGCAAAACAAACCCAATCTTGTCCGCCGTAGGCGGATTGCAAATGAACATAACTTCTCTTATAAGAAAGGCTTATGAAAGAAATGACATTTTCGCAGTCCCGGAAAACAAAGCCAATTCAAAGCCAATTTCCGAAAGAGCCAAAATGAACGTAAACTCTGTTTTAACAAAGTATTATAACAACGAACAACGAACAATGAACAATGAACGATTATGCAAAACAAACCCAATCAAACCCAATTTCAAAGGCAAAAAAATGCTGCTGCATTTGACGATTAATGGACGGCGTAAGTCGTTTCGTTACTACGCCGACGAAATAGAAGCCGCAAAGGCGTACGACCGGGTAGCTAAGAAATATCGAGTGAGGGAACTCCATGTCATAACCAACTGGTTCGAAGAGCTAAAACGGCTTGTGCCGACAGGAAAAGATTGATAGTGTTTTCACCCGGTACAGATTATTTGAGCCAAAGAGCCAACTGTTAAATGATGAGGATGTACTCTATTATGAAAACGTTACGCATTCGCTTTTTTACTGCTGCGCTCATGTCCGCTGCATTATGCTGCGGATGCCAAGAACTTTTTCTGACGCAAACCGAGACTGCCAGGCTGATTTATCCGCTGGCCCGCAGGGATTCCACAGTAGACGTTTATCACGGCACCAGGGTCCCCGACCCCTACCGCTGGCTCGAAGATGCAGACGCACCCGAAACCCGGGCCTGGGTCGCGCAGCAGAATAAGCTGACCGCTGACTTTCTCGCAGCCGTTCCCGCCAGAGAGAAAATCAAGGCCCGCCTGACCCATCTGATGAATTACGCTCGGTATTCGGCTCCATACAAGCAAGGCAATCGTTACTTCTTCTGGAAAAATGACGGCCTGCAAAATCAATCCGTCCTCTACATGCAGAGAACCCTCGAAGGCGAGCCACGCATCGTCATCAATCCTAACTTACTCAGTGAAGATGGCACCGTCGCCGTAACCACCACCGCCGTCAGCGAAGATGGCACATTGCTGGCCTACGCTCTCTCCCGCAGTGGAAGTGACCGCCGGGATGTCAAAATACGCGCCATCGATTCCCGCCGGGACTACGATGAAACACTCAAATGGTGCAAATTCACCAGTATCGCCTGGAAACACGATAGCGAAGGCTTCTTTTACAACCGTTTCCCCGACCCCAACACTGTCCCCCCCGAAGACCAAAGCAATTACAACCGCCTCTATTGGCACAAACTCGGCACGCCCCAATCGCAGGACCAGCTCATCTACGAACGCCCCGATAACAAAGAATTAACCTTGGCCCCGTCGATTACCGAAGACGGCAAATTCCTCATCCTGCACGTCTATCACGGCACCGACCCTAAGAATCGCATTTATTACCGCCCGGTGGAAAGCACCGGCCCATTCGTTAGATTGCTCGATGATGCCGATGCCCGCTACGATTTCGTAGGAAATATTGATTCAGTTTTCTATTTCAATACCGACTTGCATGCCCCTCGCGGACGCATCATCGCTATCGACATCAATGACTCCGCGCGCGAAAACTGGCGCATAATACTGCCCGAGACCGAAGACGTAATCGATCGCGTTGCCCTCATAAATAATCACTTTGTCGTCGCCTATATGCACCACGTTCACCACCGGCTCAAAATCTATGATTCTTGCGGAGCTTTTGTCCGCGAGATACCCCTGCCGACCCTCGGCACGGTCAGCAGACTCTCCGGAAAGCAAAACGACCCTGAAATGTTCTTCTCTTTTACTTCTTTTCTCTTTCCCACCACAAGCTATCGTTATGATTTTCGAAATCGCAAATTGGTAGTCTTCCAAAAACCGCAGATTGACTTCGACCCTTCAGACTACCGGACGAGGCAGGTCTTTTGTCATTCTAAGGACCGCACCCGCATCCCTATGTTCATCACTCACAAGAACGGCCTTGTGCTCGACGGCAGCAACCCGACTCTGCTTTACGGCTACGGCGGGTTTAACATCAGCATCAAACCGGCTTTTTCCGTCTATGTCCTTAACTGGCTCGAGCAGGGCGGCGTATATGCCGTCGCCAACATGCGCGGCGGCACCGAATACGGCGAGGCCTGGCACCAGGCCGGCATGCTCGACAAAAAGCAAAATGTTTTTGACGACTTCATCGCCGCTGCCGAATGGCTCGTCGAAAACAAATACACCAACCCCAAAAAGCTCGCTATCACAGGCCGCAGCAATGGCGGCCTGCTCGTCGCCGCCTGCATGCTGCAGCGTCCCAGTCTGTTTGGTGCCGTTGTCTGTCAGGTTCCTGTTACCGACATGTTAAGGTACCACAAGTTCACCGTCGGGCGATACTGGATACCGGAATATGGCAACGCCGAGGCGAGCCCCGAGCAGTTCAAGTATCTCCGCGCTTATTCTCCCCTGCACAATGTCAATGCCGGGCTCGATTATCCGCCGATCCTTGTTACATCTGCTGATACCGACGACCGTGTTGTCCCCGCTCACGCCAAAAAATTCATCGTCACCCTCCAGGCGGAAGCCGCGGCTAATAATCCCGTTCTGCTCCGCGTGGAAACCAAAGCCGGACACGGCAGCGGCAAACCGGTATCCAAAGTCATCGACGAACAGGCTGACATTTACGCCTTTGTCTTCAAGACGCTGAATATGTCATACGGCAATACCAGAGAAACCCACCCCAAGAAATAGATGTGTCATCCTCGCAATACCGATACATCATTACGAGCGTGTGCTGAAAATTTTGAATAGCTGCTAATCGACCCTGATTCCTTGCTGTTCCAGCCACTTTTTCAAATCACCCATCTCGCTATTGAAAATCTCGTTGTCGTAGTCCTCCTCCAGCTTGTGGATGTTGCTGTCTAATTCCGGCTGCTCCTCCACAATATCGCTTAACTTCTTTTCAAACTCATCGCTAATAGTCCTCAGGTCATCGAGCTCTACTTGTATCCCTAACATACCCACCAGTCGTCTTGTTACGGCCTCTATGCATTTCGGATTGTTACCCTGTACGTAAGCGGGGATGGTCGCAACGAGACTGACCATACTCAAATCCCGCTGCTTACAACTGGTCGTCAGGTAAGTAACGATGCTGGCCGGACCTTCGTAGTTGGTGAATTTTACGCCGTAATGCTGGAAAGCTTCCTTGAGTTTTGTGTTTGAAGCCGAGCAGAAGAGTCTCGGTTCGCGCGTGTGAGGCACCAGGCCGGCAACGCTGCCTATGAAATATATCATTTCGACACCAAATTCTGCACACACCGAGAAGATACACTTGACAAATTCTTCCCACTGCAGATTAGGTTCTTTGCCTAAGAACAATATCAGATCGTTTTCCTCGCTGCAGTAAAACGCATTTGTCGGCGCCTCAAACCATTTAATCAGGCCGTTCTCTATCTTCGTGTGCGGTCTAAATAATGCTGTTATTTCCATTGAGCCGGGAAAGCTGTAGATGTAGAATCCCTCGGCGTCGATCTCGGCAAATTTTTCGGCGCCGAGCTTGTCAATAAGGCCCTTTACCGTTCCTGTCGAGACATCACCGCCGTCCATCCAGCCCGAGAAACCAATTAATAGCCGGGGGTTACGGAATTTTGGTGTTTTGTACATTCTTAGCTTATCAGATGCCATATTTACTCCTTGAGCCCTGTAATATCCACCCTTTTACCACTTATCGGCATGTTAAGCCATATAAATTTTGTAATTATTGTCAAAAGCCAGGAACGATATTTTGGGGTGTTTTTTCGCCCTGGCTTTGGAGCGAAAAATCCCCCGCTACCCGCTCTCGCGGGTACCACGCGAGGACGGGCCTTTCAATTGATTCCGCCAAAGGCGGATTTCCGCTGCGCTCCCCGCTTTCGCGATCCGCAGGACGCCTTACGGCAGGACAAGCTTCGCAGGAATGACACACTAATTTACTATCTTTCGACCCTGCTCAAGACAGGTTTTCTATTTACTATTGACTATTGGTGTTGAGATTCTTCGCGGAGTTTATCCTTGAGCAAAGCGAAGGGCTCGGAATGACCGCAGAGAATATCGAACATCGAGCAAGGAACGCCGAACGTCGAAGTGGAAATACGAGGCGCGAGCGACGAGCGACGAACTACGCTCTGATAATGTCGGTGATTTTCATTAGGCGGCTGGTGTTGTCGCGTTCGGCTTCGGCTAATTTGTCAAAAATGAACTTGATAGTCTCGTGAAGTTCGGGAATGACAACGTGCTCTAAGACGTTGACCCTTCGGCGAGTCATCTGAAGCTCAATAGCCAGCAGGCGGGCCTGCTTTTCCTTCTCAGCTAACTCAATCAAGTGGTCGAAAGCACGTTCTAAAGCTAACAATGCGACGTCCATCTCGCCGGATGTCGTCGCGAAGCCGTAACAGATAATCTCGCCGGAGATTTCTTTGGTCAGATGCGGCACCTTTACGTTCATTATACGGGCGAACTCGATGGCCAGGCTGAACTTCTTCGTGGGGACCTCGAGCGCGGCCTTTATATCTTCCGGCTCCATTGTCGCACGGGCCAGCATAAATCGCCGGCACGTCTCTAACAGTTCAGCTTCAACACGTTTGCGCAAAGGCTGGATTTGCCTGGCAATCTGAATTAACTGCCGGGAAATCTCATCTCTTTTTTCGCTGAGCAGACGATGACCCCGGCTGGCAAGTGCCACGCGCTTACGCAGCCTTAATAGCTCCATTCGTGTAGCGTTAACTGTAGTTAGCATACCTACCTCTACCTCCACACACTTACGTGTGTGGTATCCATTCCCCACACGTAAGTGTGGGGTTTTACGTTTTGCGGAACTTTGGCATATACTTATCTATAAGTTTGACATCGATACGCTTTAGTTCTACATTTTCAAACATGCTCAAGAGTTCCCAGCCGAGGTCGAGGGTTGTTTCAACCGAGCGGTTCTCATAGTAATCCTGCGAGACGTATCTGTCCTCGAACTTATTGGCAAATTCCATATATTTCTTGTCTTCTTCCGACAGGGCGGCTTCGCCCATAATTGTTGCCAGCTCCTGACATTCTTTGCCGCGGGCGTAGGCGGCGTAAAGCTGGTTGTAAAGGTCGGCGTGGTCTTCGCGCGTTTTGCCTTCGCCGATGCCCTTATCTTTAAGTCGCGACAGGCTGGGCAGGACGTCAACCGGCGGCGAGACCGCCTTTCTGTGCAGTGGACGGGACAGAATTATCTGGCCTTCGGTAATATAGCCGGTCAGGTCCGGCACGGGATGGGTCTTGTCATCCTCAGGCATCGTCAATACCGGCACCATTGTAATGGAGCCTTTTTTATCTTTGATTCGCCCGGCCCTTTCGTAAACCGTTGCCAGGTCAGTGTAGAGATAGCCGGGATATCCTCGCCGGCCGGGGACCTCTTTTCTCGCTGCGCTAATTTCGCGAAGTGCCTCGCAGTAGTTGGTCATGTCATTCAAGATTACCAGGACGTGCATATCCAGCTCGTAGGCCAGGTACTCGGCGGCGGTGAGCGCAAATCTCGGCGTCGCTATTCGTTCAATTGCGGGGTCATTCGCAAGATTTATGAACATAACCGCACGTTCAATCGCACCGGTCTGATGCAGGTCGTCGATAAAGAATTGTGCCGCTTCAAAGGTTATTCCCATTGCCGCAAATACAACTGCAAACTCTTCACCCTTGCCGAGGACCGTTGCCTGGCGGGCGAGTTGAGCGGTTATCTGGTCGTGAGGCAGGCCTGCACCTGAGAATACGGGGAGCTTCTGGCCGCGCACGAGTGGATTCAGGCCGTCAATTGAAGATATGCCCGTCTGGATGAATTCGTTCGGATAATCACGGGCGTACGGATTAATCGGCTTGCTGTTAATATCCAGCCGCTTTTCGGGGATGATGGCGGGGCCGTCGTCTTTCGGCTCGCCAAGGCCGCTGAAAACCCTGCCTAAAATGTCCGGCGAGACGGCCAATTCCAGCGGCTTTGCTAAGAACCGAACGGTGCTCCTGGTGACATCGATACCACGCGTGCCCTCGAAGACCTGGACGAGCACCTTGTCGTTCTCGACCTGAAGGATCTGGCCGTGACGTATCGAGCCGTCACCGAGCTCAATATCGAC
>JAUXAL010000109.1 GCA_030619925.1 Phycisphaerae bacterium | reverse complement strand
GGTACTTTTGCAAAAGGCTTGACAATGTCCTGGGTAAATGCCACGGCGCCGGCGTTGAGAAGCGAATCAAGGCTCGACATAATTATCGAGATCAACACCACCATCAAAAGGGCGTAACCTGCGGCAGGCATCGTTGATTCGACCAGCTTCAGAAGAACCTTGTCCTCCTCTATATCCCCCCGGACAATGCCGCGAGCTGCAATCCCAAGCGCTATCATAACCATAAACCAAACGATGCTGAATAGACCCGCCAATACAAAGCCATTTCGTGAGACACCGGTTGTTTTAGAGGCCAGGGCCCGATTTGCATAAGGGGGTATCAGCGTTTCGCCAAGCAGAAAGGCCGCTACTAAGCCCAGTATCTTAATAGTCGATGTGGAACCGAATCCCGCTGTGGTGGCAGCTGATGCCTCCTTCACAAAAGTCGCCGCCCCCCCATTTAGATGGAACATCAATACTAATAAAAGCATCAAGGGTAATAGAATTGAGAATGCGGTGAATTGAAAGGCGTCCGTTATTACGCTGGCCCGCAATCCCCCGAACGTCGTGTATAGCGCCGTGATGCCGACAACAATTATCACAGACGACCAATGCGGCAGACCGAATATACTCCTGAGCACATCGCCGCCTGCCTTGGCCATAACCGCAGCAAAGCCGGCACATAAGCCAACTGAGATAATGCCCGCCAGAACCTGGCACTTTCGGTCGTATTTCTGGCCTATGGCATCGCCTAATGTGTGGCATCCTTTGAGACGCCTAAGACGAGGGGCAACGAACAGGCCGACCAGGATGTTTTGGAACGCGTATGCCAATCCTATGCCAAGAAAAAGCAAACCGCTCTTGAAGCCCCTGCCGACAAAACCGATTGAAAACACAGGTCCCACATAGGTGGCGGCAAGACTCCCAAATACCAATGCCAGCGGAAGTGCCCGTCTTGCCAAAGAAAACTCTTCAAACTCACGAGCAGCGCGTGCGCGCACTGCGACAAATGTAAGCACCGCCACGTAAGCAACAACAACAGCCACAGATGCGACCGTATCCACCGTTTCGATCCTAAATCTGGTATTCTATGCTCTTGGTATTAAAGCCGATTTGGACAGCGGACCCAGATGGCAAAACCCGTATAGGCGCCGAGCCTGATGGTAACCCCGGTAATTCTCAAAGTCTATTCGCGTCCGTCTTGGAATATTTCTTCTTCCAATTCGTTGATCGTAGCGTTTAATTCGGACTCAGTTCGGATCCACCCAAATCGCGCATCGACAAGAAAGGTACGGTACCACTGAATCATGTTCTTGGCAAAGTCTTCATCCTTACAGTAGATACCAAACGCTATTTCCCCTGCATGAACTTTCGATTTTTCAGATTTGTGCGGGAGAGCAAGAAGAACGGCAGTTTTCGTTAATAGGAACTCTAAATCAGTTACTTTACTGTTATATATTTTAAGCCGACCCGACCTGATCGCTTGAGGATACTTATGGAAAAGGTATTGGCCGGCCTTGGCGAAGTCAGGAACGCTTAGATTCAGTGCCCGGTTTACTGTCACATCCGGATACTCCTCAATGATTCGGTACAGAAGGCTTAGATAATCGTCCGCAGGCTGCCTTTCCCCTTCAAACAGCATGCACGTCCAAAGCTCACTGTGGCCCGTCGTATCAAGCTGGTCGTGGAGCATTTTTTTTGCTACATTGTAAGCCTGCCTTCGGCTGCCCAAGAACTTTAGTCGGCGCTCGGTCAGGGTCTTCGCCCAAGAAGGCATATCCTCCGGCAGAGTCTCCGGGGGACAAACACCCAGCCGAGTTAAGAGTCTGAGAAACTGCTTCTCCTCAGAACCATAGAACCTTCTGCCAACGACGCTGCCCACGTTGCCGTTGCACTCCATACCGTATTTCTTGTGATAGCCAAATGACAGGCGGCATACGTCATAGCCCTCATTAGTAAGCATCTTTTCCAATTCGCGAATCAGCCACACAGCCTGCTTCTCGGGAGCTTTGTCGACAGACAGATGAACGTTTGGACACAGTACAATCGGCCTCTTGCCTATGAGGTCCGATAGTGAAGCAAACTCCTCTACAGCTTCTTCCACTTCTTTCTTGCTATCGTACACTTCTATACATACAAAGACCACCAGCGCGTCTGAAAAAACCATCTTTGATTGCGGCACTTCTATTGCTGAAGAATCTATCCGTGACGATGGCTCTTTATCCTCAAAATAGCAGGACGAGCATTGGTAGCAGTCCAAAATCATATCGGTTTCTCAGTCTTTTCCATTTTAGTGATGGGCTTCGCGCGAGTCCCGCGTCTGCCTCGCGACAATGCCTTGGCTCTTTTCAGCCGAGACGCGATCTCGGCATTGACATGCGATATGAATGAATCAAGGTTTGTTGGGGTCGCAGCTTTGTCGGCGAACGCAACACTATTAAGAATCCGCACCATCTCTGTGGCATCCTGAAACTGCCGAGAAGAAGCTGTCCTTTTCGCATCCTCGCGCGTAAGTGATTTCAGAAACGTCGGAATACAACCATCTCGCAGGGCCTCAGCATAGTCATCCAGCAATTTTTCAATTGTTCGGTTTATGTCGGACATTGTTTGTCACTCCTCGTCATCAGGGAATCAGGTCATCTGGTCATCTGATAACCTGTTCCCTTCGCATCAATTTCCTAAGCTTCAGTATGGTTCGAAATTTAAGCATTTTAACTGCGTCAACCGTTTTGTTGAGCTCATTGGCGATTGCCCTGTTAGACATACCTTCCATCCAAAGCTCTATACATTTTCGCTCGCGTGTCTTGAGTTTACTTAACATCCGGCGAACAGCTTCTTGAAGCTCATTTTCCGACATCATTTCAAGGATACCGATGTCAGGGGCAATCAGCCTCTTCAGGCCTTCCTGCGATAAGTTCAGATGCTGGTTTCTTTCTCTGTATATTTTTCTCAGGTGGTCCCGCATGTAGTATAGGTACACATTTCTTAGCAACTGTCTCTCAGTAGTGACGCCACACAAATGAGTTGGGTCTTCCCACATATCTGCGTAAACATCTTCTAACACATCCTCACACTCTACCTCGTTACCAAGGTAGCGGTACAGGTACCTGATGAACATTCCAAACGTGGCCCGCACAAAACGCTCCATTGCCCGGCGACGCCGTTCAATGTCCGGGTCCACGACTCCTTTCAAGGCATTTCGCAGCCGCCTGTTCATTTCTCGATACTCGATTCCCGTTTCTCGATACTTGATTCCCGTTTCTCGATGCTCGATTCTTTTTTCTCGTCTTTACGAGCATCCAGAATCGAGCATCGAGAAGCCCCTGCCCTATCTATTAAAGGCACCAACTTGACGGTTGGTAACAGCAATCATACCGCAAAAACACGAGCTTTTCAATCCCGATTTTCGATTCTCGATTTCTCGTATCGGGTATCTGGCATCGAGTATCCAGGCGGTCGCTGGGCGGCTTAAAAGCCATATACCGGTCTTAGCTGGTCTTCGGTTGGCAGGGTGCTGTAATATTCGCCTCTTGTGCCGACATAACCAACGCCTTGCTTTCTCAGTGGTACCTGTACAATAGAACCGTTGCTGTTAGTAACTTTCACCATAACAGTGTTCATCTCCCGGCGCAGGCAAGCCCTTTCGACTTGTGCTTTTCTCCTGTCGCTTTCATTGCCAAGCATATAGCCGGTGGCACCGCCTACTGCCGCTCCAATTAAAGTTGATTCCGCATCGCCGCCCGCCAATTGGCCAATGCCGGCACCAGCCAGAGCACCGATAGCTGAGCCGACCTGCGCATCGCTTTCACAACCGGTAACTAACAATGAACCGAAGCTCACAGCCGCTACGATTAGAATTGTCATTAGATTCTTAGCCATTTTACATCTCCAATTAAATCTACAAAATCCGTTCCTATTGACCTTTGAATTACTAATGAAACTTGGGTGGCACCCTCAAACTTGTTTGGGGGTGTTGATAATGCCTTATTTGAGTGTCTGGAGTTAATTGCTCGTTTCATTTGTTTTTCAAATTTCAATAAATTTTTTATCCCATCTATTACCAGCAGGCTTCCACCGGCTCGAGGTAACATTCGAGCCAGTGTGAGGCCATTATGGCAAAATCTTCAAAGTCAATTTTGCAGTCACCGTTAACATCGCCAGCTATCCTAAATGCGCACCGTGCAACTTCGGGCCCATCGAGTACCACCGCATAAACTTGTGAATTTCCATCGCGATTGTCCTGCCAAACCACCACTTTTCCACTAATAGCAGGATTAGTCTGGTCGTGAGAATCATTCGTGATTTGAAATTCCTTTCGCGTCGTAAGATTATAGCCGAATATGTCCCAGTTCTCGTTTCGGTAGTCCTGCCATACCACTATGTTTTCTTCTATATCAGGATTCATCTGCGAAGATTCGTGCGTGGTAATTGCAAACTCAACCGGATCGTTGGGCTCAGAGACATCTGCTCCGTAAATATCCCAATCGCCGAAAAAGCCCGCCAACGGCGGGTCTGATCCAGTCCAGGGCATTGCCCTGGACTGCCAGACTACTATATGGCCCCAGATGGCTGGGTTCTTCTGGTCGTTTTCAACGAGCGAGACCGAAAACTCTGCAGGTTTGTTTCTTTGCCAGATGTCGGCGGCGAAAATGTCCCAATCACCAAAGAACTTGTCCTGCCATACGACGGTGGTTCTGTATATAGCAGGCCTCTGCTGGTCAAGCTCAAAGCCGGCGATAAGAAATTCCGTCGGGTTGTTGGGGTCGGTGATATCGGCGCCGTAAATATGAATATCTCCCGCATTACCGTCTTGCCAGACGACTGTATTGCCGTGAATTGCCGGCTTCTGCTCGTCGTTATAAGCGAGGTTAGAAACTGCAAATACCTGGGGGTCTGCTTGGCCGTTGATATCGGCCGCGCGAATATCCCAGTCTGCCGAATCCTCCCATACTACATAATCCTGCCATGCTACGATATTTTCATAAATGGCAGGGCTGGTTTGGTCATTGGAATCGCCGATGACAAGAACCAATGGGTCAGCTAAGTTATTTATATCCGCAACGTAAATATCATAGTCGCCATATTCATAAACGAACTGCTGCCAGACTATGATGCTGCCGTAGATGTCAGGCGCTTCCTGATCATCGGTTGAGGGCCAGAGCGCAAATTCCTGCCACCTACCCCCACTGCCGGCTTGCGCCAGCAAGTCGTGGGGGACGGCAGATACCATCAAGCTTGTAAGAGATATAACCACTGCAGATGTCATCAAGTTTCTCTCTCTCATTGCTCTACCCTTCATTGACGGACAGAGGACAGACTCTGATTTCTGACATCTGACTTCTGTTTGCTATTAGTCAGCATTTTCGCTTTCACTGTTTTCGGCCTTGATTTTCTCCAGAAGTTTAAGCAATGTTGCAGCAGCATTTGCGTTTTCCATATCCTTGCTGGCCCGCAGCAACGGCTCCAGGGCCTCATCAATCTCGCCGATACCGAGCAACTGGTAGCCCAGCAGAAGTTGCAGGTCCGCGTCAAAGCTGTAGAGTTCGGCTTTTTCGGCAAGGCGGTCAATTTGCTCAAACAGCGTATCGTCATCCGGGTACAGCCCGCGAGGGTAAAAGACCTCCTGGTCCTCGCGAAGCGGGGGTCCTTCCTTTTCGGGTGAATCCTTCGTCAGTCCTGGGGACTCCTTGCGGAGAGCAGCCCGGAGAACCTCAACTGCTTGAGAATATTGCTCTTTGGCGAAAAGGGCCTGAGAATAGGCAAAGGGAAGTACCATATCATCAGGTGCGAGTTTGCTTGCGTTGGCGAACATGTCAACAGCTTTATCATAATCACAGACTTCGAAGGCTTTGACAGCGTCTTCGAAGAAGGTGTCGGCCAGGGTCGCCTCGTCTGGTTGCTCGAGAGTTTGCTGGGCCAACTTTTCGCGAACATCTGCAAAGGTGTTGTGGTCAACGAGCCCGATATAGTCTGTTGTCTGGCTGGGCTCAGATACAACAGTACCGTCAATGCCGTAATAGTTATAGGTGTAATAGTTGCACGTGCCGCTTCTTACTTCACGAGCGATGGGATAGTAGCCGTACCAGACGTAAGGATGGCAGCCATACCAGTAATAACGGACATGCCTGTACCGCATCGGCCAGTAGCCGCCCAAGCTGACGAAGATGTATTTGCGGTTATAGTACGGATAGACATACCGAAACGTGAAGTGCGGCCCTCGCCTGTAGTACAAAGAAAAACGAGACGTGGGCCAGACGAATCTGTGGCGCAGCTGGTTGTGCCGGTCCCTGTATGCGTGCTGATAGTGAGGGGTGTGTCTTACCTGATGGGGACGGTCGTGATATACCACGCCAGAAGGCCTTGTTCTTTCGTGATGGGACATACGAGTTCCGCCGCCTCTGTGGGCCCTGTTTGCTACGTCAGTCTTTACAATAGCTGGCCGATTTTCCGGAAGGACCTTTTTCACACTTGAATCGCGCAATGTTCCGTCAACGACTCTCAGGCTTGTGTTTTTACTTCTTCGGCTGATTTGGGGGGCCGCCTTGCCTGTCTCGGCTTGGCCGCTCGTCTGGGCGGAGCCTGCCGGAGCACGGAGCCAAGACGAGCGGGAACCCTCTGCCCTCCTTTCAGGCTCTTTACGAATTCCTCCGGGTTGTCTGGGGCCTCCAAACGCATTCTTTCGCGTTTGGGGAACCCCTCTAAGGACCTTAGAGCTATCTTTCCGGGTTCCCATTTTGCTATGTAGCTGCAAATTGGGGTCCCTCTCCCCCGCTCTGGTGCTGTCAACCTCGTTAGAAGTGGCTGTCTTACTTCTAACGCTGCCAACCTTCAGCCTGCTGCCGTGAGCAAGTTTGCCCGGAGTAGCGATAGACGGTTTTTTCGTACTGATTAAGCTGCCGATACGCGAAGTTCTGCTCGATCTTACACGATTACCGGGGCTTGTGGCTGGCGATTTTGGCGTACGTGGGGCGGATGGTTTTTTCGTACTGATTAGGCTGCCGATACGCGAAGCTCTGCTCGAGCCTACACGATTACTGGGGCTTGTAACTGGCGATTTTGGTGTACGTGGGGCATATAGTTTTCTCGTACTGATTAGACTGCCAATACGCGAAGTTCTGCTCGAGCTTAAACGATTACCGGGGCTTGTGGCTGGCGATTTTGGCGTACGTGGGGCAGATGGTTTTCTCGTACTGATTAGACTGCCAATACGTGAAGTTCTGCTCGAGCTTAAACGATTACCGGGGCTTGTGGCTGGCGATTTTGGCGTACGTGGGGCAAATGGTTTTCTCGTACTGATTAGACTGCCAATACGCGAGGTTCTGCCCGAGCTTAAACGATTACCTGAACTTGTAGATACCTGTTTTCCCGCACCGGAACTGGCTCCTGCCGGCTTTCTGCCTTGCCCCGCCCCGCCGGGGCGGGGTGAAAGAGGGCTGCTGAATGGTTTGCGAGCCCCGTTAGAAATTGCCGTCTTACTTCTAACGGGGCGAGTGCCAGAGGCGATTGGGGGTCGTAGGGTAGTAGGACGGCTGGGTGTCATTCTACGGGGTTGAGGGCTGTGTATTATCCCGCTGGGTAGGCGAACGCTGGGTCTAATGGTTCTGCTGGAACTACTTCGGCTTGAAGGCCTTGAAGTACTTGCCCTGATTGAAGATCTACTGGATCGCGACGGAACAGTAACTTTGGTGGGAGTTCTACTTGTACTGGGGGATCGCTGGATTCTTCGCGCAGAGGAGGACTTTGCAGCTTGCCGGTTTTTTTGTCTGCCGGCGCCCGATTCGCTGCTCTTCTTAGGCGCTCCTTCCGTTAAAATGGGCTCGGCGAACAGCATCAGGGCCAAAGTTAGTGTTACAAAGGCTATCTTAGCATTTTTTCGGTATTTTAGCGTTGACATAATACATCTCCTTTCCTCGGCGATTGTGTCAGACCGACAGGCTAAACTACTCGCCCGCCGCTCGTCTCGGCGAAGGCCCGAGCCGTAGCTGGGAAGGCGGGCCGACCTTATCCTACGCCTATTTCCACGCGAGCAGGTATATCCTAAGCTTCTGCTCTATCTATTAAAGGCAGCAACTTGGGGTCAGGTAACAAGCATTCCGCCTCAGAATCATTATTTGTAGGGGTGGTTCGCGAACCGCCCGTACAAACATTCATCCGCGCGAAAAAGCCGCGGTCAGCGAAACCGGAAAGATCAAAGCGAACAACCCTGGCCGGTCTACGATTGTCGTGACATACATGCGAAAGTACGGCTTAGCTTAAGCGATAGACACATTTTTTCAGCTTCACAACGATTTGCTGCGGAAGAGCTTATGGTAAAAGCCCTGAGTTTGAGCAAGAAACAGTTGAAATCTGAACGAGATTCTGGTATTATAGGTCGTTACGTGTGAAGGAGTGCTTAATTGCAGTTGACCCGCCCAACCCACGGCGGGTTGATATGGGAAATGTCGGTTTATGCACAGAGTTCAAATACTGAGAAAGAATAGCTCTACAGTCGTTTTGCTCCTGATACTTGCTATGTGTGTACCTCTTTTTGCCCAGCTTCGTCCGGGCCAGGCACGCTTTGGACAATTTGAAAGCAATAAGAAGTACACTGGGACGAGCAATAATCGTATCGATACCCTTGTGATGGCGGCCTTGCGCAAGCAGGACATCGAGTCCGCGAACCTGTGTTCTGACGAGGTCTTCATCCGGCGTGTGTATCTGGATGTGAACGGCTCGTTGCCGGAGCCTCAGGAGGTACGCAGTTTCTTGAAGGACCGTCGTCCCCGCAAGCGTGCCGCACTGATCAATGCCCTGCTGAAGCGGGATGAGTTTGCCGACTATTGGTCGCTGAAGTGGTGCGATCTGCTGCGGGTCAAGGCGGAGTTTCCCATCAATCTGTGGCCCAACGCGGTGCAGGCCTATCATCGCTGGATTCACGATTGCCTCCGGGAAAACATGCCTTATGATCAATTTGTCCGCAAGTTATTGACTTCGAGCGGCAGCAATTTTCGCGTGCCGCAGGTTAATTTCTATCGTGCGATTCAAGGGCAGGAACCCTCTGCCATCGCGGGGGCGGTGGCCCTGACGTTTATGGGGGTGCGTCTGGAAAAATGGCCCGAGGCCCGCCGTTCCGGCATGGAGGCTTTCTTCTCGCGCGTAGCGTACAAGACGACGGCCGAGTGGAAAGAAGAAATCGTTTGCTTGGATCCTGCGCCGGCTGACCCTTTGAAAGCCGTTTTTCCCGATGGCGTCACTGTGCAGATCCAGCCGGGTGAGGACCCCCGCGCGGTCTTTGCCGATTGGTTGGTCACTCCGGACAACCCGTGGTTCGCACGCAATATCGCCAATCGTATCTGGGCCTGGCTGCTGGGCCGCGGGATCATCCACGAGCCGGATGACATCCGGCCGGATAATCCTGCCGTCCATCCCCAGCTCCTGACCCATCTGGAAAAGGAACTGGTGAAAGCCGACTACGACCTGCGGCATATTTATCGCCTGATTCTCAATTCCCGCACCTATCAGCAGTCCTCGATTCCACGCAGTGACCATCCCGATGCCGGGGCCCTGTTCGCGTATTATCCGGTGCGTCGGCTGGATGCCGAAGTGCTGGTCGATGCCCTGTGTTGGATTTCCGGAACCCGGGAGAGTTATTCAAGCGCTATTCCGGAACCTTTCACCTTCATTCCGGAAGAAAATCGATCCATCAAGCTGGCGGATGGCAGCATCACCAGCCAGTTCCTCGAAATGTTCGGCCGTCCGGCTCGCGATACAGGCCTGGAATCGGAACGCAACAATGACCCCACGGACGCGCAGCGGTTGCACCTGCTGAATTCAACCCATATTCAAAGCAAGCTCGAACGCAGCCAGCGGTTGAATAGACTGATCAAGACCGCCAAGGGAAACCGTCGCACGCTGATTAGCATGATCTATCTGAACATTCTATCGCGTTATCCAACGCAGACTGAAGTAGCCGCCGCGGAAGGTTACTTTCAAACCAAGGGAACAAGCACCAGACAGACTACGAACGATCTGGTATGGGCGTTGATCAACACAAAGGAATTTTTGTACCGGCATTAAACCGGTCGGATACCGCCCCTCTGGCCATCCGATTAAAAGCGAGGAAACGGTCATATGAATAAGCAACAAACAACAAACTTTATCACTCGGCGTGAAGCGCTGAAACGAGGGCTTCTCGGAGCGGCCGGACTGGCACTGACCGATTCTTTCAGCCGACCGGCGAGGTCTGCGGCTCTACGTCCCAAGGCCAGGTCGGTTATACAGATATGGATGTGGGGCGGCCCATGCCATCTGGACACCTTCGATCCCAAGCCGGACGCGGGCAACGACTATTGCGGCCCTTTTAAAAAGCCGATCCCCACCAATGTGGACGGCATTCGAATCGGCGAAATGCTGCCGCTGCTGGCACAGCAGGCCGACAAGTATTCCATTATCCGCAGCATGACGCACGGTATTAACTCGCATGAAACGGCGTCCTACATAGTGCAGACCGGGCGCGAGCCCGGCAGGTTGGTTTATCCCTGTGTCGGGGCTGTCGTGTCCCTGTTCAAGGGATATGATCATGGTTATAAAGGGCTCGTCCCGCCGTATATCGTATTGACCCAGCCTCAAGGCCGTTTTTCCGAAGCAGGTTTTCTGGGGCAGCGATACAAACCGTTCGCCACCGGCGGCGATCCCAACCAGACCATCTTCGTAGTGGAAGGGATTGTCGCAAGAGGTATCTCCGACAGTCGCCAGCGCAACCGTCGCAAGCTGCTCCATACCCTCGATTCGCTCGGCAAGGCCATGCCGGAAAACCCGCAATTCGAAAGACTCGACCGCTGCGAGGAAAATGCTTACGGCATGATATTCGGCGACGCCAGGAAGCTGTTCGACCTGTCGGAGGAAAAAAACGAAATCCGGACGCGGTACGGCCGTAACACGTTTGGTCAGTCCTGCCTTATGGCGCGCCGGCTGGTCGAACACGGCGTACCCTACGTCACCATCAATTACAAGGGTTGGGACACCCACAAACAGCACTTCGAAACCATGCGCCGCAAGCTGCCGGAAATGGACGCCGGGCTGGCCACGCTTTTGCAGGACCTGACCGACCGCGGCCTGCTTGACAGCACGATCATATGGTGGAGCGGCGAGTTTGGACGAGGCCCGAAAATCCAGTGGGACCCGCCCTGGAACGGCGGCCGGTCGCACCACGGCAAATGCTTCTGTGCCCTGGTTGCCGGCGGAGGATTCAAGGGCGGCCATGTCGTCGGGGCCTCGAACGAAAAGGGTATGGATGTGACCGACCGGCCCGTGTATCCCCAAGACCTGATCGGCAGCATGTACGCCCTGCTCGGCATCGATCCCGAGGGCCCACTGCCCAACGAGCGCGGACTGGACGTCAAAGTCATGCCCGCATCCGACAAAAGCGGCGGCCGACTCACAGAAATCATGTAAATCCCGCTGACGCCGTTCAGCCTTTTCGGATTTAGAGCTTAGTACTTCGAATTTGGCGCCAGAGGCCGGCATTTGGCTTTGTTTGGCTTTGTTTTCCCGCAGCCGCAGAGCGGATTTATTCTCATATTCCCTTGTTAAAAGTGAGTTTGCGCTCATTTTGGGCTTTACGGAAATTGGGTTTGAATTGGGTTTGTTTTTTCGGACTGCGAAATCATCTTTTTTTCTGTAACCCTTTGTTATAAGTGAGTTTACATTCATTTGGGCTTTTCGGAAATTGGGTTTGATTGGGTTTGAATTGGGTTTGTTTTCACCAAGTGTCCAATTGCTTTTTCTTTCATAATCCGTTGTATTATACAGACTTACGTCCACTTGACTTTTTCGGAAATTGGCTTTGTTTTGCATAAAAGCAGTCAAAACTTCGTAGTTCTTTCCCTGATTTCCGCCTGATATGACAAAAAAGCCGGGTTCGACGGTTTTTTGTGAGATGATGACCATCAGGAGGGCCCCCGGATTGACGATTGTCTGTTTTCTACGAACTACGAACTATGAACTATGAACCATCCATAGTTAGATGCATTTTAACATAATTCCAAACAAAAATCAACAAAAAACGGCCAAAAAGCACCTTTTTGGCCATCCTTTTTCCTATTGAAATCCGAACTCTATCCCGCATAATTTTCCTAAAGCGTGCAGAATTCCTTGTGTTGATGGGGATTGCGGTTTTTTCTTGTAATGTTCGTATCTTTGTCTGTTGTAGGCGTCAACCTCTCCTTCGATTTTCTGCAGGTCTCGTCCAGAGATTTTCCTTGACGGGAAGGTGGCTAATTTGGTATAAGGTAGAATAGATTAGGTCCTTATGTTTCGCTCCTGTGACCTGTGGAATATTTGTAGTTTTTCGATTGAGGAGGAGCTATTGCGCCACAGAGTAAAGATTTTTGCATTTCAATTAACCGCTCATATTGCTCTTTTTTGAAGGAGGACTATTATGTCTAAAGAATTGGCTTATCTAATTTCTTTTGTTTTGATGCTAGGCCTGGTATGTGATGTTCAAGCTGCTGACGTGATCTGGACCGATGCTGGTCCCGACCACCTCTGGAGCACACCAACAAACTGGGACACCGGTACACTCCCCACCCCTGCCGACACGGCCCAAATCGACATGCTCCCCGGC
>JAUXAL010000115.1 GCA_030619925.1 Phycisphaerae bacterium | reverse complement strand
ATCTGGCCTTAGCAAAGAATAATCGCATCTACCGGCAGTGAGATTCTTCCCCTTCGCTTTGCTCAGGGCTTCGGCTTATTCCACTTCGTTGCGCTCAGACCTGTCCTCGAGCACAGCGAAGGAATGACAAATTGTGTTATGCTCTTGCCAAAGCAGCACTTACAGCAATATTTGGTTCAACATCGGCCAGTTTGAGTTAATAAGTCAAGTACGCTTAATAAGCTATGTAACCCAAATCAGTATATATAATTGGGTTACATAACATAGTCTTTTGCACTTTGGAAAATCTTCGCAAGGGGGAATTGGGTCGTCAGCGATTGATTTGAAGCGAACTTTGACAGAGAATAGTGTAGGCCAAAGTCCGACGCGGCCGACGACCCGATAAAAACAAGTATGCTTAATAAGTCAAGCACGCTTAATAAGCCATGTAACCCAAATTAGTATATATAATTGGGTTACATAGCACAGTCTTTTGCACTTTGGAAAATCTTCGCAAGGGGGAATTGGGTCGTCAGCGATTGATTTGAAGCGAACTTTGACAGAGAATAGTGTAGGTCATAGTCCGACGCGGCCGACGACCCGATAAAAACAAGTATGCTTAATAAATCAAGTACGCTTAATAAGCTATGTAACCCAAATTAGTATATATAATTGGGTTACATAGCATAGTCTTTTGCACTTTGCAAAATCTTCGCTACATTCGGTAATCGGTATTTTATGAAGCCGTCTTGGGTCTGCAAAAGGTAGTTGGATGGCAGGGGTAGATTAGGAGAAAATCTAAAAAATTTTAGCTTGACTGTGGTTTTATTACTTTTTGCTCTTTAAAGACTTTGCCGGTCAGGTAATCAGTGAAGGTAACCTTGACTGTCAGAGGCTCCTGGATGTTCTCGATTTTGTCGGCCACGTCGAAGGTGAGTCTGTAATTAATGGTTATTAATGTGGCAAACCAGAGCTTTTTCAGCTGGTCCGGCGTTACGTGCCATTGGCCGAGCAAGGCCTGGTTCGCCTCTTTGTTCAGGTCCCAGAGCTGGACGTCCACGGCCCCGGTCGCCTTTACTATGTCACCCTCTTCGTCGAGCGGCTGGATGTAGACAATCAGCTTTTCCTTTTGACCGTCCTTGTCTTTGTCGTAAAAGTTAGTATACCGGGTAACCTTGATTCTTTGGAGGCGATAGAGATTTTCGGCCTTGGCCTCCTCGGGCAAGCCGGAGAGGACAAGTATCTGTTTCTGTAGTTGTTCGTTTTCGTTTTCGGACCGTTCGATTTGGCGTGTTAGTTCTGTTTTTTCCTGCTTTAGCTGTTGAATTTGCTCGGCCAACGGCGATTTCTTATTGGCGTTTTCACAGCCGGCGGTAAGAATGAGCAGGCATGCGGCGAAGATAGCGTATAGCGTACAGCATTTAGCGTTTGGCTTTGTGTTTTTAGTCTTCACGTGTTTCTTCCCTGACAATTTCGGGTACTTTTTGCAGCACCCTGTCGGCCAATCCGTATTCGATTGCCTCGGCAGCGTCCAGCCAGAGATTCCGGTCGCAATCGGTTTCAATTTTCTCGGTAGTCTGTCCCGTATGTTTGGCCAATATATCATAAAGCCGCGTGCGCAGCCGCAGTATTTCCTGTACTTCGATGTCCAGGTCGGTAGCCGGTCCGATCAATTCTCCTGTGATAAGGGGCTGATGGAGAAGAATTCTGTTGTTTGTCAGCAGGAACCGCTTATCGGCCTTGCCGCCGGCCAGTAACACCGCTGCCATACTCGCCGCCTGCCCAATACAATAGGTTGCGACGTCACAACGCACAAACTGCATAGTATCATAGATTGCAAGCCCTGATGTGATTGCTCCGCCGGGTGAATTGATGTAGAGATGAATGTCGTTCTTGGTGTCTTCGTTGCTCAGAAACAGCATCTGAGCGATGATTAAATTGGCGGTTGCGTCATCAAGCGCCCCGCCGAGAAAGACTATTCTGTCCTTCAGCAGTCTCGAATAAATATCGTAAGCACGTTCGGTTCGACCACTTTTCTCAATTACTATCGGCACCAGATTTTGATTTACGCTCATTTCCATTATTCCTTGATTGTTTAAGGCCCTTTCTGATACAGCATGTAGGTCTCACTTGGCTATTTGCTGTCTTTTTTCTTTTTGCTGTCCTTTTTTGCTTTTTTTTCTTTATCTTCTTTTCGCAGCACCTCGTCGATAAGGCCGTATTGTTTAGCCTCCTCGGCGGTCATATATCTGTCTCTTTCAGTCTCAGCGGCGATTTTTTCGATGGGCTGGCCGGTGTGTTCTGCAAGAATTTCGTTTATCATAGCTTTTGCTTTGAGTATTTCTTCGGCCTGTATTTTGATATCGGCCGCTTGGCCGCTAACACCACCCCAGACCTGGTGGAGCATAACTTTAGCGTGCGGAAGGGCGTGTCGTCTGCCCTTTGTGCCGGCTGCCAGTACTACCGCAGCTCCGGACTGAGCCCTGCCGATACAGTAGGTCGCAACGGGGGAGCCAACAAAACGTATGGTATCGTAAATGGCCATCGTATCGTCAACGCTGCCGCCCGGGGAATTGATGTATAGGCTGATTTCTGTGCTACGCTTGAGGTTGTCCAGATACAGCATCTTCATAATGACCTCGGCAGCCCTTTGATATGATATTTCCCCTATCAGAAACACAATGCGGTTCTCCAGCAGCATATCATCGAGACTCATCTGGCGGTAGCGCTGATACTGGCCGTATTGGTCGTATGCTTCCAAATGTTTCACGATTTTTCTTCCTGGTTGTTCAATAGACATTCACTGCTTCCTTTATGAAATTCGTATTTTGTAACTCGTGTTTCGCATCTCGTCCGGCACTTGGCAAGCCGGATACACTCTTAATCGGATATTTTTACCCGCTGATTTTCTTTTTAGCCCGTTAAAAATTCCCCTTTTTGCATATATATTGCCCGTTATAGAATCCGGGTTCCCGCCCGTCTGGGCGCCGAGCCTGGCGGAGCGGGGTCCGGCTAACGGGGTTTAGCTATTGCTTTGTTTTTTTTGAGGGTTGTTTTTTTTCAGCCCCGGCCGCTTTTTCAGCGGTTTTTTTCGCCGATTTCTTGGCGGTTTTCCTGGTTTTTTTGGCTTTCTTTTCGGGTTTTTTCTCCGTTATCTTCGCTGTTTCGAGCAATTTAGCGATGCACTTATTCTGGCGCACCTCCAAGCTGAACTGAGCCAACGAGCCGTCGCGTACCATTTCCTCTCTCATCCTTTCGGGCCGTTGTCCTCGCTGAATGGCTAACTGGGCGATATGGCCGTTAATCTCTTCTTCGCTGACCTTAATCTCGAGCTTATCGGCAACTTTATCCATTATGAAGAACGTTTTTAGCTGTTCTTTGGCCTGTTCTTCACTACCGGCCCGCAATTGCTCCATATGCTCTTCGACCTGCTGGCGGGAGAGCCCCCGCATAATCAGGTTGGTATATTGCCTTTGCAGCAGCGTGGTTGCCTGCTCAGCAACGACATCTACGGGCAGGTCAAAATCGGTATTGTCGAGCAGGTACTTGTAGATTTCCTCGGACATTTCCGTTCGTCCTTGTGTCTCTAACCGGCTTTGCAACATATCACGGGTTTTTTCGCGCAGCTCGTCTTGGTCTTCGACCCCGATTCTCCGGAGGAAGTTTTCGTCTAACTCAGCCGGTTTGAGCCATTTGATATCTTTGATGGTGACCTGGACATCTACTTTTTTGCCGCGATATTCTTCTCTGAAATACGTTTTTGGGACCTCGACGCTCGTCTGCCTGGTGTCTCCGGCCTTGGCACCTACCAGTAATTCGTCGAGCTTCTCAACCGGGATTACGTCGACAAAACCATTTTGCCTTACATGTATCTCAACGTTGTCGAGTTTCTGCTGCTCTTCAACCGCCTCGGTCTTTAGAACAACATCGGCAATTATCTGGTCTTCAAGCTCAACAACTTCGTCCTTCCTCGGTGTCCATACACCCGACCATCTTTGTAATCGCTCAATCTCCCTGTCGATTTGCTCATCGGAAACTTGCAGTTTTGTTCTGGTTACCACAATACCTTCGAGCTGCGGCAAGTCAAACTCAGGACGCACCTCGACCTCAAAATCGAATTTCAGCGGGCCTTCGGCCGGCAGCTCTATGTTTTCAAAGTCAATGTCGGGCTCGCCTATGGTCTGCAGCTCGTTGTCCTTGACGGCCGACTCACTGGCATCGGCCAGCAACTTCAACCTGATCTGCTCCGATGTTTCTTTGCCGAATCTCTTTTCGAGCAGTCGGCGAGGTGCTCGACCTTTTCTAAAGCCCGGCACCAGCGCTTCTTTGCGCAGATTCTTATATTCTTCATCGGTGAGATTTTTTATTGACTTCTGCGGTATTTCTATAAAGACCTTTTTTTTGCAGGGTCCCGCTTCTTCGATTGTCACCGTGTTTTTCAATGCTGCCGGCTGTTCTTCTTTGTTTTCCGTCTCTGTAGCTTGTTCTTCCTGGGCTTCGTTTTTCGTCTCTGTGGCTTGTTCTTCTTCGGCCATTTTGGTGCTCCCAAACGATTGTGCCCCCCGCTTTCGCGGGGACGAGTTTACACCTGCGCAAGCGGGTGCGGCTCTGAAATAATAAACAAAAAAGGCATCAGCCCGCCGTTTTGCTCCACAAAAGCGAAGCAGCGGGCCTTAGCCAAATCTTCGCGGTTTTTCACCCCGCACCATTATGGTGCCGGACTCGAGCGTATCGGAAACCAACGCCAAACTATGCTTAGCCGGTAACTCGCCGATACTATATCTGTGATCCTTTACATTATTTCCCAACAAAGCGGGTGATGAGATTTGAACTCACGACATTCACGTTGGCAACGTGACGCTCTACCACTGAGCTACACCCGCATGTTCGTATCTCGTCGCTCGTATCTCGTATCTCGCTCTTTGGCTTCGCGATTAACGCGATACTGTTAGATAATTATAGGGGCTATCACCGGCCTTGCAAGGGGTTTTTTTGCAAAATTTTGGCCCCCTCCATTAACGAGCCCATTATGACGGAAAAGCAAACAGATAAAAGCCCAAAGCTTCCTGGCCTGTTTTTCAATCAGCCGGGACGCATCTGTCCTCAGCCCAGGCCCGCAGGCATTGGACCTTTTCAGCCAGTGTTACCGAAAGCGGCGGCGAAGCCCTCAAGGCCGAGAGAATCCGCTCTGTGTTTAGGTCGGCTTTGTCCGCATACGCCCCATGCAGGGCGGATACGACGGCCTGCTCTATTTCAGAGCCGCTATAACCTTCAGATGCTTCGGCCAATGCCCCCAGATCGAACTTCTCGGGGTCCCGCTTACGTTTCTTCAGATGAATAGTAAATATTTCCCTCCGCACATCTGGGCTGGGCAGGTCAACAAAGAATATCTCGTCGAACCGGCCTTTGCGCAGAAGTTCGGGGGGCAGGGCCTCGATGTCATTGGCAGTAGCGACGACAAATACCGGCGCTTCGCGCTCCTGCAGCCAGGTCAGCAGCGTGCCAAACATTCTTTTGGACAGTCCCCCATCGGTACTTTGGCTGGCGGCGGAGGCAAAGCCCTTTTCGATTTCATCAATCCACAGAACTACCGGTGACATCATTTCGGTTTGCCGCAGTGCCTCGCGGAGGTTGCGCTCAGATTCGCCAATGTAACTGTTAAATAGAGTTCCGGGGTCCATTCTCAAGAGCGGCTGGTGCCAGGCGGTTGCGATAGCCTTGGCACAGAGGCTTTTTCCGGCACCCTGCACGCCGAGCATAAGCACGCCTCTTGGGGCTTCAAGGCCGAACTCCGCGGCTTCGGAGCTAAATGCGTCTTTACGCTGGCTGAGCCATTTCTTCAGTCGCCTCATGCCGCCGATTTCGCTCAGGTCCAGAGGTATTTGGATGTACTCAAGCAAACCGCCCCGTTGAATCATCCGCCGTTTGCTCGCAATTACGAGGTTTATATCATTGTCGTCAAAGCGGCTGTCGTCGGCGACAGTATCAATAATAATGCGTTTAGCCTGACGGCGGGTCAGGCCACGAAGGTTACGGACAATCGTATCCAGGCCCTTTTGCGTGATACCGACCTCGATGGGCTTCTTGCGGTGGAAACGCCGCAATGTCTTACGGACAATGTCTTTTAACTCCTGTTGGTTGGGAAAAGAAATTTCAAAGGGCCTGGCATAAGACCTGACGACCTCGGGCAGCTTGTCGTCGCTGTCAATCATCACGAGCGTGCTGCCATTTTTCTCGAAATGCTCAATAAGGTCACGGAGAGCCCGCAACGTCAGCCCCCCCTTAAGATGCTCAGCAAGGTCAAGGGTTACGCAAATAGAACCTTCTTTTACATCAGCAAGGTGACAAAGCGCGACGGTAGGTGTTTCAGTATCAGCTATGAAAGGGCTATCGCTCAGCAAGCCCTCTCTGACGCCACCGGCAACAGACCATATCCACATACTACGCTTTAGACCAAGTGCCGCCTGACGTATGATTTCCAGTGCGTACCGTTCTTCATGGGTAACGATAGATATGCAGCAATAGCCGCCATTGACAAGTTGTTCGAATCGCTCGCTATCGTCCATTGGACGCTGCCCCACTTATTTATTCTATGCAGGCAAGACTGTGCAAGCCTATCTACTTCGCTAAGATACCAAATCTGCCCTGAAATTACTACTGTCTTGAGTCATTTTTTTCGGTTTGGCTGCCCGCTACGTGCAAAGAACCCAAAAAAATCCCAAAAAACCTATAAACTCAAGCTTGCCCGCCAGACGGACGGCGGGCTTGAGTCGTTCAGCGAGTCCAAAAAACCGCTTGACAAAAAGATTAAGTTGCGGTTGTTCTTTACAGATATAGTATAATATCGGTTAGTTACTGACAGGCGAGACATCGTCGTACCGAGAGCGATTAAAAATTCAGGTGGAGGTAGCTAAGAAAATGGCTGCAAAAAATCCGGAATTGCTCAAAAAGTGGATGTATTTGGGTCTGTCTTTGCTCATAGCGCTGGCGTTATTTACGATTATCTTTACGATTAACTGTGCAAAGGAACCTGAGCCTGTTCTTGCTTCGGGAAACGAAGAAAAAGAAGCTGATGCCAATCAGGCACCTGCCGAGCCGAACCAGCAGCCCGAGCAGGAGCCAAAAGACCCAAACGATAAGAAACCGCTGCGTCCCGACCACAAGCATCCGGCCTTTAAGGAGCGTGTCAAAGAGCGTGCAAGAATGGTCACGAGGCAAATCCAGGCGCGGGACGTCAACGACCCCAATGTCCTAAAGGCGATGCGAATCGTGCCGCGGCACGCCTTCGTCCGGCCGACCGAGCAGCGCTTTGCCTATATCGACAACCCACTGCCCATCGACTACGACCAAACCATCAGCCAGCCTTACATCGTTGCCTTTATGACCGACGCCTTAAAGCTCAAGCCGAATTCCAAAGTCCTCGAAATCGGCACCGGCTCGGGCTATCAGGCGGCGGTCTGCGCCGAGATTGCACAGCAGGTCTATACAATCGAGATTGTCGAAGGGCTTGCAAAATCCGCTAAAGAGCGCCTGAAGAAACTCGGCTACCCGAACGTATTTGTCAGGGCCGGCGACGGCTACTTTGGATGGCCAAACAAGGCCCCATTTGACGCGATAATCGGCACGGCCGCGGCTGGTCGTGTGCCGCCACCGCTGATTGAGCAGTTAAAGCCGGGCGGCAGAATGATCCTGCCTTGCGGCAGTCCCTACGGCTTTCAGTTTCTGGTCTTGATCACAAAGGATAAAAAGGGCAATCTCCATAAGAGCAATGTCATGCCGGTCCGATTTGTCCCCATGACCGGCGAAGTGACAAAACCCGAGAAAAAATCCGAGAAATAGCCCGGCCGCAAAGAGCACATCAGCAGGTTAGATGCAGTGCAGCAGCGACGTTTACCCCCTTCTGTGATAATTCATTGAACCGCTCGACGGCCTTGTGGGTATCGAGCGCTTCGGTCTGGATATTATGTTCCTGCAAAGCCTGCCTGGTTTCCTCAGAGACTTTCATAAGGGCCGATGCGCCGCAGCCGACTACTAAAACTGAAGGCCTCGCTGCAAGAACAGTTGGCAAATCCTCAGCCGATAACGAATGGCCTTGCTTTCTCCACCAATTGCTCTGGACAGTGTCACCGAGGATCAAACAATCGCTGCTGTAATCTACCCCATCGATAACTATCTTGCCGAATTGATATGAATCAATATGCATTTCTGCAATCTCCATAATGGCCGGGTGGCACCCTCAAACTTGTTTGGGGGTGTTGAAACTACTACGTCCGCCACGCAATACGCATCACGCGATACGCGCGACGAAAAAAACGGAGCAGGAGGGATTCCAGCCTTCGGCTTAGAACCCAAATTTGCTTCGCACATTTCCATAGGGGCTCTGCCCCTCTGGCGTCGCTTCGCTCCTGTCACCCCGACGACCTGGGGGAGCTTCTCCCCCAGACCCCCTCGGGTTCGAATCCTCTCTTCACGTTAACTGCTCGGAGCTTTGCGATACCCCATATGCACCACGCAATACGAATAAAACGGAGCAGGAGGGATTCGAACCCCCGGTACCTTTCGGTACAACGGTTTTCAAGACCGTCGCCTTAAACCGCTCGGCCACTGCTCCGGATTCGATAGCGTATCTCGCGTTGCCCACTTCGGCTTTACACAATGCAGCCTTTTGAGCAATTTTCAACTATTTTACAACCAAAAAGTGATTCTGCAAGCAAATTAAGCACTAATCTGCACCGCCGACCAAATTAGAAAAAAATCAAGAATTTCAAGTTTTTTTCCTTGACACTGTATAGTTTGTATAACATAATATGCAAAGCAAGGCATAAGGCACAAGACGCAAGACCAAATGTTGAAAAAGGAGATTTTTATGAAATTTGAAAGCCAGCTATTAAAAGGAATTGCACCGGTGGTTGTTCTGGAGATTCTTTCTCGCGGCCCAATGTATGGCTACGAATTGAGCCAGGCAATCGAACAGCGCAGCGGCGATATCCTGACGCTCGGCAAAGGGA
Organism: Phycisphaerae bacterium; assembly: GCA_030619925.1. Classification (GTDB taxonomy): domain Bacteria; phylum Planctomycetota; class Phycisphaerae; order Sedimentisphaerales; family Anaerobacaceae; genus JAUXAL01. The sequence continues at coordinate 2,433 of JAUXAL010000115.1, read as the reverse complement.
CCCTGTACCCCTTGCTTTATAATCTCGAGGCCAAGAAACTTATAAAGGGCAAGTGGGAGTCAAACAAATCCAGCCGAAAGAGACGATATTACTCGATCACCAGCAAGGGCAAAGGCCAGCTTGTAAAGCAAAAGGCTCAGCTTGAGAAACTGACAGCCGGCTTAAATCTTGTCTTCGGCGGAGCACTTGCACCAGCCTAACTTGTATTTAGCCCCCAGTTTCACCGGGGGTGCACATGACGCAATCCGATATGCGAGGACATTATGGCAAAGGGACATAAAAAAACCGATTTGCAAAATCTTCCCGCCTGTGCCGCTGAGTTTATAAGACAGGTTTTAAGAAAGATGCGTTACCGCCGCAAAGTTACGCAGGATGTACAGGCCGAGTTAGCAGCGCATTTTGAAGATGAACTAAAAGATTATGCAACGGATGAGGAAAAAGAGCAGAAAGCCCAGCAGTTAATCGCCGAGTTCGGCGATGTGAAATTGCTTGCTGTCTTATTACGCCGGGCCAAGAAACGCTGCCGACCACTCTGGCGAACGGTGGTTGCAAGGACATTTCAAGCCGTCGGCGTGTTAATTTTATGTTTTATCGTTTATGTTGTCTGGTTTTTGACCGGCAAGCCGGTTATCACGACAAACTATGTTGCTGAGCTTAACAGAATTGTCAGACCGGCAGCCGATGAATCTCTAAATGCAGCCCCATTATACCATAAGGCGATTGATTTATATAAAGAGCTGTCAGATGACTTTCTTATTTTCTTTGCTAAAAACCACCAGGCAGTTGTTGATGAGAGATTTCCGCGCAAAGTTGAACTGCTGGCCAAGAAAATTGATAGACTGTTTTCAAATAGAGACAGTTTGAATTTCCAGGAAGAAAGAAAAAACATCCAAGACGAAGTGTCCAAGGTGCTTTCCCCATTCCTGGCAAAGAATCGGTTCTTGGGAAAGAAATATAGTGAGCTTACCGCTGAGCAAAGAAACATGGCTGAAAAATGGCTCCGGGAGCACAACGATGCTCTGGAGCTTATAATTGAAGGCTCGCGAAGGCCATACTACTGGCGAACCTATGAATCCGACCCTGAAAACCCAGCCGAAATGTTGGGTGTTCTCCTGCCTAATCTTTCCGACTTTCGCAATTTGGCCTATTCTTTGCGATGGCGAATCTGGTTAAGTGCCGCGCAAGGACGTTTCGAAGATGCTTTTGATGGTATGAAATCCTGTTACCGCCTCGGCCAACATATAAGAGGGGACAAGACCCTGATTGAACAGCTTGTAGGAATTGCTCTTGAGGCCTTAGCTATTCGCACTATTCGGGATATTGTAGGTGAGTACGAAATTGAGTCGACGGAATTGGTGGACCTTCAGCGTAACTTTGAGCAGATTGTCGCTGACGAAAACTTCACAATAAGCTTTAAAGCCGAAAGATTGGCTATGTATGACGAGATACAAAGGTGCTTTACAGCTGACACGATTGGCAAAGGGCATTTGTATCTGCCAAGATTTAGAAAGACATGTGATTTGACCGGCAGTTATAGTTATGACAATGGAGAAAGGCTCGAGCATTTTATTTTGGATTTGTTAGTTTCGGCGCCGTTCCTTTTCACCCATCCGAACAAAGAGGAAACTTTAGAGTCAACGAACGAACTTTATGATTACTGGGAGCAGTTATGCTTGAAAACCGCTGCACAGATGCACGCAGAGAGAGACGCCATAGACAATAAGTTAAAGGAGCTCGTTAGTGGCAATATTTTTTTGGGCACACGTACTCCGGCTGTTAAGAGGATAATTGAAATTGGCAATCGACTTCCTGTTGACATTGGAGCTACTTTGACAATGATTGCAGTATTCAGATACAAACGCGATAGTGGCCGGTATCCGCAAAATTTGAATCAACTGGTCACTGCCGGTTATCTTAAGCAATTGCCGATAGACTCTTTCAGCGATAAGCCGCTGGTTTACAAAAAAACCGATAACAATTTCATCCTCTACAGCGTTGGCCCTAATTTTACCGATGATGGTGGCGAACCTGGGAAGGACAAAAGGGGCCGAATTAAGAACTGGACGGACAATGGTGATACGGTCTTCTGGCCAATGCCAAAACCGCAGGTTAAGAAATAACGGCAGTTCAGAATTATATAGCCAGGAAAAATTCTTCAAAAAAACCTCTACGGGTGGCAGCCTCAAAGCCGAAGGCTTTGGGGATGGTTTGTTGACGAGCATCGAGTATCGAGCATCAAGTATCGAGACAAGGAAATTCTTGAAATTCCATTTCAAACTTCATATCATATCCTTCACAGACTGTCTTAGTGGGTAAAACTTACCCCAATTGGATTTTTTATAACTTTAGTTCATTTTAGGCACTTTAGCTCACTTTAGGCACTTTTATGATTACCGATTACTTTATATGTCTTCCGGATAGTCGTAGCATTAG
>JAUXAL010000127.1 GCA_030619925.1 Phycisphaerae bacterium | reverse complement strand
TCAGTGGCTTGATGAGCAACTGTGGCCGCAGCCGTAATCGGTGTGATATGCTAAATTAGCCAGTCTATGATTTTGCACCAGTTCGGGGCTTATACTGATTGGGTTCCCATTTTGCGAGTCATTGCAAAATGGGGTCCCATTGATTCGGTATAGGCCCTGTTTATTTGTGTGCTCGGCAGGGCACACCTGCTTCGAGGTAAAAATCCTCTGCAGGCCCGACAGTGAGAACTGTCAAAGAGGGCAGACTCACTATCCGCTTACAACTGAAAGACAACAAAACGGCCTTTCACACTTAGCTGCTTCGACCGAAGCACAAAACCTTTCCATCTTCAAGAGTGACTATTATGCGACCGTCGCGGTCGATGGCCAGGCCCCAGGGGACCGGGGCCGATGGCACGGCTTGGGACCAGAGTGTTCTGCCATTCTTGAGGTCCAAGGCGGCGACTTGTGATGCGTCAGCGATCACGACGGCGTTTTTTGCTACCGCAACAGCAATGCTGCCGGGGCAGTCATGCTGCCATAATGGTTTCTCGGAGACCTTAAATTGGCCCCACGCCTGTGTGATATGCTTGGGGATCTTTTCGTCGGTGACGCATCGGCTCAGCGTGTCCTTGTCGAGCGGCTCGTAGCAAAGCAGCTTGCTGTTGTCCAGCCAGACAATGTCTCGCTGTCCGGTAGAGGCGTGCAGCATTTTCTTGGTCACGGTGTGGTCGTACACGGTGACATCCGGTGGCGAGTAGAAGGGGTGTCCGCAGGCGATGACTCGATTACCAGCGAGGAAAAGCTCCCAACCACGCGGACTGCTTGACTCACAGCGGGCCAGAGGTGCCGGGCTGTTGAGGCACCTTCCGTCGCGGATGTCGTAGACGGCAGGTGAAACGGCGTTGCCGCCGGCAAGATAGAGCTTGTCCTGGTAGAGCAACAGGTGGCCCTGCACGCTAACGCCGGTGTTGGCCTGCGGGTCCAGATGTCCGGATGTGTCGTTGCACCATTGGACATTTCCGGTAGCCGGGTCGAGCGCGTACACGTAGGTCCCGTCGTAGTTCACAAGACCGGCGGCGACATAGGCGGTCGCGTCTTCTACGAGGACGCCGCTTGCCGCGGGCCAGGTGGAGAGCAATTTGCCGTAGACGGGGATCTTGCGTTCGGCCGGTGCGGCCCGGAAGCGCCAAAGGAGCCGGCCCGTGGCGGCCTCGAAGGCGTATACCCAGCCATCGCCGGAGCCGACCAGCGCCCGGCCCTTCCAGATGGTCGGCGGGATGCGAATCTCGCCGCCGGTGAAGGCTTTCCATCGCTCGCGCCCGGTGTCGGCGTCCAGAGTTCGAACAACTCCGTCCGAGCCGGCCAGCAGGACAAGACCGCCGACCGCCACGGGAGCTGTGGGCCGGAGGCCTGCCGGAGCGGACGGCTTCGTTCGCCAAAGCAGGCGACCGGTCTTGGGGATGACCGCCTGGGTCGTGGTTGTTCGCTGGTTGTTTGCCCTGAAGGTGGGCCAGTCTGCCGGCGATTCGGGCAGGCTCGCGACCTTCGTCAAATTCCTGGCGCCCTTCTCCAGACGTTGCGATTCAATCGCACTTGGGCTAAAGTCGAAGTCGCCGGCCGGACCAACGCAAGTCAGGCCGTTGAGCGTAAGCTGGCAGTCACAGACAAAGGATCCCCAGTAAAGCAGACCATTGGCTATCGTCACGCCGTCATGACAGGGAGGCCGCATGGGGGAGACCCATTGCGGACGAGCGCTGGCCAGATCGAAACGAACCGAGCCACCCATGGCACGGAACAAAATACTGTCTGAAGTGCCGGTGGGGCGAGTACACGCTCGGCGGCCGGTGGGAAGCTCGGCGAGGACCTCTCCTGTCAGTGAATCGAACTTTTTGCTGACGTTGATGCCCCACGGACCACTGATGGCATACAGGCCATCGGGGCGAATTACGAGCTGGAAGTTGTCATACGGATGCTGCCAGAGTATCCGGCCGTCTTCGGTGGAAACGGCCAGCAGTTTTCCTATCTGCGGACCGGCGAAGTACAGCGCGCGATCACTACACTTTAAATAGGCCGTCGTGCGCCAGTTTGTCTGCCAGCTCTGACGGGGCAGGTATGCACCGAGCGTCTCGAAGAGCGCCGGTGCGTTGTCCCTGGTCTTGCGCCACAGAACCCGGCCCGTTTTCGCGTCGAGGCAGGTCAAATAAGTCCCGAACCGGAAGGCAAAAATCCGCCCGTTCTTCATGCAGACGGCGCGGCCGTCTATCGGCTCGCCTTCTCGATAACTCCACAGGACCTTTTTCGTTTTCGGGTTGATGGCCAGCAGGTTACGGCCAAATCCCCATGTATGCTCGGGCTGGTTGTAGCCCGTGGATATGCCGGTCCAGGGCCAGCCGTGAGCCTCGCGCTTCCATCGCGTCGTTGCGTCGGCCTGCTCGGCTTGGCCAAGGAGAGCGTAGAGGACACCGTCTTCGAGCGCCATCCACTTCCAGAATGTCCCTCCGGCAAGCCCGGCAACGCCGGGTTTGATCAAGCCCGCCTTCCCGGCTACGGCTCGGGCCTTCGCCGAGACGAGCGGCGGGGCCGGCGGGATTATCTCATTTTTCAACCGGCCGGTCGCTGTGTCAATCAGCTTGCAGGATTTGTCATCACCAACGTACAGGGTCTCTGGCGTTGCAATCATCGTATTGCGGTGAATCATAACGCCCTCGGCCAGGTCGCGCTTCCAGAGTATCGTGCCGTTGTAACCGTTAAACGCGACAAGCGTGTTGAGGAGGGGCTCTTCTCGGGTCTTGAAGGCCACGTGCCCGAACGCCTTGAACACACGGCCCGCTGAAGCTACCGCTACCTGAGGCACCGGTCCATACCGCGGCTGAGCAAGAAACTGCGTCAGATAAGGTGCCAGGATGACGCGGTCTTGGGACTGCGGATTGTTGTCCGGGCCGTGATAGGGGTGACTCCAGTCATCGGCGCCTTCGGGGAACGGCTTGGTCAGGACTTTTCGTCCCAATAAGGCCTTTCCCTGTGGCCGTAGGACCCGCAAGACCTCAGCCTGTGGGACCCTTCTTCTTGCGCTACCGACGGCGACGACGGCGTCGGCCATGTTGTTGGCCAGATGCAGTTTTGTCAATGGACCCTTTTCCACAAAGATACGTGTCCCATAGAGACCGGCATCATCGACTGCCCGAGCCGCCTTTTCGGCGTCCTTAGCCCGCGGCAGCTGGACATAAATCAGCAATTCGCTGCTGCGTGCAAGCTCGAGAGCAAGCTCGCACTTTGCATCGCCCAGGATACAGCAGATTCCGCGCGTGACGCCGATTCTCGAGAGAATCGGCTCTTTCTGCTTAGTCGCGGAGAAAAGCGGCTGACAGAACAAAGTACCGACGATTGCCGTTAATAAGCAGGCCTTTATCTTTCTCATTTTTCTTCCTTTCAAGAACTATAAATAACACAGTCTTCACACCGAATGAATCTTTACAGAGACCAAATTTTAATCGGCAAACAGACTATTGTAAAACTCTTTACTTGAAAACAGAGACTTCGTTTTGCAAAAGGTCACCTCCTCGCTGCGAAGTGGAAACCTAACACGCCTCAAAATCTGATTATATCGAATTGAATTATAATAGCGAGCAGATTCTATTATCATCTCAACGATTTCGCCTGTGCGTACAGATAATCCGCCTAATTCTACTAATAGCATCTACGCCTTGCTTCGTAGTTACGTCCAGGCTCGCCTGCCTCGAAGGTCGATGGGTCTTTTTTGCCTATTTTTCCGGAAGTTGATTGGCCTGAAGGACTAATGTAGATTCAGGGACATCAGCGGCAAAGTGCGTGATTTCTTTAGCGCGACTAAGGTCGTTAGACAATAGCAAAATGTTTTTGGTCTGGGGTCCGCGGAGGTCAAGAAACAACTCAGTGCCGTTTGGCGGCCGGCAGTTGCGAATCAAGATATTCCGTGAATTTGTGCATCGAATCATTCCCGCTGCCTCGGCGGCAAAGGGGGCATCTACGGAATCGATAACAGCTTCATCTACGTCATCAAATACTATAGCATGACGATAATCCGGTGCTGAGGTCTCGAATTGGAGATTGTGGAATCTTAATCCCTTGACATGACGACAAAAGAATCCATATGCAGGAAGGGTGCCGAACATAGTGCTTTCAGGGTAACTCGTTGGTTTTTCAGGGATCTCGCGGGAAGCCTCTGCTTTGGTGCCTCCACCTTCGAAGCCTAAATGAATATTGCTAAGGGTGATGTTTTCGATGGGATGGTCCGGTAAGCCGGTAATCGAACAACCGATTGGAGAACAGTCAGTAGCAATGATGTTACTAATGATTACATTTCGGAATTTCCCGACGTCGGGTTTTGATTGGTCCTTTTCATAAGGGCGGGCACGGTTGCCTAATCGCATGAAGATAGGAACTGTGACCCCTTTGATGGTCAGGTTGGATATTGCTACACGATTGAGGGTTCCGCCATCGACAATTTCCAGGGCAACACCTGCTAATCCTCTCTGGCGTCCGTAGATAACTTTGGAATAGCGAGGAGAGCATATCGTGCAGTTGGTAACATTGATATTTTGAAATCCACCGCCGGACTCGGTTCCCATCTTGATTGAGTTACAGTGACTGCTGATGATACAATCGGAGATAGTAATGTTTTCGCATGGGTCAAGGGAGAGACTCTTCAGTACAATAGCATCGTCGTCAGAATCGACCATGCAGCCGGTGATGGTCACATCGCGGCAACTGTCGATGTTGAGTCCGTCGTTATTATAGCTTACGTGGTTGAAGACCGTGATGTCGCGAATAGTCAGGCGGTCACACTGGCGATAGTGCTGCATCCAACTGCCGGCATCACACATGCGCACACCTTCAATGAGGACATCAGAGCAGCCTTCCAGATAGATATTTTTAGGCCGTGGGCCGTCTTTGTATTTGAAGTTAGTTCCCTGGCCGTCGATAGTACCACGACCACGGATCGCAATCTCTTTGAGATTCTTGCCGGCGATGATGGCCCAATAACTGAATGTTTCGCCTTCTGTGCCGTGAAGTTTACGAGGGCGGCCATAATCTTTTTTCTCTTTGCTGCCGAGCAGTAAACAACCAGCATCAAGCAAGAGGGTAATGTGACTTTCCAAGTAGATCGTCCCCGTTAGCCAGGTCCCGGCCGGGAAATGGACTGTACCACCACCGTTTTCGGCGCATTGGTCGATGGCATTCTGGATCGTTTGCGTACAGAGGGTTTTACCGTCGGGTTTGGCACCGAAGTCGAGTATGTTATATGTCTTTTTAACAGACCCAACTGTAACCGGGCTGTTTAGAAACAATAATACAAACGCCATCAAGGATACATTTTTACACATGGGAAATATCTTTCGAATAACAAGATTCATTCTATAAAGCTCACGATAATTTCGTTTATAAGAAAAAGCCTGAATAAATCAAGAAGCTATTTCCTCCCATTTGAATCACTGGACATCGCCCAGTAGGGCATGGGCATGGATGATTCCGGGCCGATTGAGATATTCGGCGACGGTGAGTTTCCCAAGACGGGGCTATTTACCATCGCGACGAGGGTGTACTTCGAGGTATGGTGACGGTGCGCCCTGGCATCTGCATACCTCGAAAGTGGTGGCCCATGATGATATGCGTTCTGCGGAGACGGCAAGGATGGCCGCGACGACGACATTTGGCATAGATTCTTCTTGACGTGGAACAGCTAATTTGATACAAAATAATAGGCTTGTTCTATGGATTTTGGCCTTGTGGTCAACAGAATGCTGCCGTCTTCCGACAGAGGAGTTACTGCCGAAGGAGGGACGTACTGCTGAGTTGTAAGAAATTGTCTTGCGTGGATGCAGAGAATATAGTGAGTGTAAGAATTATTATCGGTCATTTTGTAAGAAGGAGGACTATTATGTGTAGAAAACTGATTTGTTTGGTCTTTGTGCTGGTGGTCACAGCTGCAACGGCCCAGGCCGGGTTGATTCATCACTGGAAACTCGATGATGTGGGCCCCACTGCGGTAGATTCGGTCGGAGGTTTAAACGGAACCATCTCTGGTGCTACGTCAGTCGAGGGCAAGGTTGGAAAGGCGTTGAGCTTTGACGGCTCGGATGACCTGGTTACGATTCTGAACTTTATCCCGCCACAGCAAGGCACAATCGTGTTCTGGATGGACCCGGGATTTGCCACCTCTAAGCAGCGACTCTTCGGCGCAGGCGGCGACTATGAAGTGATTGTTTATAATGACGGCAGGGTTAGGAATGAATTATTTGCCGGCGGCAGCGGAACCCTCAATAGCAGCACCGGCGCAGTCGAATCCGGGCGATGGAAACATGTGGCGGTCACATATGCCTATGATAGTGCCGGTCCAAGTGCAGCGCTGCAGGTCTATGTGGATGGTGAATTAGATACTTCCGGCAGTGCCGGCGAGCCCAGTGTTCCGACTGACACGACGCTTTTGTTGGGCCACCGGGCAGGCGCCGGCGGTGGTGAGCGTTATGGAGGTCTTTTGGACGACTTCCAGATCTATAACGAGGTCCTTAATGCCGGGCAGATCAAGTGGCTGTACGACAACCCCGGCAAGGTCACCGATCCGCTGGAAAAGGCCAAGAAGCCTTACCCTGCTGATGGAGCGATAGATGTGCCACGGGAGGTTGTCCTTAGCTGGATGCCGGGAATTTTCGCGCCGCCAATCAATGGGCACAAAGTTTACATTAGCGAGAACTTCAACGACGTCAACGACGGCATCGGCGGCATAGCTCAGGATGCCAACAGCTATACTCGGCCCCAACGCCTTGATTTCGGCACGATTTACTACTGGCGGATAGATGAGGTCAATGCGTCCCCCGACTATACGGTGTTCAAAGGCGATGTCTGGCAATTTACGACCGAGCTACTTGCTTATCCCATCGAGAACATCACCGTTACAGCTTCCAGCAGCGCTGTAGCTAAAGGCCCTGAAAATACCATCAACGGCTCGGGACTGGATGACAGTGGCTTACTGCATGACAAAGTAGGCGACGACACTATGTGGCTGAGTGATGTTACAGGGCCACAGCCGACCTGTATCGAATTTCAGTTCGACAAGGTTTACAAGCTGTATGAGATGTGGGTATGGAACTCGAATGAGAGTCTGGAGCAAGTGATCGGTTTCGGGTTTAAAGATGTTTCCATTGAATATTCGGTCAATGGCACCGACTATACGACATTGGGAACAACTCACCAGTTTGCCCGGGCGCCCGGTGCGTCCGACTATGCATACAATACCACTGTTGATTTCGGTGGTGTAGCAGCCAAGTACGTCAGGCTCACAGCTAACAGCAACTGGGGAGGCATCGTGAACCAATATGGTCTCAGTGAGGTCCGCTTCCTCTATATACCTGTGCATGCAAGAGAGCCCAGCCCGGATTCGGGGGCAACAGATGTGGACGTGGATGTTACCCTTGGCTTCAGAGCAGGCAGAGAGGCAGCCCAGCACGATGTGTATCTTAGCATCGACGAGCAGGCTGTGATAGATGGCACTGCCCCTGTTACTACCGTGAACCAGGCTCAACATGGTCCTCTATCGCTCGATTTAGGCAGGACTTATTACTGGAAGATTAACGAAGTCAATATGGCTGAGACCCTCACAACGTGGGAAGGCGACGTCTGGAACTTTACGACACCTGAGTATCTTGTTGTGGACGATTTTGAGTCCTACAATGACCTTGACCCCACTGACACCGAGAGCAACAGGATATTTAATGTGTGGATAGACGGATACGGCATCGCGACAAACGGCTCTATCGTTGGATATGAAGCTCCTCCTTTTGCCGAGCAAACTATCGTTCACAGTGGCAAGCAGTCAATGCCACTGTCCTACAGCAACACTGGTGGTGCAGCATATTCAGAGGCCGAACTGCCGCTGAGTCCGCCGCAGAATTGGACGCAAGCCGGCATTGCGACATTGGTGCTGTACTTCCACGGCGCTGAGGGCAACACCGGGCAGTT
>JAUXAL010000134.1 GCA_030619925.1 Phycisphaerae bacterium | reverse complement strand
CCGCAGTGCATTCGGCCACAATGTCGTCTCACCCACGCCCCAGCCTTCATTGAAGTAGCCGTCATGGTCATCCGTGTACAACTTGAACATAAGGCCCCATTGTTTCAGTCTCGCCTGACACGAAACCGACTGTGCCTGTTTCTTTACCCGGTTCAGGGCCGGCATCAGTATTGCCATCAATAGCGCTATAATAGCGATTACGACCAGAAGTTCGATTAATGTAAACCCTCTTCGCTTGCTCATACTAATACTCCTTATCATGCGGGTGAACAACATTTTCGGAAATAAAGACTGATTCTTAGCTATTTTACCAAAGATTTGGTTAAAATACAGGCAATAAATAGCGTTTTTTTTTTCACCTGCCCAGGTTTGTATTATTTCGGTCTTTTTTCCAGCATTCTGGTTAGTAGCTTCACTAAGAAAAGGGCTTGGAGCTGCGTTTTGCGGCCCCAAGCCCTAAGACATCGTTCTGCCAGGTCCAAAGTGTCTGCCTGGTTCTTCTCTCTGTCATCTACAGAGAATTAGTCGCCCACTAACTCACTGACAGCGTCGAGGAATATTGCCAGGCCCTCGGGTGTGAGGTTCATCTCGCCTCGACCAATCATAGGAACCGCAGCACTATCCTCTTTCGTGCCAGCCACGAAGTACATACGCGGACCACCTGCTGTCTGTCCTGCGCCATCATAGTATTCCACTCCGGCTGCCCATTCGGCTATCCACACCAAGCCATCGCCTGATGCGAGCAGTGTACCGTTGCCAACAGCATCGGTGCCGGCAAATGAGCATAGGCCCATAGTATCATCAACGGCCACTACCGCGGTACCATCAGCAAGCTCCATTACAGGAGCAAGATCCAAGGCGTCGCCAGTATCCAGCCATTTCCACCTGCTGCTCCTGACAAGATGGGCGGATTGCTGGATGAGTGGCGTCGTGATTGAGTTCCATTGGGCTATCTCATCACCGTCGTCGAATTTGCCACTGTTGCTGTTGCGACTAAAGATAACAAGATCGGCAGCGTTAAGAGCCGCGATCTTATCATCATCGAGCGTACGCCAGTACCCGTCTCCGAGTTCTGCACCCGCAGTGTAGTCAACTGTATACCCTTCAGCCTCGAGGATATCAACCCATTCCTGGTCATCGGGAGTGCCGCTACCGTTATCATCATACATATCCGAAACCCAGATGATATTCGCGCCGGCAGCTGGGGGAAGCATGTAGGCGATCGCGTTGCGGAGCATTATCTCACCGTCGGCGGTCAGGTCCCACTCTCCCTGCGCAGTGGGAGGGGGTCCATCGTCTTCTTGGGTGCCGGCTGTAAACAGCATCCGTGTCCCTCCGGCTATCTGGCCACAGCCTGCATAGAACTCTACACCAGCAGCCCATTCGGCGATCCAGGCCTGGTCGGGACTTAATGTTTGCGCGATTAGGGTACCATTGCCGACAGCAGTGGTGCCAACGAATGACGTTATGCCCGAACCTATGGTATTGTCTCGGAAAATCACCATGTTGCCCATTTCGAACATCACACCGTCAAAAATAGGATGGGTGGGATCCAAGGCCATTAGTATGTCATCTGCCTTATTCATAGTAGTGGTATCCATCCACAGCCAACGGCTGCTTCGGACGATGTATCCATTCATTAGTATTAACGGCGTCGTGACAGAGTTCCACAGAGTCGGCTCATCGCCTTCATCATAATCGCCGCTGCTGGTAGAACGGCTTATTATGACCAGGTCAGCGGCATTGAGCTCATCTGCCTTGGCGGGTTCGAGATCGAGCTCATTCCAATAGTCCAGTCGGACATCAACATTGTGCCCTTCAGCGGTAAGCCAGTCTATGAACCCCTGGTCATCCTGGACACCGTCGAGATCTTCGTCCCTGGTTGTCGACACCCAGATGATATTCGTCGGGGGCGGGGGCTCGGGGAGCATATAATTAATCGCGTTGCGTAACATCTGCTCACCATCGGCGGTGAGGTCCCACGCTCCCCACGGAGCAAGAGGAGCATCCGCTTCTTGTGTGCCGGCTCCAAACAGCATCCGTGGCCCGCCGGCCGTCTCGCCTGAGCCTGCATAGAACTCTACACCAGCAGCCCATTCGGCGATCCAGGCCTGGTCGGCACTTAATGTTTGCGCGATTAGAGTGCCATTGCCGACATCGATGCTGCCAACGAATGACGCGGTGCCCGAACCTATGGTATTGTCCCGGAAAATCACCATGTTGTCCATTTCGAGCGTCACACCGTCGAACACAGGATGGCTGGTATCCAAGGCCATTAGTATGTCATCTCCATCAACCATAGTAGTGGTATCCATCCAACGCCAACGGCTGCTTCGGACGAGGAAACCATTCAATGTTATCAATGGCGACGTGACAGAGTTCCACAGGGCCGGCTCATCACCGTCATCATGGTCGCCGCTGCTGCAGGAACGGCTAATAATGACCAGGTCGGCGGCATTGAGCTCATCTACCTTGTTGGGTTCGAGATCGAGTTCGCCCCAATAGTCTATTCGGACATCAACAGTGTGCCCTTCAGCCACAAGCCAGTCTATGAACGCCTGGTCATCCTGTACACCATCTACATCATAGTCCCGGGTGGCCGTCACCCAGACGATATTCGCTCCGGCAGGCGGAGCAGGCTCGGTGTATTCTATATGCAGCAACGGCGCCGCATCCGCGGTCCCATCGAAAGCCTCGGCTTCGCGAGTTCCCGCGGAGGGTTTGTCCGGGTTGTCTCTAAAGAGCAACACTATCGCATTGCCGGGGGCCCAATCGGGCTGGTCGACTATCTCCTGGATGATAGCGGAGATGTCAGGAGTTTGCTCCTCAGGACCTTGCCCATGTTTTACCATCCACTGCGGTATATCCCACACTACCGAGGCCGTCGTTACGAGCCTGGAGGTAATGTCGCCCGCATCTTCACTAAATGTAACGGGATTGGGACTTCTTTCACCCTCGATGATAACGGACACATCGGGGACATGCCAATCATTATCGATATCATCGGCATCAAACTGCACCCACGCGCTGGTGATTGTGGCGCCCTGGGGAACTTGGATATCCAGCAATCGGATACCTACCGTCTGTAAGACCGTGCCCTTTTCATAGCCCAACTCCAGGTCGCTGCTGGTCTTACCCTCCATCTTGCCGTCTTCCAAGACGTGCTCTTCGTTATCATCCTCGCTGGCGGCGACCCTTCTCTCTATCACTATCACCTCTGCGGCCGGCTCAGCCGGCACAGTCAGACCCAGCGCATAGTCAACCGCCACTCCTAACAGTGCATAAGCGTTGTCACTAAGCACAGGGTAGCAATTCGCGTGAAAGCCGTAACCAATACGGATATCCGCTGCAACCTGAGGACTACCGTCTGCCGGAGCTACAGGCAGAGCAGCTCCCTTCTCGTAGACAAAAATAACATCGTAGGTCACGCCGTCACTTAGCGTGGCTGTGGCAATGACGGTTGCCTCTGGCCCTGTGATGCCCTTGCCAAGATTGCACCCTTCGAGAATGTCAGTGAGAACGGCCACGGTCCCGCTGAGACCTGCGGCCAGATAGTGTCCAGGGTCAACGATATCTACGTCTGTAGTGACCGCAGCGTCGTCTCCGCCACTACCTTCTGTCAAACCCATTTCATCCCAGGCCCACGGCTCGCCAACGATAATCGGAACTTCCAGTTCTGTGATTTCGTTCTTAATGGCGCCGGAACCGCACGATTCGGAAATAAAGACCAAATCCGCGGCAGCAGCGGCGGCCTCAGTAGTTGCTTCATCTTCATCGTCATCGATATACGTTACGGTGTGCCCAAGGCCCTCCATGAAGGCTTTGAGGGCATCGTCCTCTACTGCTGTCATCGAGGAGACAAATAGAATATTTGCTCCTCTGGTTGCAGTAGCTGAAAGACTAAGTGCTACGACCAGACAGAGTAGGGGCATTAGAAATTTTTTCTCAAACATAATTCTTTCCTCCAAATAAAGTTTCCTGTTCCCAAACTAAGAATTCTTAAGAAAAACAACACTACAGAAACTAACAGAAATCAATTTGGGACATAATAATACTCCTTCTAAAAAGTTAACATAATTAGGTTTTGGCTACACACCAAAACCCCGACAAAAACTTCCATCTTCACTAAATTCCTTGTATGCCCAGGACAATTTTTATTTATGAGTTTACTTTACCTCCTTCCTTGCATAAACCCAACACGGGCGGTTACTTGAAATGTAAAAATCACAACCGCGAAGCACAAAGCTCCTGCCACAACTCCGTACCCCACGTACTAACTCCTCCTCTATCGAAAAACTACAAAGACTTGTCTGACGCCGACAGTCAAGATTCCACAGATCCGAGAAGCAAAATCTACAGACTTAATCCATTCTATTTGTACCAAAATAGCCGTCCTTCTGTCAAGAAAAACCTGAAAATTTCTCAAGAAATCAACAAGATTACGCGTATATTTCCCTAAAAACAAACATTCGGCAAAAAAACTCCATTCAGAACTTCGTTAAGACGCATATTTCAGTCCTGTTTGAGGATTGCTTACCCCGTCCCAAGTCCCCGCTGTCAGCAGGCCAGACGCAGGCGTCTTACTTCTAACGGGGTTAACAACAAGGCTTTAGGCCAATCCCTCCGGCGCCGGCGCAATATAACCCCCATATAATCAGCAAAAACTTTGAGTGAAAAGTTTCGAGTGGAGAGATATTGTCTGGCCCCGCACTAATCTTTGGTGCTGAAAAAGCCACCGGCTCTTTCCCAGCCTGCCGATAGCCCCTTGGTGTCTCTGGGCTTCACGCTATCGGTAACC
>JAUXAL010000096.1 GCA_030619925.1 Phycisphaerae bacterium | reverse complement strand
TATCGCCACGGCTCTACGGACCTGACCATTGGCAATGGAGGGCTTCCTTTCGGCTTGTCGTTTGGCCGTCAGTACAGCTCGCAGCGGCGTCTGGAAGACGGACCTCTGGGGCTGGGATGGACCCACAATTTTGACATCACTGCCAAGGTCAGAAGTGACAGCTTCCAGGTTCTGGGCGAGGATTCCCCGATTGATGCGGCGGCCCACATCGTGACTCTCTATGTCACCAGCGACATACTCGGCGACGAATTCGAGCTGCTCAACAACACTGTGGTCGCCTCCCTGTGTGAGACGTGGCTAATGGATCAGATGATGGACAACCTCGTGACCATCAAGCAGGGCGCCGGAAAGCTGCAGTTCGTCAAAGTGCTGGATTCCGATGATCCGAATGGTGTTTACAATGCGCCCCTCGGCACAGCCCTGAAGCTCGTTGTCGAAGGTGACGGCACCTTCCTGCTCAAGAATACCGGCGGCAAGTTCTCCGATTTTGACAGTGCCGGCCGTCTTGCGCAATGGAGTGACGCGCACGGTAATGTCGTCGACTTTATCTACGGCAGCAACGGCAAACTCACACAAGTTGCCAGCAAAATCGGCGGCACTACAGTGTCCCGATCATTATCATTAACCTATAGCGGTGATCACATAACGGATGTGGACGACTCTGCCAGCCGAAGTATCTCTTATACCTATGACGCTAACGATAATCTCATAGAATATACCAATCCGGACGGAAATGATATCACCTACGAATATGACGATGCGAACGATGGGCAGTTGACGGAGATTTTCTCTCCGGTCGACCAGGTGAATCCGTTCCTGACGACGGTGTATGATTCTTTAGGCCGTGTCAAGCAGCAGATCGATGCCAACGACTCTACCTGGGATCACTACTTTGCCTATTATCGCGCTGAGACGCTGGGACCGGCACAGACAGATCCCAACGATCCCAATAGCCCTCCGGCCAGGTTCTCCACGGTCATGTGGCTCAATGAGCACGGCCGGCCGGTTCGCGTACTGGATCAGTTGGGCCGCGAGGCCAAGACCGAGTATGACGGTCACCAACGAGTCAAACGGGTCGTGAAACCGTCGGGCGCTTCGGTGGAGTACAGTTATGACCAGAACCATCATGTGCTCCAGACGTTTAGCAAGGTTAAACCAAATTCACCGCCCACAGACCCTGACCTGCTCAAGAAAAATGAGTATGATTCCTACGAGAACGAAGAGGGACGGTGGTTCACCAGTTGCACGAAGTTTATCGATCCTAATAGTTCCGAGGTCATCTACGAATACGATTACAACGACCCGAATTACGAAAGCGAGGTGGGCAACTTGAGGAAGGCGACCTATCCGCAGGTCAATCCTCCCTGGGACACGAACACCCCTGTAATACAATTTACCTACAACGCCTATGGCCAGCTCGAGACCAAGACGGATGCAGAAGGAATGGTCACCAAGTTTGAGTACTATCCTGCTGCTGACGGTGCGGGTCTAAAGAAGACCATTGTTGATTACGGCGACCCCAACCATTTCAACATCACGGCTGAACTGACCTATGATAATGTGGGCAATGTGGCGACGACAAAAGATCCGCTGGGCAATATCGCCCAGAATGAGTATCACGACTCGCGCCTGCTCAAAAAGACAACCGCGCCTTCTCCCTTCAGCTACGAGACGACCTATGAGTATTACGCCGATGGCAAGCTCAAACACGTCAAGAGAGTGATAGGGCAGGAGACAATCTATCTACAGTCTATTACGTACAACGTAAGGGGTCAGAAGGCGACCGTAAAGGGCCCGTACGTGGACGGAAACGATCTCGGGGTGAACCTCACCCAGTACGCCTATGACGCTCTGGGTCGTCTCTGGAAAGTAACGGATGCCGAGAGCAATGTAACCGAAACAGGATATTACCCGGACGGAAAGGTCTGGAAGGTCATTGATGCCGAAGGCCATGATGCCATTACCAACACATACGACCCCAACGGCTTCTTGCAGAAGGTCGAAGATGCCAAGGGCAATGCCACGGAATATGAATACAACGGCTTTGGTGCCTTGAAGAAGACCACCTATGCCGACGGGTCCTACCAAACGGGGGGCTATGACTCCATCAGACGACCGCAAACCAGGCAGACCCGCACGGGTCAGATTATTAGCGTAGCGTACGATGACTTACATCGCGTAAGGGTCATATCCCGGCCGGGCGACGACTGGCCTACCTGCTACAAGCGTGACCTGACCGGCCGGGTAGTCAGGATATACAAGTTTACCGGTACCATCATGACGAATACCTATGACAGTGCGGGCCGGCTCATCCAGGTAGAGTACTCCGACGGCAAGGTGGTTTCCTATGAATATGACGTAGCCGGCAACCGCACCAAGCTGACCTATCCGGACAGCAGCTTCATCACTTACGAGTACGACCAGTTGAACCGGCTCACCAAAATCCGCGACGACGCCAGCACGGTACTGGCCCAATACACCTATGACGAGCGCTCACGGCGGACGCAGGTCAGCTACGCCAACGGAACGACTATGGAATACGAGTACGATGCGGCAAGCCGGCTGCTCAGCATTGACAACCAGACCGGTCCCGGTCCCGTGCAGTACAAGTATGCCTACACGTACGACAAAGTGGGCAACCGCCTGACCATGTGGTTCAACGATTCTGAGGAGCACATCTACAGCTATGACCAGACCTACCAGGTCACCGACGTTAACTATCCGGATGGCTATCTGGCGGGCGACACCACGTTCAATTATGACGATGCATGCAACCGCTCCTCTGTGGTCGATGGCGGGACCACGAACTATGTTTCCAACGTGCTGAACCAGTACGGTTCCGTGGGGGGTGTGTGGTACGATTACGATAGCAACGGCAATCTTACCTACGATGCCAGTTTTTTCTACACCTATGATGCCGAGAACCGTCTGACCGAGGCCAAAAAGGCCACCGGGGGCGGGACCGGGCCCCTTACTGCGGCGCTGGAGACGGATTTGAGTTTTACCACCGGAGGGGACGGAGGGGACCCGAATTGGTTTAGGACGACGGAGGATTGGTTTGGTAAAACGACGTCTGACCCCAACTATCATCGAGATTCGGCCCAGAGCGGCGATATCTCTGCCGGCCAGACGTCGTGGCTGAAGACGACGGTGTATACTGAAGGAACAATTAAGTTCTACTGGAAGGTCTCGTCTGAATCGGGCGGTGACTTTCTGGAGTTCTGTGTTAACGACTCATGTAAGTTCCAGATCAGTGGGGAGCAAGACTGGGACCCGGAGGAGGAGATGGAATATACTCTGAGCGGATTTGGCCCTCACACGCTGGAGTGGCGCTACGTCAAGAACGGCAGCGTCAACACAGGTGACGATTGCGGCTGGGTAGATTGCGTGGAATGGACCAGTACCGGTGAGGTAGCGGTCGGTCTGCAAGATGCGCTGGATGTCGGTTGGCCCGTGATGACCGGCGGCGATGCGGACTGGCGCCCGGCCCCCGGGTGGGGCTACAACGATGGAGATTGCGCCGAGAGTGGAAATATTTCGCACAATCAGACCTCTAAAATGCAGGCCACGGTGCAAGGTGAAGACACGGTGAGGTTCCACTGGAAGGTCTCGTCTCAATCGAATGACTATCTGGAGTTCTATATTGATGGGGTATTTAAGGACAAGATTAGCGGAAACGTAGGCTGGCAGCAGAAGCAATATACTCTGACCGGTTCCGGTAGTCACTTCTTGCTTTGGCAGTATGTGAAGAATGGCATTGGTTCCAGTGGTTCTGATTGCGGCTGGGTGGACTGGGTGCAGGGACCTGGCTCACCGCCTCCCGAACCCGATTCGCTTGCCGATGCGTTGGAGTCGGACCTGAGTTACACCACCGGCGGTCATGCAAACTGGTATTGGGCCATGGACAGCTATCGCGACATTGCCAGTAGCGGGGAGCTTGACGACTACGAGCAGCAATCCTGGATGCAGACCACTGTGGAAGGTGAAGGTACGGTGACGTTCGAGTGGAGTGTCTGGTCAGAAGAGGACGACGAGTTAGAGTTTTACGTTGATGGTGGGCTACCTAAGTACTACATTGACGGAGAGGAAGACTGGCAGGAGAAGGAATATGATGTCACCGGCCAGGGCAGCCACACGCTGAAATGGCGCTTTGTCACGGACGATGAGGGCGATAGTGACGGTTGCGGCTGGGTGGACGACGTGCAGTGGTCAGGTTCACCGGAGCCGGTCCCGGATCCGGCAAAGTGGGACACTATCACCTACAAATATGACCCGGGTGGCAGGCGTATCGAAAAATCGGGCAATGGCGAGGCCATCAAGTACTCCTATGACGGCGGTCACGTGATTGCTGAATACGACGGCAATGACAGGCTCTTGCGCAAATACATCTACGGTGCGCGCGTTGACGAGCCCGTGTGTATGATAGACGTGGCCGATAGTAACGCCGTGTACTACTATCACTTCGACGGTCTGGGTTCTGTGGTGGCCCTGAGTGATTCGGACGGCGATAGCGTCCAGACCTACGAGTACACTATCTACGGGCAGGTGGCGGCCGAAGACCCCAACCATCCCAACCCCTACATGTTCACCGGCCGGCGATTCGATATTGAAACCGGTCTCTACTACTACCGTGCAAGGTACTATAATCCACACATTGGCCGGTTTATGCAGACCGACCCGGTTGGGTATGGGTATACGTACTGCGGGAACAATCCGCTCGGCTATACGGACCCAAGTGGGCTCGTTTCTATCGAGATCAAAGAAGATGTCCCGATCGACAATATACCTGAACATGGGAAGGGCAAGACATACGACGTTTGGTGGTGGCTCGACGACGTGGGCTTCTTCGGCGAATACCCGGGATGGGTTCTTGATGATGTCGACACCAACGGTAACATGTACGTGATTACACTCATCTACGACGGGTGCGATGTCGATATCGATGTGCCCGATTTCGACATCGAGAACGTGGGTGGCGTTGAAATAGTCACCATTGACGATATCGGGCGGCTTGACAGTAAGGATCAAACGCTGAACATGATAATAAGATCCACCATCCAAGCAGCAAATCAGTGGGAAAGGCCATTGTTTTGGGAGACGTGGCCTTTACGTATGGGAGAATGGTTCGAGAAGCTACCGACTTTCGATAGTCCATTCCATGGGACCCACGTAAACACGTGGTATTACAAGGGTAACACATATGACAACAGCGAAGTCAACTACATAGCTCAGGGGCATGCTATGCATCACCTGAAGATACCGCCCGCCATTGCACTAGCGGCTGTTTGGTATCACAAGAACGTAACCCTTGATAGTGAAGTCACCCTTGATGTAATATATTGGTTTGTCAAAGGCTATGGAGGATACTGGTGGAGGGACGACTGGTGAGATTTGGTAAGAGGTGAGAATTCGATAAAGATGCGGAGCAAAAAAATCTGAGGTTGTCATTTGAGAGCAGTCAGAATGTGATATAATACATTTAGTCTGGTGCAAGGCGATGTGCAATTAAGCATCTGCGTTCAGGCAGCTTGCTTGGCCAATCTTGGATGTGCGCCAGCCCAAGGAAGAAGATAAAGATGAATTTACACAAAAAGATGGTTCTTAAAATTGTCATTGCTTTGGTGATTAGCTTTGCTGTTGTCTATACATTGTACGGTCTGTACGCTTTCTGTACTTTTATGAAGGAAGTCAAAAAAGATGTACAACAAAGGCAGGTGCGCCTGTTGTGCGAGACGGATCATAAGGCCCTGTTGGAGGCCTGCAGAGAGCTTTCAGGATGGGCTGCAAGAGGCGACCTAAAACAAGGAGGGACATATAACGTCCGTCGTGATCGCCATCCAAAGGCATCGCGGTTCCCCCAACCGATTCTGGATCTCAACCCAAGTTATGTCTACATCGACGAGAACGACAGTGGTCGCGTAATGGTGGAAATGCACGGAGGGTTGCTCCATTTTGGTGTACAAGCATATACCGAGGATTATAAAAAGCCTTTTCCTAGTTTTGAGTATGGGGACAAAGAGCTTATTGACGGATTGTGGTATTACGATGATGGATACCTTGACAATCCGGAGTACGATAAGAGGATCGAGGCATTAATACAAAAAGGGAAATAGACATATTAAGGTCAGTCCTGACTTTTACAGAGACGCTTGAGAGTTGTGCTTGCGAGAAAGTATTTATCCAACTGGATTTTTGACCAGGTGTAGTCCGGGGTGACGGAGGTCGTTGTACCTTATGGTAAGGACACTACAGGCATTAACTGTATTAGCGATGATTTCTGCAGGCGTCGTGCTTGTGCTTTGTGCAGGCCAGTGGCTGCAGTGCGCCTCAGAGATCGAACAGATCTCCCGTAAGGGATGGCCAAGCCCAGAGCGGAATCTGGGACCTTCCGTTGTAGAAAGATTTAGACACGCGGGCGGCGGTGAAAAAAGCGGTCAGCAGACACATTCGGCGCTTGTCAGGCAGGCAGAGGCCTTTGCTTTGTATCTCAATCCCCCTCCGCCGCCGAAGGACGAGGAAGCCCCGGCTCCAAAACGCATTTCGAAGCAAACGGTCCCGGCCGCCATAGAAGCTAAAGTCACACCGAAGTTCAGGCTTGTTGGAACGAGCTACTATCGCTCCAGGCCTGAGGAATCCATGGCCTTGGTGTCGGAGCCCGGCAGCGGGACTCACTGGGTCAAACAGGGCGCGCGTTTGGGGCATTTTGTTCTTGAGAAGGTCGAGCGAGGAACGATCGTCTACCGGCATGGCGACCGGCTGCGTGAGATGGCGGTCGATACGAAGGTCCCTGTCGATACCGCGCTTGCCGGGGAGACGACGCCGGCATCGGGCCAGACGAAGTTGGCATCGGGCCAGACCAGCACGCCCCCGCCAAGATCTTCGAGGCCGCGCAAACGAAGTACGAAACCACGCAAGCCACTTCACAGGCTTGGTCCCTCGCGGCCGGGAATACGAACGGTGGCCTACAATGATGAAACATGAAAAAAGAGGCAGGGGGTGATGCCTGACCAGGTACGGCGCAGGTATGAAGCGAGGCATTTGTTATGAGCTTGAGCGTCACGAACACGGAGGATAGGTATCCCGGGCTTGGGCAGTTCGGCCACATCCTTTCTTTGGGAGTGGTGGCGATTCTGACGTTTGCCGGGTGCGGGACGATCTCGCCCCATGACGGTGCGCCGCTCGAACCCGGCGGGCAACAGGTGTTTGAACTGGAGCATGTGAATAGTGAGCAGTGCATCGCCTTTCTCTCCCAACTGGATCTCGGCGAGGTTTCACCAGTGCCCCAGGCCAATGCGTTGCTGGTAGCCGGCTCACCTGAGCAGCTGCGCCGAGCGGGTCTCGTGCTTGAGTTGGTTGACGCGAAAGAAGACTTTGTCATCGAGAACCTGGGAGCCGCTTCGGTGGTCAGGACCTTACCGTCCAACTCACAGATCGCAGCACGCCTCGGCAACATAAGGATCGGGACTTTTACCGACCCGCCTCAAACGGATAAACAAGCACGAGGAATTATCGACATTCAGGGAGGTGCGGTCCTGGCGATTGTGCCGGCCCGCCATCGAGGGCAGCTCCTGGACCTGCTGACACGGGCTGCCAACGAGACAGTACCCATCGGCGCTACGCTGGCTGCCAGCGAGCGTCGCGAACCTCACCGTGCGGAGGATGCATCTGAGACCTGTACCGATGCTGAACCCGCCCAGCCGAAGACCAGGTTGTTGACGCAGGAGGTAGGGCCAGCCAGGACCCGTATAGTGCGAATGCCTGACAAAGGATATCCACACAAGGGGCCCGGGCCGCAGGCACCCTATCGGGCACCGCCTGAGCTTTCTGTTCCAGGCGAAAAGACCCTTTCCCCGGATTCCCAGGCTCAGGAAAGAACCGCTGCAGCCTCGCCAGTTACCGTAGATGACGGCGGTGCTGGCGTGCCCAAGACCTTGAGAATCACCCTGAAGCCTGCTGAGGATACCACCGACAGTGTGGCGACGACTGCTGCATCCGGGTCTGTAGAGCTTCAAAATGGCGAGGATATCCTTGACCTGACCTTGCCGGAAACGATGACATTGATGCAGTTGCTGGATCTTGCGGGGGAATACTTAGATCTCGACTATATCTACGATCCAGAGATCGTTGGCAAGCAATCCTTTGCCCTCAAACTGCACGGCGGCCTTCAGGGCGAGATGAAGGTCAAGGATCTCTATGTCCTTCTGGAGACGGTTCTGAAGTTCAAGGGCTTTGCCATGACACGGCGCGAAGACAGGCTGGTGACCGTCGTACCAGTCGCCCAGGCCCTGGATGCCGATCCCGAGTTGGTCGACGTTAAGAGCAAGACGGTTCAGGCAGGAGACATGGTGGTCACACGTGTGTTTGAGCTTCAACACGTGAATGTTGCCAGTGTCACGACTCTGCTGCAGAATATGAAACTGGGGGTGGCTGTCTCACCATCAGAAGGGACCCAAATCCTGCTTGTCACGTGCTACGCACATCGTATGAGCCGGATCGAGCAGTTGGTGAGTATGCTCGACCGCCCTGGAAGACCCAGAGAGTGTCGATTCCGGCGTCTGCAGCATACGGCGGCACCTGCGCTTGCGGGTAAGGTTCGTACTCTTGCACAAGAGCTTCAGGGCATCCCGGTTACGATGGCTTCGGCAGCGGGCAAGTCCTCCAAAGGACCGGGTGGTTCCGGGCGCGGGCAGCCTGTCTACCTGGATACCGACGAGAGAACCAATCGTATCCTGATGATCGGCCATGAGGAACAACTATCACTCCTGGAGGAACTGATCGATGCCCTCGATGTTGCCCAGGAGGATCTGCGGACCCCGAAGGTCTACGATGTCAAGCACATGGAGGCACAGGAAGCCTTGGACAAGCTTCACGAACTGGAAGTCCTCGGCCGCTCGGCCGTGTCCACGGGCAGACCTCGTATGGGGGCCTCAGGCACATCCTCCTCCGCCAAAGTCGGCAGGACGAGTAGTGACGTGTTGACCGAGGAGCCCATTATAGTAGTCTTGGAGGCCACGAATCAGTTACTAATCAACGCCACCCAGGAGCAGCATGCCCGAATATGCGAGTTTCTCGGTCATATTGATGTGTCGCCCGAAGACCTGCGGGCTCTGGAAGTATACAAAATCAGGTATGTTGAAGCCGAGGAGGTAAAAAATAAGCTGGAAGAGCTTGGTGTAATCGGCGTTGGCCCGGCAACCTCTCTGAAAATTACTACCAGATCCACAAGGCCTGAAACCACCAGAGCTCCCACGACGGGCACAACCGGTACAGCAGAGGCCCTTGTGGAAAAACCACAAGTAGTGGCTGAAGAAACTGGCCAGCTTGTATCCGAAAGTCAACGGAATTTTTTGTGAGAAACTGTTCTTGAGAAAGAGTGAGCATATTGGATGTGGACAAATCGTTAGTTTCCTCGTGTGGTCAACCCCTTGGCTCTTCAACGATCGTTCGATATTAGGGTAATGGGGCAAGGAAGGTGAGAGGCGGACTACATTCCGATCGCCTCTGACAATACCAGAATAGTCTCCCACTCTGCTGGGTCCGGGAGTGCCGTAATAACGATCTCAAGAAACTGCGATTTTGAGCTGAAAAACAGGTTTGGATTTGTCTCCGGGGGGTTCATAGCGGGGGCATCATATGGGGGTCTAGAGACAAAAAAAGCCTTAATGAATTTCGGAGTTTTCGTTTGACAAAAGGCACGAATTTATATAACTCTTTACATGAACAAGACTTATCCATTTTCGCCCATTCCGACCCCGAAACAACGAACAGACCGAATTCCTACAAAACACATAGGCTTTATTATAAACAACACTTACATAATATTCGACCAACCGGCCAGGCCTATTTCTGGACATAACCAAGCTACATTTAGATACATCCGATAACTTACCAGAACAATCACACTCTGGTCTGACTTACGCTTACTCTCATCGTTTAAGCTTATCGCAGCCCAAGGACCCTCCAAAAACAAACAAGCCAAAACATACCCTCTAACCCACCGCTGTGCCATCCCTTAAATCCGCATAAAAACGGGCTTCTATGCCATTTGAGCATGGACCATAGAATGGCAGATCTGGCCCCTTCCCGAACGAGTTTTTTCCTTGCCGCGGCCAGAATGTCTTTCACAATTTATTTTCCTCCACGTAAAATACGGATTATAGGCTGATTCAACGACCAAGTTTTTCTAATAAATTAACAACCTATTGCCGGATGGAATTGACGAGAAGGACAACTCCTCGGTTGCTCGCGCCACCTTGATGAGGCTTCGAGGCAAAAACACTATTGTTGAGATAATAGTCATAGCCGAAGCTAAAAATTAGATGAAAAACGGAGGGCTTATGTACATAGTATTCGCGGTCATTCCACGAATCCCATCGGACGAGGGATACTCATTCTCGCGGAAATCAGGTGTATACTGCGACTACATCTCTGTTTTCCGCACGTCAGACGAGGAAGTAGCCAAAGCAGTAGCGGAGTTGTTGACAAAGGATTACGAAGGCGGGCCAGGGGAAGATTACCCGGAGGGTTTCATATTCAAATCTGAGGCCGAGATGAGTCTAAAGGAACGCGTCTGGGCACACGACCAACTCTCCAATCTCAAGGACTGGGCAATAGAGATCCAGACCAAGGCCGAGGAATATGTAAGGAAGTTGCGATTACTCCCCTCTGGGAGCGAAGGCTACTGCTTTAGATTGTCAGGAAGCATCTGGGAGTTACGTTTCAACGATGAGAAGGGACACTTCCCGGGCTTAAAAAAAGGCTTTTCGATAATCCATACATTGCTGCAAGATTCCTCACCAGATAAACCGATTTCCGCTGTGCAACTTGCTCAGATAGACGAGCAGCTGACAAAGGCGGAGCATTCCTTCCAGGAAGTTCTAGATCCAGAAGCAAAACGCAGCTTAAAAAAGAAACTCGACGAGCTAAACCATCTTATTTCAGAAGCTGAAAAAAGAGCCTCCTCTGAGCAAATCGAGCGTTATGAAGACGAGAAGGCAAGAATACTAACAGAGTTTTCTCAAGCGACGGGGCTACACGGTAAGAGTAGACGGCTGGGACCACAAACCCCAGAGAAGAATGCACAAGTCTCCGTTAGACAAGCCTACAAGCGTGCGTTGGAAGAAATCAGAAGAGGGAATATGCCCAAACTCGCGAAATATCTCTGTGACCATATCACGACCGGACACTCCTGTTATTACGAACACGATCCATCTTTCGAGTGGCAGCTAGATTAATTTTTCTGCCAGGTAACGCCATATGTTACCTGGGTAACGCCACTTGTCATGCCATTAATTAGGGAAGCCAAATGTGATTTGGCGGACTATCTAATAGTGTTGCCAGCAAAATTAGGAGGCAAAAAAATGTATAAATCTAAATGCTACTTATTGAAAGGGTAAATGATGAAAAATCAAGTTGCCGAAGTTTTAGACGAAGAAAGTATTAAAAAGCTCAAAGAGGAGTTTCCATTTATCTTTGAGCCAGAACAGAAACAGAAGAAAAATGAAACAGATGGTTTAGACCCGCCGGAAGCGTTTCCGAAAAGGGCAAAACCAAAAACAAAACATATTGGCATTGGCTTTGAGAAAGCTGTAGAAATTGATGGTCTGTGGTACACCGACCAGGGAATTCTATTTTGTGAGACGGAGTGTGATTACAACAATACCACCGAATGCCCACGAAGCATGGTCAGTTGTGTACCTTTTTTGCTAAAGTATGACAAAATAGGAAGTAGGGTTGTCACTGCGAATATTCCTGAAGACATATTTGAGGATTTCACTGAGGATTTCACTGAGGATGTCACTGATGAGGATTTAGATTTAGACAATTTTGAAGAGGACAAATGGCCAGGCAAATGGAAGAAAATATTTAATGGTTGTTTGAAAAGGTTTAATTTTAACATCTATGTACAACAAATGAGATATATTTCTAAATACAGCGCGAAACAAAAGGAAACATTATTTGCAGAAATAGCAAAGGCGAGTAGAACTGCCGTTAAGTTAGCTATGAAATATAGACACGTGTGCTCATTAGAGGATATGATTCAGGAGGCCAAGACTGGAATTTGTAAGGCTTTGAGTGTATACAAACTTGAAGAGGGTAAGTTTACTTCGTATAGTTTTAAGTTTATACAAGGAGCAATTTTTAGTGAGATATCCTGTAACCATGACATCTTTAGTTTCAATTCAACAAGTGGCAAAATTTGCAAAATAATAAGAAAAGTACGTCGTGTATTTTATATTGAAAAAGGCAAATACCCGACGGAAGAGGAGACAGTTGATAAGGTTTGGGAAATATACTCAAAGGAAATAGCCGAAAGATACAAAATCCAAAAGGCGAGAGGTAAAAAGAAAAAGAATGGAGAGGAAGATGACGAAGCGCCAAAACCTCCATCTAAAAAGAGGATACGCCAATTATATCATCTTACTTTTAAGATTGACCAATATACACAAATATACCAACAAAATGAGGAGTCTAACCTATTCGAAGTAGAAGACCCTGACAATAACATAGAAAAATTATTTGATGCAGAAGAGCAGGTGTTCGCTAATAAAAAACTTCAGTGGATTTTGGGGATTTGGCCAGACGACAAAGATAAAATTGCACTCAAGCTGTATTGGTTCCGGAATTATACCTATGAAGAAATCGGCAAACATCTCGGCGTGACCAAGGAAGGGGCACGGTTGATTTATAAAAGAGCACTAAAACGAATGGAAAGAGCTTTGGAAATGTCTAAAATCCCGTACAGACAGTGGATGCTGGCATTAGAGCGGCTAAATAGGGCAAGAGCGGTGGCTAAATAGGGCAAGAACAGCAAAATATACCTTCAGAACGTCTAAATATGGCAAGAATTGGTGAGCATGGCAAGAGCAGATAAATAATTATTTGATACTAAGTGTTTATAATTACAACAGTTACAACAAATTGCAATTATTTTCCTATTATTTTTGACGTTTTACTTGTCAATAATGAAAAACGCAACACTATAAGGGTGGGTAGGGCTACAATAAAACCAAAACAAACAAAAACAAAATCTAAACAAACCCAAAACTAAAACCAAACGAGGCACGGAAAATGGCCACTTATTGCACATTTTGGCTGGGCAAAGCCTGTTCCTGTAACGGAAGACAATGATACTATATCGTTAGTAGTTCAATAATTCAAAGAAGCGGGATGCTTAGCTTTTTAGCGGGATGCTGAGAGGTGACTGAGTGTTGAGCGACAAATCGCCGGCGGGATGCCGGCAACCGATCTGACTGGGCGGGATGCTTTTTCAGATTGGCACTTCACAAAGTAGTAGCATCATAAATTAATAGAAATAAAAAATCTCCGCGAAATGTACGCGCAGAAAATCGAAACTCTTTTGCTGAAAGGAATAACAATGGAAATTAAAAAAATATCAATCGACAAAATAAATCCAGCTTCTTACAACCCCCGCAAAGACCTTAAACCCGACGACAAAGAGTACCAGGCACTGGTCAAAAGTATGGATGAATTCGGCTACATCGACCCACTCATCTGGAACAAAAAAACGGGCAACTTAATAGGCGGGCACCAAAGATTAAGGATACTTCTGGCCAAAGGTTCGAAAGAAATCGAAGTTAGTGTTGTCAATCTACCCTTGGAAAAAGAAAAAGCTCTTAATGTTGCCCTCAACAAGATCAGCGGGGACTGGGATCGAGATAAATTAGCCACACTGCTTGACGAACTCTGCAAAAGTCCGGGCATTGATATCGAAGTCACAGGCTTCGATCTGCCTGAAATCGAGAACATACTCACAGATTTCAATGACCTAAATTCGGAAGAAAACTTTGATGTCGAGGAGGAACTCAATAAGACAGGACCTGCTATTACGCAATTGGGTGACCTGATAGAGTTAGGTCTTGAAAATCAGCATCGGCTTCTATGCGGAGATGTAACTAAATCAACTGATGTTGCCAAACTCATGGGCGATTTTAGAGCAAGGCTGTGTAACACAGACCCACCATATAACGTGAGTTACGATAGACGGAATCGTCCTACCTCTAAACACCAAAAGAAAAAGATAAATAGCAATGAAGCAAGGTCGATGAAAATAAAGAATGACGACTTAACTCCTAAAAGATACGCCAATTGGTTCAGGAAAGTACGTGATGCATTAGATGAAGTATTAAATAAAGGTGCCGCGTTTTATATCTGGAATAGCCATAAAAACTTCGGATTAATGCATGATTTGGTTACTGAGAACAATTTTAAAGTAGCAACAGTAATTACGTGGGCCAAAGAAACGTTTAGTCCGAACTTTGCTGATTATAATAACCAGACAGAATTTTGCCTCTACGGTTGGAAAGGTGGCGCAAAGCACAATTGGTACGGTCCAAAAAATGAAAGCACCCTTTGGAGTATTCGACGTGATCGAACGGACCTCTACTGCCACCCAACACAGAAAGCGCTGGAATTGGCAGAAAGGGCCATTCGTAATTCTTCAAAACGAGGTGATATTGTATTTGACCCGTTCCTTGGCAGCGGCACAACTCTTATCGCTGCAGCGAGGCTTGGCAGAAAGTGCTTCGGAATGGAAATCGAACCCAAATATTGTGATTGTATTATCAGGAGATACATTGCCCTGGCCGGCAAAGGGGCAGTATCGGCTGAAATTAGAAAACGTTATTTATCTAAGGAGGTATCATAATGAACTCAAAAAATCCTAATTCCAAAAAAAATGATCATAAAGCTTCAGAAAAAGACGATGGCCTGCAGACATTGGCTCTCTTGCAGGATATCAGAAACGGCTCGATCGATCCCAAATCCCTCCGTCCTGACGAACGCCGTCCGCTGGTCTCCCTTCTAAAGGATGAAGGCCAATCAACGCCTGAAATTGGGCATCTGTTGAAGGCTTCGGATCGAGTTATACAGCTGGATAAAAAGGCATTGCGAGAGGAAGACACCCTCACAAGGGATCCCGAACTTGTTAAACAGATGTCTGGAAGACTGTTTTCTGAAGCGGACTTGTGTATCCAGAGGATACGCAAGTCTGCGAGAGGCAAAGACATCCCCGCTTCAGTTAAAGTTGATGCTGAGCACCGCTGTTTTCAAATATTT
>JAUXAL010000022.1 GCA_030619925.1 Phycisphaerae bacterium | reverse complement strand
ATTATGATTCTCCCGGCTCCTTAGCCCCCTAATCCTCATTATGCGTTTCACCACAACCAAATATTAACGACTATTAACTAACGACTCACTTCTCCCCAAGCCATGTCGGACCGTAGCTTACATCAACCTTCAGCGGAACATTGAGTTTTATGGCACTGGTCATTTCCTTCTCTATCCACTTAGCGTGTTTGGCGGCGTCGGCGGCGGACAGCTCGAAAACAAGCTCATCGTGGATTTGAAGAATCAGCTTGACGGGCAACTGCTGCGTTTCGATTTTTTCCTGGATGGCTATCATGGCAATCTTTATTAAATCTGCGGCTGAGCCTTGAATGACGGTGTTGATTGCCAGACGCTGGGCCTGTGAACGTTTGTTGGCATTTTTGCTGCTCAAGTTTGGGATGTTCCGCCGGCGGTGCATAATAGTTTCAGCGTAGCCGGTGCGCTCTGCTCGCGATATACAATCGTCCATAAATTTGCGGATCGAACTGTAGCGGGCAAAGTAATCTTCAATGAACCTCTTTGCCTCGGTTTGGCCTATCCCGATCGAACGCGCAAGTCCGAACGCGCTCTGGCCGTAAATGATGCCGAAATTGACCGCTTTGCAGTTTGAACGCATTTCGTCCGTCACCTCTTCAAGAGCCACACCGTAAATCTGCGAGGCCACGAAGCGATGAATGTCCTGGTCGGCGGCGAAAGCAGCCATCAGGGTTTGGTCCTTTGAAAAGTGGGCCAGCAGCCGCAGCTCGATTTGTGAGTAGTCGGCACTCAGGATGCAATCGCTTTTCTCTGCTGGAACAAAGGCGGCGCGGATTTTGCGGCCGAGCTCGGTACGTATCGGTATATTCTGCAGATTTGGGTTGCTGGAGCTCAGCCGGCCCGTGGCGGTGATGGTCTGATTAAAGGAAGCGTGCACCCGCTTAGTACGCGGATTGATAATCGCGCCGAGCTTGTCCACATAAGTATTTTTCAATTTGCTCAAAGTGCGGTATTGAAGAATCAGCTCGATAATCGGATGCTGGTCGGTCAATTGTTCAAGGACCGCGGCATCTGTGCTCCGGCCCGCCTTGCCGATACGAATGGGTGTCAGGTTGAGTCTGTCGAACAGGATTTCAGCAAGCTGCTTGGGAGAATCGATGTTGAAACCGGCGCCGGCGTGTTCGTAAACCTGCTCGGTTACAGTTTTGAGCGTTTCAGTAACCTGGCCGGAGATTTTTCGCAGCAAGCCGGTGTCGAGGGAAACGCCGTTGTATTCCATAGCGGCCAGGACCGAGACCAACGGCATTTCCACCTCTTCAAATAACTTTTTGAGCAGAGGCTCGGTTTCAAGACGGTCTTTTAAGAAATTATAAAGCTGAAAAGTTATATCGGCATCCTCAGCAGCGTACCGGCAGGCAGCGGCTGTGTCAACCATATCGAAGGTAAGCTGGTTTTTGCCTTTGCCGATAAGGGCGGAGATCGGGATGCACTCGTAATTCAGGAAATCGGCCGCCATTTTATTCATCGAATGACTGCGCGAAGGGTCGAGACAATAAGAGGCGACCATCGTGTCAAAGTAAACCCCTTTTACCGGCATCCCGGCATTTTCCAGAACAAGTAAGTCATACTTTATGTTCTGGCCGATCTTCTTTACGTTTTCGTCCGCAAGTATTGGTGCGAGTTTCCCGCGGACGGATTCTACGTCAAGATACTTTGAGCCGAGCGGCGCCTTTACAGGAAGATAGGAGCCCTTACGTGGCTGCCAGGAAAAACTGACGCCGACGAGGACCGCTCGCATGGCGAAAAGTGAAGTGGTTTCGGTATCGAGAGCAAATAATTTTTGCTTTTTGAGGTCGGTTAAAAATACGTCGAATTTTGCCTGTGTATCTATCAGCTGATAATCTTTCGTATTGCGTATATCGTATTGAGTATTGCGTTTTTGTTCTATGCGATACGCATCACGCAATACGCTCGACGAGTCTTCCGTCAAGCCCAATTGCGTTAGCAGACGATTAAAGCCGAGCTCAGTGAAAATCCGGGCCAGCTCGGATTTGTTAAATTCCTTCACGGCGAGAGCGCCGTCATCGATTTCAAGCGGGACATTGCAATCAATGGTTACAAGCTCTTTGCTAAGATAGGCTTGTTCTTTGAATTTGCGGAGATTCTCGCCGCGTTTGCCTTTTATTTCATCGACATGTTTATATAGTTTATCGAGAGAACCGTATTGTTGAATCAGCTTAACAGCGTTCATTTCCCCGATTAGCGGTACGCCGGGGACATTGTCTGAAGTATCACCCTGTAAGGCCAATACATCGAGAAAATCTTTTGGATGAATTTTATATTTTTCAAACAGCGCATCATCGTCAAGAACTTCACCTTTTTTGATATCGAAAATGTAAGTGTGATCATCGACAAGCTGATACATATCTTTGTCCCTTGCGCAGATGTAGGTGTCGATACCATCTTTCGAGGCTTTTTTTGCGAGTGTGCCGATTATGTCGTCAGCCTCAAAACCGTCCAGCCGCAGTATCGGGATCTTCATTGCCTCGAGGATCTGCTCGATTCGATCTATTTGCAGGGGCATATCGTCGGGCATCGGCGGGCGGTTGGCTTTGTATTCGGAGTAAATTTCGTTTCTGAAAGTCGGGGTTTTGCTGTCCATCGCCACAGCGAGCATATCGGGGTTTTGACGCTGGATGAGGCCTAAGATGGCTGTTGTGAAGATGTAGGTGGCCTGGGTCGGCTCGCCGGCCGGGCTGGTCAGCGGGCGCATCTGGGCATAGTAAGCGGCGTAAATGTGTGCGTGGCCGTCAATTATGTAGAGTTTTTTCGCCATTGCCGCCACTTTACGTATTGCCGACTGGGTTGTCAAGAGATACTCGATACTGGATGTTCGTCATTCCGAGCCCTGCGTAGTCCGCCTGTGGCGGATGGCAATCTCAAGACCTTGTCCTGCTAACCTGATAACCTAAGCAACTAATCACTATTCACCATTCACTAACCACTATGTTGGTTTTTTTCTTGAAAATCCGGCTTCAGTAGTGTAGATTTCTCATTAACGAGCGAGCAAGCGAGAACATCTTGGATTCATGGCTAGAGATTAGACTGTTTGTATTACAAGGGGGCGTTTTATGCGGACAGTGATACGGCTACGGGTTCTTATACGGAAACCATATAACCAGTAGTTAGCACTACAATAATGAGAAACGAAGAGCAAGGACTTCTTCATGGAAATAAAAAATACTACAATTGAGTCGTTTCTTAAAAGCTTTACCTTTAGTTTCCTGTTATGTTTATTTTGGGGGTCTTTCACTTTAATTCACACACGGGCTCTTCTAAAAGGATTTGATTTCACTGAATTGTTGTGGCTTATCCATAATGTGACAATCTCGTTGCTTTTCTTGATTCGCGTAAAACCCTCCGTGGTGAGTATGAATCTCATCCATTGGACGGTTGCCCTGATTACTTCTTTCTCTGGCTTCTTTTTTGTCAGGGAAGGTACGAATAGTAACCCTGTTTTATTGTTTACGTCTGATGTCCTCATATTATTCGCGCTTTTCTTAGGAATCGGGGCAGCGCTTATACTCGGAAGGAGTTATGATTTTTTGCCCGCCTTGAGGCATGTAAGGACGGAATATGTATATCAGATTGTTAGGCATCCCATGTACCTATCGTCGATCATCATAAAATCGGGATATGTCCTGAAAAATCCTTCGATTTACAATACCTTGCTTTTAATGGTTATTACAGTTCTCTACGTTAAACGAGCAAAGTACGAAGAAGATATTATGTCGCATGACAATTCTTACGTGGACTATTTGCAACAAGTGAAGTATCGGTTTGTTCCGGGAATATATTGAATCAAAGCCAAAACTGGTCTTTAGTCGATAATGAAAATGGGGACAGCTTGCAATGACGAAAGGGAGAGTTAGAAGGCTGTAGGTTCTTATACGGAAACCATATAAGCAATAGTTAGAAGAATAAAGATAGACTATTATATATCTAAATTTGGGAGTAAACAAAAAGGAGCACGCAATGAATGACGCGAAGGATTATTCTAATATTTATACTCCTCTCTGGAAGCGACAGGTTATCATTTTCTTGGTTGCATTGGCTTTAGGCACCATTGGTATAATTTTTGCAGCGCTAGGAAACAAAACTATGTTCTGCGTTTTATTTGTATGCGCATTTGTTACAACCATAATAATTTCATTTATCCTTAGGTGTCCTGCTTGTGGCTGTTATATCTGTTGGAACACAAAAGCCCGCGGCTATCTTACTTATCCGGCACCAATACCTTTTGACAAAAAGTGCCCACACTGTGAAGCAATATTAAGGAAGAGAAAATAAGAAAATAGGGACAGCAGGTAGGGTGTGCACGGCTCAGCTGAGCTCGCCGAAGTCTGCACACCTTTTGGCTTTGATGGGAAGCGCTTTTGTGATTATATTGGTCTTGTAATGCCCAATTATAAGCGAACATTTGAACTAATTTGAACGGCAATATCTCTCTTGTGCCGCTCGGATTTTCTTCAACTCATTCTCGAACTCGGTGTAAGGGACAAAGGTTTGGGGCGTAACGAAGAAACGTTGTCGAAGGTACTGATCACCTATCTTGTAGCGGGCCTCTTTCGTGCGTAAAGACCTGCTGTTGGTGGTCCTCAAAACATAGCCGTCAGAGGTTTTCTTCATATCGAAAACAAGCCATGAATGAGCATTAATTCCAGGTTGTTGAAGCTTCTGATAGACAATTTCGTTTTCAACCCTAACTTGTTTAAAAAGATTATCCATTTTGTTTTTAAGCTCTTCAGGGAAAACTTCAGTCTTACCAGCAAGGCCCCGTAGCCCTGCAAAGCCGAATATGCCGTCCACCAGTTGCCAATCTTCCAGTTTTTTCAGAAGAAGATCCTCCCAGTCACGGGAAAACTCCCGCAAGTTCTCATACCCAGGAATTTCGACCACCCGGTTATTGTGAAAGTAAGCATCGAAAATCTTCAAAACTTGTTTTTTTGTCGGCTTGGGCAAATCGGGCCGGTAAACCGTCAGGTATGTTGCAGAGCGGGTCAGACGCGAATGCCACCAACACACCCCGCGATTGAGAAATCCGCCTTTGCCCCTAAACAATAATCGATTCTTCTTATCCAAAAGGATCCGTTGGAACTGAACGGGATCGCGAACCATATCACAAAATTCCTTCTTTGACCATGCTGGGCGAGCCAAGGGTCTTTTCACGCCAAATTCGTACTCATTGTTGCTGATTGGACTGGGAACCGCAGGAGGATGTTTATCTGCACGCGGAGTGCTACTTATTCTGGTTCGCTGATTTGGACTGGGAACGCCAGGACGTTTATTTGCACGCGGAGTGCTACTTATTCTGGTTCGCTGATAAGGTTTCGTCTTGTGCCACTTGTGCCACAGCAGCGGACTTACCGCAAGCGCCATAAGCAATATAATCAGCAAATGCTTAACCTTTACGCCGGCTACAAAGAGCATTGTAAACAAAATCGGCATCATCAGCATCACAGTGCCCAGGTCCGGCTCAACCAGGATTAGGACCATCAGCAGCAAAAATATTGGCGCCATAAGCACTATAATCAGCAAATGCTTAACCTTTACGCCGGCTACAAAGAGCATTGTAAACAAAATCGGCATCATCAGCATGACGGTGCCCAGGTCCGGCTCAAGCAGGATTAGGGCCATCAGCAGCAAAAATATTAGCACCATAAGCCAGATTTTTGGCTTTGTTTTAGTCCCCATTTTTTTTGGCCTTTCAAACAAAGGTATTTTAACAGATTCCTGTTTAGTTGGCTGCAAAGATTTTTTTAACTTGGCCTTGACATTGGCCGAGTAATAGACTAAAGTGAATTAGTGAATAGTTTATTGGGTTGTGAATTTATGATTATTATTTCAAACATTGCGATTATCATAATTATTGCGGAGAAGCTCAAGCTGCCCTGAGAAAGCTATATTACGCGTATTAAAAGCCTTCCAGAGCAGCGAACTCCGGAAGGCTTTTTTATTACACAGATTTCACAGATTGGAACCACGGATTTCACAGATTATTACAGATGGGCACAGATTTAGGACGGTGAGGTGATGTTGACAATGATGGTCAGAACACTTAGCATATAGCGTTTGATTTTTTTAGACTTTTTAAGGATTTGTTAGATGTCGGATAAGAAGGAAAAAGTGTATCGAGATACTTTGTGCCTGCCGAAGACCGGCTTTTCTATGAAGGCCAATCTTACCCAGCGTGAGCCGCAGATGCGAAAGAAATGGGCAAAAGACGATATCTACGGCCAAATCAGGAAAAAACGCAAGGGAGCGCCATTGTATATACTGCACGATGGCCCGCCCTACGCCAACGGCGATATCCACATGGGGACCGTCATAGACAAGGTGCTCAAGGACCTTGTCGTCAAGTACAAGACAATGGCGGGCTTTGATGCGCCTTATATTCCGGGCTGGGACTGCCACGGCCTGCCTATCGAGTCGAAAGTGGTTACAGACCTCGGAGATAAGGTACAGCAGATGAGCAAGCTCGAAATCCGACGAGATTGCAAAAAATATGCGAGCAAATATGTCAAAGTACAGAGCAGGCAGTTTCAGGAGCTGGGTGTGTTCGGCGATTTCGATAATCCATATCTGACGTTCAAGCCGGGGTATGAGGCGGGGATTCTGGAGGTATTCGCCGAATTAGTCGGCAAGGGGCTGGTCTATAAACAACTCAAGCCGATTCACTGGTCGATAGGCTGCGAGACGGCCCTTGCCGAGGCCGAGCTGGAATACAAAGACATTTCGTCGCCGAGTATCTTCGTGAATTTCCCCGTCGCTAAGGAGAGCGTCGGCAAGCTAATCGAGCTTGGATTGGTCGAGCAGGGCCAGGCCGAGGATGCGAAGGTTTCTTTTATGATATGGACTACGACGCCGTGGACGCTGGCCGCCAACCTAGCGATAGCGGTGCATCCCCATCTGGACTATAAGGCGTTGATTTACGAAAAGGATGGAGATAAGTTTGTGTCGGTGGTAGTGGAAGACTGTA
Organism: Phycisphaerae bacterium; assembly: GCA_030619925.1. Lineage (GTDB taxonomy): Bacteria > Planctomycetota > Phycisphaerae > Sedimentisphaerales > Anaerobacaceae > JAUXAL01. The sequence continues at coordinate 43,373 of JAUXAL010000022.1, read as the reverse complement.
TTGAGGCGGTGGTCGCGGCTGGCGGTCTCGACGAGGGAAAATATAAGGTTAGCAAGAAATCAATAAGAGGCAAGAACCTGGAAGGACTGCGGTATGAGCATCCGTTTGTGGAGAATAATCCGACGGAGAAAGACGCCTTTATGGTCATACTCGCCGATTATGTTACCACCGCGGACGGAACCGGACTTGTACATACTGCGCCGGGGCACGGTGTTGAGGACTATATGTCTGGGCAAAGGAACGGCCTAGCGATATATTCGCCGGTAATGGACGATGGGCGGTACGACAAGACGGTGCCGAACTGGCTGGCCGGACAAAACGTGCTGGAGGTCGATGGGGTTGTCAACAGCGACTTGGAGAAAAGAGGGCTGCTCTTTGCCAAGGGCGAAATCACGCACAGCTATCCGCACTGCTGGCGGAGCAAAGGGCCGGTAATCTTCAGGGCGACGGAGCAGTGGTTTATCAGTGTCGATAAAGAGCTGCCTGATGTAGGTAAGAGTCTGCGTAATCTGGCGCTGGAGAGCGTCAAGAAGGTACAATGGATTCCGGCGTGGGGCGAAAAACGAATCGCGGGGATGTTGGAATCGCGGCCGGACTGGTGCATCAGCAGGCAAAGGAGTTGGGGGTTGCCACTTCCCGTTTTTACGAATGCGAAAGGAGAGAGTTTGTTGACGAAGGAATCGGTGCTGGCTGTGGCGAAACATATCGGAGAAAAAGGGTCGGACAGCTGGTTTACCGATTCGGCTCGTGAGATTCTGGGTGAGGGGTTTGAACTGCCGGAGGGCTTTGAACTCGACGAGCTGCAAAAGGAAGAGAATATCTTCGATGTGTGGTTTGAGTCGGGATGCAGTTGGCACAGCGTGTGCGAGAAAGAGGCGGGGTGGCCTATTCCGGTTGATTTGTATTCAGAAGGGTCGGACCAGCATCGCGGATGGTTTCAACTGTCACTTCTGCCGGGGCTTGGAGCAACGGGCAAAGCACCATTCAAAAGCGTTTTGACGCACGGCTTTACCGTTGACGAGAAGGGAATGAAGCAGTCGAAGTCGCTGGGCAACTACGTTAACGCCCAGGAGGAGGTGGCAAAATACGGTTCGGATATTCTGCGGCTGTGGGTGGCGAGCGTCAATTACCAGGAGGATATCCGGTGCAACGATGAGATAATAGGACGAACACAGGAGGCCTACAGGAAAATCAGAAATACACTGCGATACCTGCTCGGCAATATCGACGATTTCGACCCTGAGGTCGAAGCGATAGCCTACGACCAGATGTTCGAGATAGACAAATGGGCAATGCAGCAGCTGCAAAAGCTGATTGGCGACGTAACAAAAGCCTATGAGAACTTCGTCTTTCACAGGGTCTTTTCGCTAATATACAACTTTTGCACGGTCGAGATGAGCAGTATCTATATGGATGTACTCAAGGACAGGATGTACTGCGATGCGTCCGAGAGTTTGTCCCGGCGAAGCGGCCAAACAGCAATGCACAGGATATTAGATTGCCTGGTTCGAATGCTGGCACCTATATTAGTGCATACCGCAGAAGAGGTCTGGGCGGCGATGAAACCGTCGTGCGTCGTGCGTGATGCGTATCGCGAAAAAGATAAAACGCCCGACGCAATACGCAATACGCAATACGAGATAGAGAGCGTGCATTTGGCTTTGATGCCGAAAGTTGATGAATCGATCGACTGGCAGAGTGAGGAGCCCAAGTGGCAGAAGCTGATGGGGCTGCGTGATGAGGTTTTGCGGATTCTGGAAGGTTTGAGACAAGAGAAAAAGATTGCAAGTAATCTGGAAGCGTGCGTAACTATCTGCTGTGATGATAAAGCTGCCGGGGTTCTAAATGAGTTCGGCATTGAACAATTCGCGGCACTTTGTATCGTCAGCGAGGTAAAAGTGGAAAAAGCTGCCGGCGAGACGACAGTTACGGCTGAAAAAAGCAGTTTCAAAAAATGTCAGCGGTGCTGGAACTACTGGCCAAGCGTTGGGGCCGACACGGAATATCCTGATTTGTGCGAGCGATGCGTGTTCGTCGTGCGTGATGCGCATAGCGTATAGCGCATTGCGCAGGTCGTCCCTTCGCTTCGCTCGAGGGCGGGATTGCCCTACTCCGTGGCATAGCCACTACGAAGGACGAAGCGTCCTGCTCCTGCGGAGGCCTTCCGGGCTACGGCGGGCTTCGCCTCGACGAGCGCCGAGACGAGTATTGCGGCAGGCGTGGCCAAATCAACAGCGTAAGTGAGAACCACCGAGCCATTTTTTTTGGGGAGGGGCGGTTTTTTGCTTGCCGGGCAGGCGGGAAATCGTACAATTCTGCGGTCATTAACAAATTTATTGGCTGTATTTGCGAGGGACAGATTATGGATGAATCAAAAAAACCTTACGGATATGAGCTGATCATGGATTTGCACGGCTGCGATGCGTCGAAGTTCAATAGAACGAGTCTGGACAACTATTTTGAAGAAGTCTGCAAGGCAATTGATATGAAGAGATGCGAATTGTACTTCTGGGACGATGTGGGCCTTCCGCCAGAGAAGAGGCAGACTTTGCCCCATACAAAGGGGACTTCAGCTGTTCAGTTTATCCTCACAAGCACGATTGTTGTCCATACTTTAGACATATTAGGCACCGTATATGTGAATATATTCGCGTGCAAGCCATTTGAGAGGAAGGTTGCAGAAGAGTTAACCAAAGAGTGGTTTGGGGCAAATGGGTGCAGGACGCACTTTATTGAAAGGATTTAGAATGCTACTGATTGAGCAGGAGATCGATATACCACCGAAGCAGCGAAACACTTCTTTACTGCCATATTTTGGACAAGCTGTCGGTGAGTATCTTCCTACTAACGGAATCCCTATAAGATTTGCAGTGACGCAGAGCGATAACAGAGGATACCACTGCGAATTAGGTGTCCTCGCGGGGATGGACGATGGTGGTGTTGCGCAGGCAACGTCTATTTTTGACTTTGTGCCGAGGGGAGTTGAAAACACCGAGAAGTTCAATGTGGTAATGATAGTACCGACCGGGATTGGTGCGGAAATAGGGGGGCATGCGGGTGACGCCGCACCTGCGGCAAGATTGTTGGCCGGGGCGTGTGACACGCTGATAACTCATCCGAATGTAGTAAATGCGTCTGATATAAATGAGCTACCTGAAAATGGCTTATATGTTGAAGGAAGCGTTCTTGCACAACTATTGATGGGTACGGTTGGCTTGCAAAAAGTTCGGGCAAATCGTGTGATACTGATGATTGACAAGCACAAGGAAAAGCGAATTTCGTGGCGTACCATCAACGCGGCTTCTGCCGCTCGTGCCTCGCTGGGGCTGGACTGTCCTTTAGTTGTAGAGGTTGACCCGCCGATTAAGATGCGAGCGGGATATTCGAGTTCGGGTCGTGCGGTAGGACGTGTTGACGGTTTGAAGCGGCTGTGTGAAGTGTTAGTGCGATACAGGTCCGAGTTCGATGCCGTGGCTCTGGCATCGGTGATAGATGTTCCAATGGAGTTTCATACGGAGTACTTCGAACGGCATGGGGAGATGGTTAATCCATGGGGAGGGGTTGAGGCGATGCTGACTCACGCTGTAAGTGTGTTGTTCGGTGTTCCAGCGGCACATGCACCTATGTTTGAATCCATGGAGATTGCGAATCTTGAAGTGGGTGTAGTTGACCCGCGAATGTCGGCCGAAACTGTATCGATGTGTTTTCTTCACTGCGTCTTGAAAGGACTTCACCGAAGCCCCCGAATCATAACCGACAAAATGGTTTTCACCCATCCGGGAGTATTGACTGCTGCGGATGTTTCGTGTTTGGTCATACCGGATGGTTGTGTGGGATTACCTACGCTGGCTGCTTTGGAACAAGGCATACCGGTAATCGCCGTGCGCGAGAACCGCAACCGCATGAGAAATGACCTGGGAAAACTGCCGTTTGGGCCGGGCAAGCTCTTTATCGCAGAAAACTATCCTGAGGCTGTCGGTATAATGACAGCTCTTAAGGAAGGAGTAGCTTTATCGTCAGTGCGACGGCCACTTGCAGAAACTAAAGTCACTTGCGAACGCGCCAAGGCCGACACTGAAGAAAGTCCGAAAGTTGATGACACCGTCAGGATAGCAAAGTAGTAGGAAGCGTCGTCGTTCCGACGACGGCTAAATAATTCCTCTACCGGATTGGGCGGCCACATGGGGCCGCCCCTACGACGAATCCATCTGTTCGCAGACCTTTTGATAGACTTCATCGACGGTTATGGTATCGACATTGTGTTTTGGGTCAGTGCTTTTTATCTTAAACCCCCTGCTGTATGGTTCGCGGGCCACCATACATTCGGGCCTTCCGTACGGCGCTATCCTGGCTGGATTGGACCAACTGAACATCAAAACCAACGGCGTCCCTAAAGCGGCGGCAATATGCCCCGGGCCGGTATCATTGCTTACGACCAGCCTGGCAGCTCTTAGCAGGGCTATCAGCTCGCTAAGAGAAGTCTGCCCGGCAAGGTTCGTTAAGGGGACGTTGGCCAGGCTCTTCAACCTTTCAACAATGCTCGCTTCGGGTGCAGTTCCAACAGCAATCAGAGAAAGGCCAAACTGCGATGAAATCTTATCAGCCAGAGCGGCAAAACGCTCGATAGGCCAGCGCTTGTCCTCGTGGGCAGAGCCGGGCACAAGAACTGCGTAATTGTCGTGTGCAATCCCGTGAGTCGCTAACAACCTGCTGATTGAATCGGCAGCGCGGGAATCATGCGGCAATACAAACTGTACGGCGACATCGGGGGCACCGGCACTGCGGATTATCTTTAAGTAGTAGTCGACCACGTGAATACAATCTCGATTCTGGGGAACCTTATGCGTGTAAAAAATGTGGGCGATCTCTCTGGCGTCTGTCATTCCGAAGCGTTTTTTACAGCCGGTCAGCCATCCCAAAGAAGCGGTTCTAAAAAGGCCTTGAAAGTCGATTACGGCATCAAATTTACTGCGGCGGAGTCGCCGAATAAGCGACAGAAGAGAGCCAAATGCATGTGGACGGAACCAGGCTTTGCCAAGAAACTCACGGTCGAAAGGGATTATCTCGGTCAGGTGAGGATGATTTTCCAGAAGCTGCGCGAACTCGGGCCGGACGAGCCAGCTAATCCCTGCGTCAGGAAAACTTTTGCGCAAGGCCGTAAGGGCCGGCAAAGCCAGGACTATATCGCCCAGTGAACTGGGCTTTATTATCAAGATGTTTTTGAGACTCTCCGACATAACCAGACAATTGTAAGCAAAAGACAGACTTCAAGCAATCGGCATAAGAAAATTAAAAAATAAAATGCAAAAATCAAAACTGCATATTAAAATGCAGAGTCTTCTCGGTGTTCTTCCTGAGATTCTATTTGTCGTTTTTGATTTTTGAGGCGGATTTGTGTCGTATGGCAAAAAAAGGCAAATATATTTATGATTGGCCGAGGCCGACTGTTAGCGTTGATGCTGTGGTCTTCACTCTTTCCGGTAGCAAGGCCAAAGTATTGCTTATCAATCGCAGATACGAGCCATTCAAAGGTCAATGGGCGCTGCCGGGCGGATTTGTGGATATCGATGAGGAACTGGAGGACGCTGTTGTCAGAGAATTGGAGGAGGAGACGGGGTTGGCCGATGTACCCCTGGAGCAGATGCGTGCCTTCGGCAAATGCGGCAGAGACCCGAGGGGCAGACAGATTACGATAGCATTTATGGGCATCGCGACCGATGGACAGAATAAGATAAAAGCCGGCGACGATGCGGCAGAGGCGCGATGGTTCGATATAGAAAAACTGCCGAAAGATATGGGATTCGACCATAATGAAATAGTCAAGTTTGCTATCGAAAAGATAAAAGGGATGATTTGAGACTTGCGGCGTTTGATTGTCTATCGCGTATTTTTGCCGCAGAAAGCGGTAAGAACACAGAAAAAAATCTACGAACTATGTGTGGTTTCGGCCTGAATATTCTTATATATTTGTTTACTTGGGCCTTGGTTTTTGATTTAATGACAGGTCTTATGAAGAGTATCCCGTAATTCCTCGAGGGCGTACTCCCAATAAAAGACGAGGATATTGTGTTGTAGGCCGATACAAAGGCCTAAGGAGAAGAACACGTGAGTACAGGTACAGTAAAATGGTTCAACGAGAGGAAGGGATACGGTTTTATCGTTCCCGACGATGGCAGTGACGATTTATTTGTCCATCACTCCGAAATCCAGTCGGAGGGCGGAACGTCCCTTGGTGAAGGCCAGAAGGTCGAGTACGAGATAGGCAAAGGCGAAAAGGACCGTCGTTGTGCGGTCAAAGTACGGCCCTGCTGAAGCTGAACATCGTGTCGTGAAAACCATGAATCCCTCCTTTCCATCCAAGAAAGTGATTTGGAAGCTGATATTCCAATCGCTCAAGGAGGGATGAGAGTTGGTATTTGTTTATCAAGTTTAGCCTCAGCTGTTGCAAATGCCGGTGGTATTGGAGTTATTGCCACTGCTGGATGCCGGCACAAAACGTTTAAGGTCCAGTTCAAAGGTTAGAAAAGGAAATCGAAAATGAACATCTACGTAGGGAATTTGTCACTTGAGACAACTGAAGACGATTTGCGTCATGCTTTTGAAGCCTTTGGCCAAGTCAGATTCGTCAACATCGTCAGGGACAGAGACAGCGGCGAATCAAGGGGATTTGGGTTCTTGGGAATGCCCTCCAAGGATGAAGCCCAAACTGCAATCAACGAAATGAACGGTAAGGATTTGAAGGGACAGGCCATTAACGTCGAAGAGGGTCGGCGGAAAACACCGCGTTGGACCGGCGGAGGCAGACAACAAAGCGGTTTTGGCGGCGGTGGTCGTGGCGGCAGAGGTCCCGGTAGCAGAGGTCCCGGCGGCAGAGACAGACGAGAAGGTTTTAGGGGTGGTGAGCGTGGCGGACGTCGCTACTAACAATCAGGTTCTATTTGCGTTGCTACTCAAAAACCGTAAATCGAAAATCCCACCATTTTTGTTCAAAGATTATAAATATCGAAGTCTCCAGACCCGCCACCCGGCTGAATCCGTCCGTGCCGGAATCAATCACAATGCCCTTTTTGGCCGGCTTAGAAATATATTTGCATGATGTCTGTCTCGGCGCGTCTTTTGGGGAATTCGTGGCTATATGTTTTTGGATTTTACGCCATAGTTTTGCGTTTTTTTGAGCTGTTTGTTGAACATACGCAGCTGTATATCAATAGCGCTTAAGGCCCAATCAATATAGTGCAAGCTGTGGGCGGGACCCCGGTGTCTTTCATTCATTAAGCCATTCTGGACGGTTTTCAAGAATTTGCTTATTGTCTGGGGGCTGATTTCCGTAGGTTCGGCAGCCCATCCTTTTAATTCCTCGTACTGCTGCCGTAATTTTTTGCTGCTCTTTAACTGTTCGACAGTCAAATAATCGGCGGGGTTGTAAGCCAACTGCAGGCCCTTAAGGCACAAGATTAACGGCTCGTAATTGGCTCTTTCTTCCAGACGAATAAATTTATACTGCTGGACATACGTAGTCGCCTGGGCCGGGGTTTTGTTTGCAATGTCGTCTTCGCCCAGGTACCATCTGCGTTTGCTGGTTCTGGCAAAAACGAGCTCCTCACCGTAGCCGTACTGTGTTATCTCATCATAGCCCATTCTTGAAACCCACAGTCTGCCGGTGCCCTTTAGTTCCGGACCACCGCCGAGCACAAGCAGGCACTTGACAAAACCCAAGGGTAGGATTTTTTGATTGCCGAGCTGGTTTTTTCGAAGCTGCAAAGACAGATGCAAACTGTGCGGGCGGACGGGGTAGAAATTGACAATCTCGTGTATTAACTGATTAAGGAGCCATGGGTCTGCGGTTGCCGGACGAGACAGTTCTCCGGCGATATTCAGCCTTCCGGGGGCAAGCTCCAAAAAGCCGGAGCGGCGCGCCTGGTCGGTTGAGCCGGTGTGGTCGTCAATATATCCGCCGAGCTTCCAGGACAAGACATCCAGGCGAAAGTCGTAGAAATACTTAAAGCCGTCGTACATCGGGTCAAACTTTTTTTGAATGCTTCTTTGCGGCTCGACGGCCGCCGGGCCAAGATTGCTCAACTCAATCTCAATTCCGAGCGGCACAAGACCCGGCTGACGGCTCGAACGAATACGATTCAAGTGCGCCTCGGCAACACGAGGTACAAAAATACTTCTTGCTGCGCGTACGGCGTATTTTACATAGTCAACGAGGTCGTGTTTGTCATAGGGCATCGTTTGAAGGCATTTGTCAATAATCAAATCAATAGCCGGGCTGTTCGCATTTATCATTCGCAAAGCCGCAAGCAAACTAACCGACCGCTTGAAATATCTTTCTGAAGTGCGCATACGCTCGAGTTCAAAGCGGTATCGGGACTGGATTTCCTCGTCGAGCTGATTGAACAAGACCTGCTTCACAACTAAAGCTAAATAATTTTTTATAAAGGGCTTGGCCTGTAAGTCGTCGTATAAGTATTTTATCGTTGGGCGGGGCCGGTCCAATTCGTGCTCGAGGTAATAATCACTAACGGCATCAGATTGATAATGGCTCATAACCAGGTCGCGCTCTGTGGTTGCGAGCAGCTCTCGGTCGGCGCGGCGTTCCGATTCGGCGTCTGCTGTCCGTTCTCCGGGACGAATGTGCCTTTTGATAAATTTCTCAATGCGTTTTCGCAGCCAAAGTTCGTGAATCAGATTAACGTGGAACCTGTCACCGAAGCGTTTTTTCATCGACTCTTGAGTTACCAAATAAGCTTGGGCTTCGATCGGACCCTTTGCCGTGTTGACTCGTACCGTTTCCCTTTCGTACCGCTTACCTTCGTACCTGTCGATTTCAGCCATTGCCCAGGCGGGGACATCGTAGACTACGAAGCCTTCGATTCTTGAAGATGCCGCTGCGATGGCATAGAAATAGACATTGTCCGGGCTGACTCTTCGGTAATGCGGGAGTAAGGCAGGTTCGGCAAAAAGGGTCTTGCCGTTGATCTTAAAGGCCTTTCTGGTAAACTGGAGGCCGCTGACCGATTGGAAGATTCTGCGGTCCCGAAGCGAGCCGTAGACGAACAGATTGACTTTTTCGTTGCTCATAGGTTGTATTTCGTGTCCCGTATTTCGTGTTGCATTTTAATAATCAATTTCCGCTGCGGATTTGGCTTCGCAACTTGAATAGCTCTTTGAACGCACGAAGAATTACGCGCAAATTCGCACCGGTTTGTGCACCGGCTGTCCGCGGATAATGATGGACGCCTTTTTGAGTTACGCAGTAACCTTTGCGGACGGCCCGAGCCAGGATTTCAGTATCGACCAAGGCACCGGCACTTAACACTTTAATGTTATCAAAAATCTGTCTCTTGTATAACTTGAAAGCACAGTCGATGTCGCGGATTTTCATACCGAACAGCAGGCAAACCAGCTTCGTCCAGCACCAGCCGTTGATTTTGCGTATGAGCTTGTCCTGCCGGTTCAGCCGGTAGCAGCTAACAATATCGTATCGCTCCATCAACGGCAGCAGCGGCGGCATCTCGTTAATATCGAACTGGCCATCGCCATCGGTATAAAAGACAAGCTCTTTCGTCGCTGCTTTGAATCCGGATTGCAGGGCGGCGCCGTAACCAAGATTAGTGCGATGATGCACCGCTTTTACCCTGCCGCTCCGGGCGGCGTACCGGTCGGCGATTTGGCCGGTGCCGTCGGAGCTGCCGTCGTCAACGATAATTACTTCAAAGTCAACATCGAGCTTTTCCAGGACAGTAAGTGCCTGCTCTACTACGCGGGTGATATTGTCTTGTTCATTGTAACAGGGGAAAAAAACGCTGATAGAATTCGCCGCAGGTCGCTCGTCGCCAGATCTGACTGTCACAGGTTACCACCTTCTTTCTTTAGCGAGCATCACTCGCTCATTAACACATCGTCTTCTTGCGTCAGCATAGAATTCCGCGAGTTTTATATCTTTCTGCGCTCGGGCGACATTCTCCAAATGGAAGCATGCCAGGCGTGCGGCTTCAACTCTGTGGCGATAGCCGTCCTGTTCGGGCCAACTGTCCTTATTCTCTGCGAATTTGTCGATATAATCTTCGCAAAACTTATTAATGTCGGGTCTCAGCTCAGCAAACATCGCAGCAACAAGTATTATTTCCAGCATGGGGGCCGGCGATGGGTTTAAATTGAAGGCTTCGATGGCATAATTGAGGCCTTTGGTTTTTTCGGCTATTCCGCGACGATACAAAAGCCAGCTATGGGCGCGAATAAGATTCCTGTGGTAATCATCAGGGTAGAGGGTTGTTCCGTCAAATATGCCATCGAAAAGTTCCCTGCCACGTGGGGTTGTTATATCGACGAACAATTTTTGCTTGTTATTGAGGAACACAAGAATCCAATCGCCATTGCGCTCGAGCCCTTTAAGGAAGTTACTATCAAACTGCCCGAAGGGCATTAAGACCACCCAGACGTTGTGTTGTTTAAGGGCGTCGCCTATTGACCGGCCGACTTTGACATAATCGGCAGTTGTCAATACTTCCTGTACTTTCTTTCCTGCTGTGATGGCTCTCACCGTGGCGGCCTGGATTACTTGTCTCCCGATCGAACCAAAGGGTCCTCCGGCCATAATATTGCTCCAAAGGTCAAAAGCTCTGCGGTCGTAAGCTGCCTGTGCTCTACCATCCATAAATAACTGCAGAGGCGTTCGGCCGGTGTTCGGGTCGGGCTCCTGACCGAAGGCGATGATGCCTCCTTCGGTCCAGTAATTGAACATTTTTCCTTTTAATTTGTTGTCTTTTATGAACTTCAAGGCGTAAAACGGTTTTGCGTCCGAGGCGGTCATCCGCATAAAAACAGAGTTTAGTTTCGTGTCAGCGGGCCAGGGGTCGAGATAAACGCGTTTGAATTTAGCCCCCCACCATGTGCCGAAAAACAAGACCGTCAAAAACGCGAGGCCCGTACAAGTCGATTGCAGAATTTTTGGCATTGGGCTGACAAATAAACGATTGCGTTTGTGGAAGTTAACCGTTGCTGAAATTGCGCGAACTACCTGGTCAATAAACATTGCTATAATCGGGCAGGCTGCGATGGCAGCTATGGGTATAAACCTGCGAGAACGAATGGCCATATAAATGGTAAGGGCGGCAATAAGCATTAACGATAAATCAATCTTAGGCCACTGATACTCGTCAGAACTCTTTGCCTTTCGCTTGGGATATCGGCTGACAGAGCGATAAGTTACCATCAGGACAACAATCCAGGAAGCAAGGGCCACCCACGCAATAATATACATTACCAAAAAAGGTACCGCAGTGCCGACAGGATTGGACCAGTCGAAAGCAGGCCACCATTCGTGGATGTCACGCCAGCGCTCGGCGTGTTTGCTTGCACTAATGACAAAAGTGTGGGTCAGGTTCGTTAGATGAAAGGGGTTGAACAAAACCGTAGCTAAGAAAGCAACAAAATAAGCGGCGATTGTATGATATACGCCCCGCCATCCAATAGAGACAAGATTCTTCTTGAAAAAAATCAGGGCGAAATCCAAAACTATTACCAGGATTAAAAACAGAAATGTGGACATAGTAAGGCCGGCTTTGGAAACGACAAAATATAAGAACGGCCAGGCAGTAACATTGTATAAAATTGCGGTCCATTTTTTGCTGCAGCTGGTCAGCATGTGCAAACCTATAAATGGAATAAGCATTATGAACGCGTAGATGTATCCGCCGTGGACATTGCACCAGAAGACCGTCAGCGGGACGATGAGCCATATAAACAATATGTTTCGATATGCGGCGAGGGCAATAACAAGTAAAAAGACAACGACCAGCATATTTGAGAAACCGGCAGGACGAACATCAAGAAATGAACGCCCTACGAACATTGCGAAGCAGGAAAAAACTGCACAGAGCGCGGGGTTGACCCCCAATAACCGGCCGGTGTAATAGACGCAAATCACGGTCAATATGTAAATGGCGATTTTCCAATAGACCAGCGCATTAGACGTGAAACTCATACCGTCTGCATAGGATGATTTGGGAACCAACGAATAAAAGATGACGTGTGTCAGCCAGTTCTGGTTGACCCAGCCGGTGGGATGCCAGTATTTGACTGTTTCGATGCCGACTTTGTTCGCAATCCATTGGGCCCATTTTGGCCAGGTTTTGATCTCTTCTTCTGTCGGTCCTGCTTTGTGCGAGTTTGCGCTGAACGGCTCGACAGTGTCCACTCCGTGATTGACAAAGTGTCGGCCGCAGGCCATCGCGACCCAGGTATCGCCGGCTGCAACCATGTGGGTGCAGGCGTGGAAGGTGAAGATGAGCATTGCCAGCCAGCCTAAAATCATCGGCCAGCCGGATAAGGCGCTGCGTTCAGTGGTTTTTAGCGGCTGTTCAGGAGCTGCTGGTGCATCCACCCGTAGAGCGGATAAGCCGGTGCGCTTTTTGGTCCTTATTGACTTAACCATTTTTCCAGTCTGTCTAATCCCTTGGTAATCTGCTCGAGCGAGCAGGCAAAACTCAAACGAACATTGTTGTCGCAGCCGAACGGCAGGCCCGGAACCAGGGCAACATTAGCCTGTTCCAGAAGCGCTTTTGCAAAGTCCATACTGCCATTTATTGTTGTACCATTAATATTTCGGCCATAATGGCTCGAAACATCAGGGAAACAGTAAAAAGCACCGGTAGGTTTGGAGCATTGGACGCCTTTGATACTGTTGAGCCGCTCGGCCATATACTTTCCTCGCCGTTCAAATTCTACTCTCATATTCTCTATGGCCTGCTCGGCAGGCTCGCCAAAGGCTGCAATTGCCGCATACTGACCAAAGGTTACAGGGTTCGAAGTCATATGAGATTGAAGCCGCCCCATCGCCTTTATAACTTCCAGCGGTCCCGCTGTGTATCCCAGACGCCAGCCGGTCATAGAGAAGGCTTTGCTCAAGCCGTTGAGAGTCAGAGTCCTGCTGTAGGCATCTTCGCTTAGTGAAGCAAAGCTCACAAATCTGGTATCACCATAGATTAGTTTTTCGTAGATCTCATCTGAAAGCACGTACACATCTGTTCCTTCGAGGACCTGTGCAATGGCTTTTAGCTCTTCGGGCGTATAAGTGAAACCGCCGGGATTATTAGGTGAGTTAATCAGCAGCATAGCGGTTTTTTTCGTGATGGCTTTTGTTAGCTGCGACGGTGTAATTTTGTAGCTGTTATTCTTATCGGTTTGAATAATTCTGGCGGTGGCACCGGCGAGTTTTATTGTCTCCGGATATGTTACCCAGTATGGCGTGGGCAGAATAACCTCGTCGCCGGGGTCAAGCACGGCCTGCATCGCCTCATAAACCGAGTGTTTGCCGCCGATGTTGACAATGACCTGGTCGGGGCTGTATTCGAGACCATTTTCCTTTCGGAGCTTGGCGGCGATGGCGGTCCGCAGCTCGACTATGCCGGCTGCGGCTGTGTACTTTGTTTTGCCCGCTTTCAGAGCCTCTATAGCAGCGTCTTTGATATAATCGGGCGTGTCAAAATCCGGGGCTCCTGCGCCGAAGCCAACTACGTCCACTCCCTGGGCCTTTAATTCCTGCGCCCGGGCAGTAACAGCGATAGTTGCCGAGGGCGGCACTTCCTGAGACCGTTTACTGATTTTCATCTTACCTGTACCTTTCCAATTTGAATTCTTTTTTTGCACAACCAGCATGCTATTAAAAACAAAACAACAAAGCCGGTCAAGAAAATTGGCGGATGCTTGATACTCAATGCCGGGTTTTTATCCAAACTTCGCCCGCAGAACCTTGACTGTAGCTCCAATAAGTGGTAGAATTATACTTGAGACAAGAAGAAACTCTCGACCTTTCATAAGGAGGGTAAAAATATGTACAGGTCAAGCAAGACTTTTGGCCCGTTCTCTGTATTGCTTGCTATCTGCTTATTCGGTCTACCTGCACAAGCCGAATATGGCGGGGACAGCGGAACAATGGCTCCTGCGGAGACGAGCACCTACGTGTTCCTGTCCGACCAAAGTACCGTAGTTCAGACCGGCGGAATTGCAGGCGTACATGAAATTTACCCCATTGAAGGCCAGTTCCGGCTGTCCATCGATTTCGATGCAGGTACCGCCTCGTTCTCTCAGGTCGATGCGAACTTACTTGACGAAAGCCCTTTTTTGCCTACCCAAAGTCTGGGTGAGCTTTTTAACATGACCGAGCTGGTCGGCACCATTGCCGGCGATACGACAATCGACTTTGCGGGCCGGACTGCCGATGGCACAGACACCAACATACTCCTCAGGCTAACTTTCACGGATGATTTGGTTCACCTGACCGGTGAGACCATTCCGCCACCTAACAGCGCGGACTTTTTCTATTTCAACTTGGACGCCGTTGCTTTGAAAAAATACGGCGGCGGGTGGACATATGATGGTGGCATTCTGGTAGGCGTTTACTACTATCCCTGGTACGGGCCAACGGCGCATCCCGTTTCCCGCTCGCTTCGCCGGCACCTGGTGCCGCAACAAACTGCAGAGCTCGGCGAATACGACAGCTCCAGCCCGGCGGTGATAGCCAAGCATATCGATTACAGTCACCGGGCCAATATCCATTTCTGGGCATGTAGCTGGTGGGGACCGGGTAACTATACGGACAACGTTCTCAAGAACCGGATCCTGCCACATAGCTGCGCCGGAGAGTTGAGGTACGCGATCCTGTACGAATCAACCGGTCGGTTAGGGTCCTTCTCAAATCCTGACTACTCCAACCTGGTGCCTGACTTTCAATATTTTGCCGACAACTACTTTAGCAATCCGAACTACCTGAAGATCGATGGGCACCCCGTCGTCTTCATCTACCTGACGCGGGTCTATTTTCGCAAGACGTTAGGTCACAATGCCCTCGCCGCTTTGCGTGCCGCCTTTCCTAATTTATACATTGTCGCGGATGACATATTTGGCCGTAACTACTCGCCGGCCTATGCAAGCAGATGGGATGCCGTTACCGCCTACGATGTATATGGCCAGACGCTGCAACCCCACGGGGCAACCAGAGCTGCACTCGACCAGCTCAAGAGTATCTTGTCTAAAGCCAAAACCGCTGCCAATAGTGTAGGTGTCGGGCTGATTCCATTCGCAACGCCGGGATTCAACGATAAGGGTGTGCGGGATGGTCATAATGGCGCACCTCGGTATTTTGAAAATGACCCTACTTCCGTCGAAGGTGATCTATTCAGGGCGATGCTTCGTGAGGTGGTTGTGCCCAAAGTTGATCCGTTAGCCGAGAACATCCTAATGGTTACCTCGTTCAACGAATGGCATGAGGACACGCAGATTGAGCCTACGACAGGGACGGCCGGCACAACCAACGTAGACGATTCGCATTCCGGTAGCGACTACACCCAGGGCGACCACTACACCGACTACGGCTATCTGTATCTGGATATCCTTCGCGAAGAGACCTGTTCCCTTGAGGTCGACTCGCTGTCCGAGGCGTTGGATACGGTTTTGAGTTTCATCACGGGTGGCAGCGCGGACTGGTTCAGCAAGACCACGACATCCTACTACGATGGAGATGCGGCACAGAGCGGGGATATCTCGCACAGTCAGGATTCGTGGATGCAGACGACGGTGAGCGGGACAGGAACGGTGACGTTCTACTGGAAGGTATCGTCTGAGGAGGATTATGACTTCCTGGAGTTTTACATTGACGGCTCGCTGCAGGACCGGATCAGCGGCTCGGTGGACTGGCAACAGAAGACGTACACGATCACTACTTCGGGTTTGCACGCATTGAAATGGCGATACGTGAAGGATGGGAGCGTGGACTCTGATAGCGACTGCGGCTGGGTGGACAAGGTGGAGTGGGTGACTAACTAACTGGCAGGCGTTGAGAATTGCCCCCGCCTGTGCGCCGATGACGATATTATTGTCCCGGTTCCCCATTTTCACGCCGACAGGCTTCGCGGGGACGGTTTTTTTGGGATTGCGGCATCCCGCACAAATCGAGATAACTGTCCCAAGAAGAATCTACCAAAAAAAGGCATACGCCCTCGTTTCTGCAAAAAACCCGATTTTTATGAAGAATTTACAGGAATACTGCCAAAGAAAAACAGAAAATGTCCGATAATTTCCTTGAATTTGGAGATTGTGCTTGTTAAGATAGGCAAGTAAGATAAAAAAGGCAGGAGCGGCCAGGATGCCGGGTTAATCTTTCACCCTGATGGTTCTACAGGGTTTCTCGCGGCAAGAAATTTCTTGTAGGATGTTCGGCTATTGGTTCGCGCCGCTGCTAAAATGCCAGGTGAGGAGGGCATGTCAATGTATCGAGAAGGGTACAATCCCAGGGAATGGAGATATGGAAAAGTCCTGAGTCTGCAAAGGCCGTTGATATATCCTTTAGCAGAAAACTCGGCCAGTTTACGTCCTCGCCCTCCACCGCAGTCTGCCATAAGTTTTCATAAATTAACCATATCTTGTTGCGAAAGAACGAACAATAGAAAGGAACGAAAGAAATGGCAAATACAAACCTACATAAAAGCCTTCCAGCGATTTTTGCTGTGGTGATCTTGATACTGGTCGCTCAGGGCGTTCTTGCCGGCGAAACCTTTACTGTGCTTAACACAAACGACGATGGGCCTGGTTCTTTAAGGCAGGCAATCGAGATCGCCAACGCCAGTGCTGGGCCGGACGTCATTGCCTTCAACATCCCCGGCGCAGGTCCGCACACCATTGCGCCGATACGGCCCTTGCCGCAGATCACCTCACCGGTGACCATTGACGGGTACACTCAACCCGGCGCGGCGCCGGCCGCCAAGGATTCCCCGGCTACGTTGCTTATCGAGCTGGATGGAATCAACGTGGTCAAACTCCACTATGACAGCGGGCTGCACATTTCCGCCGGGAACAGCACCGTGCGAGGCCTGGTGATCAATCGCTTCGGCAATGCGGGAATCCACTTACAGGGGAACGGGGGAAACATAGTCGAAGGCAACTTCATCGGCACCGATGTCACGGGCACCGAGGCCCGGGGCAACTTCAGATATGGCGTGCGCATCGAGAGTGCACCCGACAACAGGATCGGGGGTAGCACGGCAAAGGCCCGCAATGTTATCTCGGACAACAAGGATTCGGGCGTGGAAATCCTCCTTGGGAATTCGATAGGGAACAAGGTGCAAGGCAACTACATCGGCACCGATGCCACTGGCACTGCTAATCTGGGCACCTGTGCCCATGGCGTGGTCATCAGAAATGATGCCGACGACAACACGGTCGGGCCGGACAACCTCATCCGGGGCCACGACACTGGAATCAGGCTCGACTCTTCCAACTATAACCAAATCTACAACAACAACTTTATCGATAACACCGTACAGGCTTATGTTACCGGCAGCCACAGCAATATGTTCAACCTGGATAGGCCGGTAGGTGGCAACTACTGGAGTGACTGGAGGACCCCTGATGCCGAGTGCGATGGCTTTGTCGATGACCCCTACGCCTTCACCTACGGGGCGGATTATCTTCCATGGGACCGTCAAGACGGTTGGCTGGGGACTCGTCCAAAGGGCCATGGCCCTAGCCCGAAGGACGGCGACGTCCTTACGAAGACATGGGTGCTCCTTAGCTGGTCGCCAGTATGTCACGCGACCTCATGCAATGTGTACTTCGGCGAGAATTTCGACGATGTGGCTGCCGGCACCGGAGGCACGTTCCTGGGCAACCAGACCGCAAGTTCTCTTATTATTGGTTCTCCTGGATTTCCTTATCCGGAGGGTCTTGTTCAAGGGGCGACTTACTACTGGCGAATCGATGGGGTCGATGAGCTAAACCCGGACAGTCCATGGAAGGGCGATATCTGGAGCTTTAAGGTGGCTGAGTCCCTGTCCGGGCCGTTGGACACAACTTTGAGTTTCATCACGGGTGGCGATGCGATCTGGTTTGGTCAGACCACGACGTCCTACTACGGGGGATCTGCGGCACAAAGCGGAGATATCTCGCGCAGTCAGAACTCGTGGATACAGACGATAGTGAGCGGGAAAGGAACGCTGACGTTCTACTGGAAAGTATCGTCTGAGGAGGATTTTGACTTCCTGGAGTTTTACATCGACGACTCGCTGGAGGGCCAGATCAGTCATTCGGTGGACTGGGAACAGAAAACATACACGATCGCTCGTCCGGGTTTGCACATATTGGAATGGCGATACATAAAGGATGGGAGCTTTGACTCTGGTAGCGACTGCGGCTGGGTGGACAAGGTGGAGTGGGTACCTGCACCTTAACCTCCACCTGCCCCCGACTTGAACCCCGGCGCTCGTCGGGGCGGAGCCCGCCGTAGCCCGGAAGGCCCGAGCCGTAGCCCGGAGGGCGCTGCCAACCTGCCGAAGGACTTCGGCTCAGTCGAGCCGCGGGTAGGATCAAGGCTGCCAATGGCGGCAAGGTCGACCTTAATGATTTGAAAGAGTTTGCTGATAACTGGTTAGCAGACGCTTAAAAATTGATTATTGTCCCCGCTCCCCGTTTTCACGGGGACAGGCTACGCGGGGATGACAATATTATTGTCCATGCTCCCCGTTTTCGCGGGGATGGCAATATTATTGTGGGGTGGGTCTCCACCAACGGCTTGCGGGGAGAGGAATTGCTGCGCCCGCTTTCAGTGGACTTACACTTCGCTCGAGCATTGACAGCCACTTACACAATTGCTAATCTATTTTTATGATTCGTGCCTTTCAAATTGCGGTTGTGTCAGACTCAAGGCCCAAGACTCAAGACCCAAGACCTGGGTCTCGTGTCGTGGGTTTTGTCTCCTGTGTCTTGTTGAGTTTTTGCCTGATAGGTTGCACCGAGCCTAAAGAAGAGCCTGTATGGGAGAAGGTCAAAATCGGCGATTTAGCCCCCTACCGCAGTGGCAAACCGCCACAAGCGCAACTGTTAAAGACAATAAACTTCGACGTCGATATTTTTGAAATACCAGCCGAAAACATCAGCAAATTGGACGACATTTGGTCGGGCTTAAGGGCGAAATACAGAAGACCGATGCGATTTGATAATCCTCACGCTTTCAGTGCCAACTCGTTTTCAGTTTGCTTCGGCCAAATCCCAATGTGGAACAGGGTCGGTGATTTACTGCTTGCCGCCGGTGGCCAAAAAATAACAAAAGCTGCGCTATTGTTGGCTGACGGCCAGGCTGAGAGCATTGTCGTTGCCGGATTAGACAGTCCACGAACCGTCTTCTTCACCTCAACCAGCGGCTCGAGGGAAGGAGCAAATGTTGGGCCGGGTATTCTTGGGCTGCGGATAAAAGCTGAAAAGATCCCCGGCTTAAGAGGTGTATGCAACGTAAATGCCTGTCCGGTATTTTCGCCACCGATACTAAGCAGCTCAATCCCGCAATTAACTGCTCGGGCGAAATTGCGCGAGTTTCCCTTTACCTCCGCCGCCTTTGGACTGAGAATGAGCCCAGGCGATTTTGTCTTCCTTGGGCCGGAAAAATACGTCGGCGACCAGACAACTTTAGGCGGTCTGTTCTTCAGCAAACCCGAAGGCAGTCTGTTCTTCAGCGCGACCGAACGTAAAGGGCCCGAACGTAAACCAGCGGTCAGAATATTTTTACTCGTTTGTACCGGGATAAATTATTGACCACCATATGGCCGACCCAGTAGTAACATTAACTCGATGCAGTGATTACAGCCGGCCCAAGATTGCCGAAGCATTACAAAGACAGTTCAAGCTCCTCGGCGGGCTGGAAAAATTCGTAAGGCCGGGCGATACCGTTTTGCTTAAGCCGAATTTCATCGCTCCAAGGTCCCGCCGACATGCCACCCAAACGGACCCGGCGGTAATTCTCGAGACCGCCCGTCTCTTAAAAGATTTCGGCGCAAGGCCTTTCGTCGGTGATTCACCAGCCTGGGGCAATGTGTTTAGCTGCACAAAGGCACTGAAGCTGGAAGAGCCGCTGAAGAAATTGTCAGTGCCGGTAAAACAGCTCGATAAACCAAAATGGCCTCTGGTAGGAGCAAAGAACACCAGGGTCGGCATAAGTTCAGTTGCGCTCGACGCTAACGTAATCATAAACTTGCCCAAGTTCAAATCACATCAGCAATTAGTGGCTACGTTTGCGGTTAAAAATATGTTTGGCTGCGTCAGCGGCAAGCGAAAGGCCCTCTGGCACTTCAGGAAAGGCCGAAAGGCCGAAGATTTTTGCGAATTGCTCATCGAGATATTCAAATTTCTGAATCCTGCCTTGACCATTATCGATGCCGTCACAGCAATGGACGGCCGCGGCCCAATTCGCGGCAGAGCCAGAGACCTCGGCTGGCTCATCGGTGGAACCGACCCGATCGCCTGCGAGACTGTTTGCTGCAAACTGGTCAATATCAAGCCTGAGGAGCTGCCGATTATCAAAACGGCAAGGCAAATGGGATTCGGCTGCCCGGACCCGGACAAAATAGAAATTTTAGGCGATGATTCCTCGGAAAGTGTATGCACAGATTTCGAATTAGCCGAACTTATCGGCCTGAGGTTTTCATTACTGCACGTTTGCAAAAGCATCTGCAAACAAATATTACTGCTGGGCAAATCGGCCGTGAAAAGAATTAACCGCGGAGAACGCTGAGTGCGCAGAGAAAAAATTAAAAGGCTTCCCGGCCTCGACGATGAATGTGTGTTCGTGAGACCATTTTAGAGTTTCGTACCCTGATGAATAGCTGCCAATCCGAAGAGTAGTTGTTGAAAGGTGACTTTCTCAAAACCAGCCTGGCACATGATGCCGGCCAATTCTTCCGGGGGGTAGAAACGAGGTATTGTCTTTGCCAAATAGGCATAAGCAGTTCTGGATCCAGATATTCGGCCTCCTATCAATTCCACAAACAGCTTTATGTACAGGTCAAAGCATTTTCTGACGGGCGCAAATGATGGCCTGCTGGTTTCGAGATTTACGAAACGGCCCCCTCGTCTTAGGACTCGGTAATACTCGGCGAAGCTTTGAACCAATATGTCCCTGCTTAGATTGATGTTGCGCGTAGCAAATGACATAGTTATCAGATCAAAGCTCTCATTAGGAAAAGGCAAAGCCTTGATATCGGAAGAAACAAAGGTGATACGGTCTGCTTCCGGTTTTCTGCTCGCTTCTTCCAACATGGGCGGCGAGAAGTCTATGGCATAAATTCTTGTCCCCTTTGGAGCCAGACGGCTTAGGTAAGCGGCCATCTCACCGGTACCCGTACACATGTCAGCCCATTGATCACCATCAGTCATTGCAGCAATTCTTGCGGCCCGCCTGCGCCATATAATGTCGAACCCGAGCGTCAAGATATGGTTTATCAATTCATATGTCGCTGGCACCTCCGAGAATACTCTTTGAACGAAGCCGGTTTTTTGGGATGGCATACTCCTGGATCCTCTTTGTGTTCGGCTAACTATTGATTACATGGTTTCGTTTGGTGGGCTAAAGCCCATCAAACCAAGCGCTGAAAGGAACTTTTCTTTGTCGGCCCGACTAAACTCCAGCCCATAAAATCTTAAGAAAATTTCTCTTTTGATTTCCGCATCCGTTATCCCGGGCCGGCGATTATGAATAGCACTGAGCACTATCTGTTTGGCAGTATCATACATAGAACAGCCCATGAGCAAACGCTCCTGGCCGGATTTACGCATCATTAAATTTCGAAATCGAATAGCAACGTCAGGATTTGTGTCATTCATTGTGTTGCCTCTTTGTAAATCTGTTCCAAACCCAGTTCTCGAACCCAATTATCAATATATTTCAATTCTAAATTGTCAACTGTTTCTATCAGATTTCCTACATCTTTTAACTGCATCTCAGAGTGACTGTCTTTTGCCCAGAGCAGCTTGGATATAACCAGATCTTCGGCAGAGACGAACCAAATAGGACTTTGTTCTATTAGAACCTGCTTTCTGCGTGAAAATGCGGCTTGCTGATATGCGGAGGACTTTTTAATAATGAAGTCTATTTTGATAACATAGCGATTGTAGATTAAGTTAAACATGCCCCGGCGAGAAACTTCATCTGTAATCATTTCTCTATTTACGTAGAAATCACTTTCAAAAAGGACGATAAATTTATCAATATCTCCCTGCTTTAATTCTATTACCACATCTATATCCCTGGTCATCCGTGGTATTGTGTAATAATTTGCGGCGATAGAGCCGGAAATCATATAATTGATGTCAGCTTTTTTTAAGCGCTGAGTAACTATCTTCAGAACTTCAAGTTCTTCACTCATACACAACCTTTGTTTAGCGCAGAGTTACGAATCGGCACAAAATAGCATACCATATTATAATTCCTACAACAAGAGATTGTGGCACACTTTTATACTGCAAAGGCCAATTCTTGGAACATTGACAGTCGCTGCTTATTTGGCTAATATCCAGTTCTATGCAGGATAAATCCATAAATATTCTCGGTATTGAGACCAGTTGTGATGAGACTGCGGCGGCAGTTGTTGCCGACGGCCGAATCGTCAAATCATCTGTAATAGCCTCGCAGACCAAACTGCACGAAAAATACGGCGGTGTTGTTCCTGAAATCGCCTCCCGCGCACATATCGAGAAGATATACCCGGTCATAGCCGAGGCAATGGCCCAAGCCCAGACAAGCAAAGACGATATCAATGCAATCGCCATCGCCAATCAGCCCGGCCTGACGGTCGCTCTGGTTGTCGGCGTCACCGCCGCTAAGACTCTTAGCTTCGCCTGGGACAAGCCGTTGATAGCAATCAATCATTTGCACGCCCATCTGCAGTCGGCGATGCTGTCAGAAGAAAACTTGCAATTACCTGCTGTGGCTCTAATCGTATCAGGCGGACACACCTGCCTTTACGATTACCGTTCGCCGCTGGAACCTGAACTTTTGGGTTCCACCATTGACGATGCCGCCGGCGAGGCCTTCGACAAGGTTGCGACAATTCTGAGATTGCCCTATCCCGGCGGGCCCAGTATTGAAGAGACAGCGGCGAAAGGAAATCCAAACGCAATCAAATTCCCGCGCTCGATGCTGGGCTCCGACTCGCTGGATTTTTCTTTCAGCGGTATCAAGACGGCTGTGCTGTATTACTGTCGCGGGCAGGATATGAAAGGCGAAGATAGGGTCGATTCGATGAGCGCCCAGCAAATCGCCGACATCGCAGCGTCATTCCAGGCGGCGGTGATTGATGTCCTCATCAAAAAAACGCAGCGGGCCGCTGAAAAAATCGGCGCAAAGACTATTCTGTTAGGCGGCGGAGTCGCAGCCAACAATCAATTGCGAACAGCCCTGCAACAGATGTGTGAATCGGCTGAACCGCCCAAAAAACTGCTCATAGCACCAAAACAATATTGCACTGACAACGCTGTTATGGTAGCCTCTCTGGCGTACCATAAATTCAAAGCAGGACTCTTTGCAGATTTGACTCTCGATCCAAAAGCAAGTAGTTCATAGTTCGCAGTTGCCAGTTCATTGTCTATGAACTGCGAACTCATAACTACGAACTAAATAAGGTAGGTGACATATTCAGGCTGAACAACTAAAAAAACTGTTGGGGCAGGTTAAGAACGGTGAAATAACCATCGATGAGGCGATTGGGAAACTACGCCATCTGCCGTTTGAGGATCTGGGTTTTGCGTGCATAGACCACCATCGGGAGATCCGCCGGGGCTTTCCGGAGGTTATCTTCTGCCCCGGTAAAACTACCGAACAAATAATTAAAATCTTCGAGAGCCTCGCCAAAAGAGGTAATAATGTCTTAGCTACCAGAGCCGACAAAGAAGTTTTCGATGCGCTGGCTAAAACAAATAAATTTCCGCAGGCTCGATACGACAAATTAGCTAAGGCCATCATCTTAGAACATAAAGGGCTCCCCCAATCTGAAACTGTCCTGCCGATAGTTACCGCTGGCACCGCTGATTTGCCCGTTGCAGCCGAGGCGAAAGTTACCGCCGAGATTATGGGCCAGCGAACGGAGCTTATTTGTGACGTCGGAGTGGCCGGCCTGCACAGATTATTCAAACATCTGCCGAAACTCCAGAGCGCCAACGTCGCCATTGTCGTAGCAGGGATGGAAGGAGCGCTGGCCAGTGTCGTAGGCGGCCTGGTTAGTTGTCCGGTAATCGCTGTGCCGACCAGCGTCGGCTACGGTTCCAGCTTCGAGGGACTCTCGGCCCTTTTGACGATGATAAACAGTTGCGCTGCCGGCGTTACCGTCGTCAATATCGACAACGGCTTCTCCGCGGCTGTTACCGCCACCCTGATAAATAGGAAAATAGAAGCGAGTTAAAGGAACCGCTTCGCAGACTGTTCAGAATAGATACCCAGTTGTGATTGGGGTGATAAAGGGACGATCAACTAAGGCTAAAGTTATTTGCCAAGCGGCCACTACTTACTCAACAGCAGTTCGATAAATCTCTCGGTAATGCTTTGGAGATCACTGACGCTCAGTTCCGCCTCCCATGTTTTTTTATTATCGCGGCAATTCCACACCTTGATAAAACTAACTTGGTTTTGACCATCTCCGATGAACCTGATGTTGAAGTGAGCAACAGCGTTCCGTAGGTACCGAATCAACTGATTAAGGTTCTTCACCTGAGGGAAGGCACTGCACACTTTCGGTACAGGCCAGCCCATTTCCTTGAGCTCATTAATCGGGGTTTTTGGAATGTCGTTAACGAATTGCTGCTGTGGAAAAACAAGCAATCCAAGGGTCGAGTTTACAAGCTGAGTTGTTTCAAATACTTCAGGGACTTCCCTTCCTTCTTTTCTTCCTTTGAGGAGATATTCGATTGCCTGCAAGTTCTTCTGGGTTCTTTGGGCAAAGTCACGAATGACTTCTTCATACATCATAGCGTTCATCTCACTTTCTTAAGGCCAACGAAATATAAACTATATGGTTACACATAAACCACCTTTGTACATCTTTTGACAATATAAGACGCCCACGGAACAAACATTATTACATACCTTATGATTCCATCATCAAGATTATTGAAATTCCCAGGATAATATCAAAATATCTGCTGATATTCTTACTTGAGACTTTCCAATTAGAATAATTCTTTAATTAAATCGCCTTTGTCTATTTTGAAATGGATAGCGATATCGCTCAAAATACTACTCAATGTGCCTATTTTAAGGTATTTATGGGCAGGGATAGTGATGTGGTGTTCGCCTTTGGCAGTAGTGGTAAGTCGTATGTGACTGCCGGTTTGCCGGGTTATTTCATAGCCGTGTTTTTTAAGAAGTTTTGCGAGTTCTTCGCCACTGATTTCTCGGGGAAGTTTCATATTGCTATTACTTCATCTTTTACTATGTGTAAGCGTACAATATGGGGCATTTCCTTTACGTCAAAGTGGCATTTTATCGCATCTCTGACATTTTCTCTTAACTCGTCTAATGTTTCACCTTCGGTATAAATAGAGTAACCGAGAGATTTAGCGGTGTAACCACCCTCATCGGAATTTTCAACGATAAATATAATTTCACTCATAGGTTTTAATCTCTACTAAAACTGGCGGATTCTTTTACCGCTGATCCCAAACAAATTCTTCACTTTATTTCCTTATTATAAACTTTCCTGTCTGCTTGTCAAATCTTTTATTGACCATATCCTGCATTATTTGTAATATACTGCACGAAACGAGTTTGTATGCAGTTAATAGAATCTATCCCGAAGCTAAGGCCGAGAGCAGTTGATGCTCACAAGGGCGATTTTGGCAAGGCCTGTATTATCGCCGGCAGTACCGGTATGAGCGGGGCCGCGGCGTTGGCAGGCCGAGCCGCCCTGCGGGCCGGTGCCGGCCTTGTACGAGTGGCAACTCCAAAAAGTGTCCTGCCAATAGTCGCTTCAATAGAGCCGTCCTTTACCACTATTGCGCTGCCCGAAGACGGCGTCGGCCGAATATCCGCAAAGGCAATCAATACCATCCTCGATGCCGTCGGCGAAAACGATGCTGTGGCTTTCGGCCCGGGTATCGGCGTCAGCGGCGGACTTCGGTCGGTCCTTGAAACCCTCCTTGAACAGGAAGGATTAAGGCTGATTATAGATGCCGACGGCCTGAATAACCTCGCCGCCCTGAAAGAATGGCCTGCGAAGCTAAAAGCAAAGCTGATTTTGACGCCTCATCCCGGCGAAATGAAAAGACTATGGTCAGGCCTGTTTAGAGAACCACTGCCGTCGCAGCGCCAGCAACAGGCGGGGCAATTAGCCCAGCACACCGGAAGCGTCGTGGCCCTGAAAGGAGCGGGGACCGTGGTTACCGACGGGCAAAAAATCTATATCAATAAAACGGGC
Source organism: Phycisphaerae bacterium (assembly GCA_030619925.1). Taxonomy (GTDB): domain Bacteria; phylum Planctomycetota; class Phycisphaerae; order Sedimentisphaerales; family Anaerobacaceae; genus JAUXAL01. The sequence goes on along the minus strand of JAUXAL010000022.1, from coordinate 17,142 downwards.
AATCCCGGTATGGCCACGGCCGGCTCAGGCGACGTTTTAACAGGCGCTATAACCGCACTTATGGGCCAGGGCTTGAGCAACTTTGATGCCGCGGTTCTGGGCGTTTACATCCACGGCTTAGCAGGTGACATCGCAGCAGAAAAAGTCGGCCGGGTCAGCTTAATGGCTACTGATATGATCGAATCACTGCCCGATGCGTTTTTGAAAAACAAGTAATTGTGCTTATTTACGCAACGACCGCTGTAGAATCCTTGCGCGCCATCGCTTTTACAACCTCAACAAACCGCTTGACCATCATCGCGGCAGGCCAAGTCCGCTCGGCACGGGCCGGATTATCCTCGCACCAGACCAGCGCCAACGGCAATATGACCGCCTCGACGCTCGTACCCTCAAGCTCGCTCGCCAATTGAGCAAGAGCATTTGGCAGTTGCACCGGCATCTCAACCACTTCTGCGATACCACGCTGGCCTTTGCACACCCCGGCAGAACCCTTTACAAAATACTCCCTGCACGCCAACGGCCTCTGCTCATAAATGGTACACAGATTGTTGTCGAGAAAAGGACAGGCCAGCTTCAAACCCGCATACCAGTCTGACATCAGATCCAGGTCAACGGGGCCCGCCGGGGATACCTGTGCTGGTTGGCCCATGAATGGTTTTGGGGGTTCTTGACTCAAGATACGGCGCGCCGCAAGAAGACAGGCTCTCGACATTGATTCACGGCGATACCCTGGAGCGGCTGAAATCTCCTCCTTCAACCGAAGTGCTTCCGGAACTGACAGCGGCACAAGGTAGCGACTGCAACAAGCTGCACAGCCTTTGCAACACGGGATGCGGCCTCCATCGCTGCGTATGTTTTCAAGTACGACATCGATAATTTTTGCGCAAAGCGTACGGGCCAGCGGGACAATGTCGGCCAGTCCCGCTTGCCCTTTGCCCACACCAATAGGAAAATTCACCTCTTTGCCGAGGATATCAAGTTCAAGACCGATAACCTCTGCGGCGCAGTTGTAAGTGTCACCCGTCCTCATGGGCTCACCCCCCACCGTTGTCGGCGGATTTTCAGCCACTAAATAGCTTCCAATCCCCCCATCAGCATTTGTCTAAACCGTGTATTACGGGGCTTAAAGAAGAGCCCTTCCTCCAGCGCACCCCTGTGGTAATGGGATACTTATGGCTTAAAGAAAAACCCTACCTCTACCGCACCCCTGTGGTAATGGGATACTTATTATCCCATCGTCAATATTGGACAACGCCTTAGCAACTAATTTGGCAATCTGAACAATTGAGGGTTGGGCGGCCACATTGGGCCGCCCCTACCTTTCGCGATTTTGGGGGTTGACAAATGCGAAACTCTGGGGGACTAAATATCTTTGAATGTGTTGCGTCGCCGTTTATATCCCCTGCCGTAACGGTTCAGAAGATGGGTACGGGTGAGCCAAGGGATTTACTGGCTTCGGCAGTGCCGCCATACGCCCCCATATTTATCACGCCGCCATTGGGAAATGGCTCGAAACCAATGGGGGTACTCACATCCCCAGCATCGATACAGGGACTCGTAACCTGGTCCTGCACCCAGGTCTGGCTGTTCGGGTCCCATCGGCCTGCCTGCGACTTCAAATGATAGTCGCCATTACCGGGGTCGGCAAATAACGGGTCAGCGTCAATGTTGCCTTCGCCGGCAAAGCCGCCTTGAACGTCGCTGTAGGTGACCGAGATAGTGCCCCGGGCCTCTGCAATTTGTTGGGGCGAATTGGCCCAGATTATAGAGTTCGTGATTGTTGGGATGCCGCCCAAAATACCTTGTTCCAGATTTCCGGCAATAGTGCAGTTTGTGATTGTAGGGTAGTTGTAGATGATGACCCGCCCACCCGTAAGCGCCCACATCTGGATACCGGCACCTGCGTTGGCGGCAATGCGGCAGTTGATGATTGTCAGGCTACTACCGTTGTGCAACTCGATTCCAGCACCACCATTTCCTTCAATGCTGCAAGTGTTAATTGTGGGGGATGCACCGGAGCAGTAGATGCCCGTGCTTGCGCCTGTAACGGTAAAACCGGCCAGGACACAGCTCGTATCTTCACCGCCGGAAAAAGTTACCACTCGATCGCCACCATTGATAATAGTGGCTGCCACAACAGCCGGGTCAGCGGGGTCAGCTGACCTGAGCGTCAAGTTCTTGCCGCTGAGGTTAACGCTTTCGTTATAAATTCCCGGGCCCACTACTATCTCATCGCTGGGGTCGGCATCGCTGATGGCATGGCGAATATAATCGTATCTTTTGCCGGCGGTTACGTTCTCAACCGGTCCGTCCGCACTGGTGAGCGATGGCGCAACCAGTTCAATGCCCTCACCGGTTCCTAAGTTGCGAGAGTACTGCCTGTCTACAGGATTGTTCCAGTGCTCGTGAACACCCATGCTTTCCAGGCGAACTCCGTCCCCTTCCGGGTCATAAAACGTCCCCGAGGGAGGATTATCCGCCTGTGCCATCTCGTGCAGATAGTTTTCCGGATAACCGGTCACATCAACACACCTTGGCTCAGACCGCATAAAATCCAATCCGACAGAATCGATAGCCACAGGGTCCTGCGAAATAAGCAGACTCGAAAGCCATTCGTCGCCGAAAGATATATACTTTATCACATAGCCTTCGTTACGATTTTGATTTCTCGACGGGTACAATGCATCAATCATATACAACAGTGTCTTTCCAGCCAGATGCCGATGTCCATTCAAATTGACCAGGCAGTTATATGTGTCCATGGGTTTAGTCCGACCACCGTAATTGTGCAGCGGCGAAGGTGTCCAGCCACCGTTGCCCGAAACGCTCGGAAACCGCACCGACCCGAAGTGATTTTTTGCACACAGCGTGATGCCATAAAGCGTATGAGGTCTGAGCAGTGCCATATTGATTAAGTACTTGGCCTGAGTAACACATTGGGGCAGGTAAGCGGTTCCGGCCTTGGTATAGATTGGGTTGCCCGGGTCGTGAATTGCTCCGATACGCCCGTTGCCTGCTCTGGTGGACTTGACCACAAACGTAACGTTCTGGAAATTCGGGTCGGGGTTACTCCTGACCTTGTCGAAAATCGGGTCGCCGATGTACCGCGAGGCGTCGTAAATGGTAATCGCAGAACCCGGTACGCCGACCACATTTATAAGCTGGTCCAGCACCGAATGAATCAGATGAGGGCTGGGCACACCTCTGCCTGGAGACCAAGACTGCCTATCGTCTTCGTTCTTGTTAATCTTGATGGCAACCTTTTCTCCCGCCTGATAGCCGATGTCGCCAAAGCCCTTTGTCTGGTTGAAGTGTCTAAAAAGCACGTCCCACGCATTTGGGTCGTTCGACTCTCCCGTCAACGTCTGGATGGACTTGGACATCATATAATCAACTACCTCTTGGTCGGTGTTATCGTCATCCCACCAGCTGCCGGTAGAGCCATCCCACTTCGCTGCGCCGGGGTCCCGCACCCACGCTACTCGACCGGGATGGATCCCTTTTGCTACGCCTATCGGGGTGTTCGGCGGATCGGTTGGCGTAAATGCTGCGCTTGCAGGGTTTTCTCCAGTTACGCTCAGAGACCACCATATCGCCATAACACTCACAACCACACAAATTCCCGCAACCACGTATCGCGATTGACGAAGGTATCGCCTTGCTTTACGGTATGCCAACATTGAACCAATCAGCCCCGTGAGCCAGACTACAAAACCGCCGGCAAGCGGCGCCGCCACCCGCTGGCAGGGATACGTCGCCCGTGAAGGCTTTGGCACAACGCGGATCAGGAACCAGATTAGCGACAACAACCCCGCAATGGGAAACACCCATATCAACCAACAATATTTCCTCTTGTGCCCAGGATACTTGCCTGTCTTTGGACAAGCTGACAAACTGTTTTTAGCTTTTTTGAATAGCATTTCCGGTCCTCCAGAAGCTTCGGGCTTTTGCCTATGTTAGAATTTCATAACTTACATATATTATTATCCCACGACGGCATACGTAATAGTCGTATGCAAGTTCACTCTCGAATTTTTTATTTTCACGGTGCACTGGCGTGCAGAAAGACACCACCGCCGTAAGAACTCTATAAACTCAAACGACAGGACTTGCATAAGTTGTCCTCCTTTCAGTGTTTTGAAAGCAATAGGAGATAATATAATTATACGCTTTGGCGTCTCGTTGTCAAGAAGATTGGCGGAAAATCCGGGACGTCGGGGGAACTGCGAGCCCCGAACTCAAAGCTAATTGGTTCTCCTTTTTTCTCAATTGTTACTCATTTTTTCCGCCCGTTTTCAACCAACTTGCGTATTTGACTGATTCTAGCATGTCGGTTAAGCTTTGTCTGTCTGCATTTCTATTTTGTTGCGGTCAGCAGCAAAGCAGCTATAATGGCAGCCGAATTCGATGAGATGGCAGAAAGGTAAAGCGAAAAGAAAGGAAGGAATATATTATGGAGCTAAGCTGGCTTGACATTAGCGTCTTTCTGGCATTTTTCGGCGTAGTAATCGGCGTGAGCATGTACAAGAGCCGAAAGGAAGAAACCAGCGAAGATTTCTTCCTGGCAGGTCGCGGTTTGTTGTGGCCGTTCATAGGGCTTTCGCTGATAGCGGCGAATATTTCGACCGAGCACTTCGTTGGAATGGCCGGTCAAGGGGCCGGAATAGCAGGTCTGGCTATAGCCAGCTACGAGTGGATTGCGGCGATAACTCTGGTTTTTGTTGCTATTTTCTTCTTACCGAGGTTTCTACGAAGTGGAATCTTTACAATTCCGGAGTATCTGGAATATCGCTACAATCCAACTGCACGAGCGATTATGGCCTTTTATACGATGGTGATATACATCGGGGTTACAATTGCGGCGGTCATTTATTCCGGCGGTCTGACGCTACAGACGATATTTGGAGACTTGGACAATCCAAGACATCTATTGTATGGGATCCTGGTCATAGGAGGCATAGCAGGACTATACACTATCTGGGGTGGATTAAAGGCGGTGGCCTGGGCGGACCTTTTTCAGGGCTCGGCTCTGATAATCGGGGGAGCGATAACGATGGTACTGGGCTTTATCGCGATAGGCAAGCTGCATCCATCGACTGAAGCCGGGGCCGGCATACTCAGTACGCTATCAAACGGGATACAACTGTTCAGCGAAAAGAACGCCGACAAGCTGCATATGATCCTTCCCAAAGACCACTCAGTGCTGCCCTGGACGGCTTTAATGGTTGGCTTGTGGATACCGAATTTTTATTACTGGGGTCTGAATCAGTATATCTGCCAGAGGACGCTGGCTGCCAAGACCCTAAAGCAGGGCCAGCTCGGAGTTATTTTTGCGGCGTCGTTAAAGCTGATTATTCCGTTTATCATTATCCTCCCCGGCATAATGTCGCTTCAGCTTTACGGCGATAAGATGACGAGCGAAAGCGGGACGGATGCGGCATATCCACTTTTGATAAGGCATCTTGTGGGGCCGGGAGCAAGAGCATTTATATTCGCGGCTATCAGCGGAGCGGTCATCAGCAGCTTAGCGTCTATGCTGAACTCTGCATCGACGATCTTTACTATGGATTTGGTCAAGCGTCACTTGAGGAAAGAAGCGTCGGACAGGAGCCTTATATGGACGGGCCGGATTGCGACCGGTGTGTTCGTGGTTATCGGGATGCTGATAGCGCCGATGTTAGGAGATCCCAGATTTATGGGCATCTTCACGTACATCCAGGAGTTCCAGGGTTATATTTCTCCGGGGATACTCGGGGTGTTTGTGTTCGGCATGATTTTCAAGAAAGCCCCGCCGGTGGCCGGCGTAACAGGGCTGATTCTTAGCGTTCCGGTTTACGGGTTTTTGCATTGGCAGTTCAGTGAAATTGCGTTTTTGAACCGCATGGCGATAACCTTTGTTGTCATCCTTGTAGTAATGGCCTTGATAACGTATATGAAGCCATTGGCTGAGCCGAAAGTCATACCGGTACGAGAAGAGTTTGATATGAGGCCGGCACCCTCGGTTGTGTGGCTAGGTGCAATAGTGATAGCAGTAACGATAGGTCTTTATATTGTCTTCTGGTAATGAATGGTAACCGAGCAGAAGAGCTGATAATGTTTCAAGGTGCCATAGACTGATGAAGGATTTTTAGAAAATGGAACTAACCTCGCAGGACCAGGCAGCCATTGATAAAATTCTGAAGTTCTCGAAGGATAATGATATTGATATCAAGGGCGGCAAGATTAGAAGGACGTCATCTCGTTTCTGTCTTGGGGTTGAGCACGGTGACTACAACGGCACCGAGCTGTTCGGGGTAGCGACAGATCGGTTTATCTGGTTGGGCTATAAACCGAATGGAACCAAGAAAGTCAGGCTGTTTAGCGGGAATTTTCCTGATGATGGCACTATTGAATTTGAATTAGGCCGGGTTCCTGAACCGAAGTCGCCCGAAATTGCAGAGACGTGGGGACGTTTTCCGTATGGCGTTGATTTTATCCTGAGACGCGAAGGGTACAAACTGACCCAAGGTATCGACGGCGTTATTTACGGGAATATTCCGGGCGGCGGGATGAGCAGGTCGGCGTCCTTGACGCTGAACCTGATTCTCTCGCTGTTTGATGCCAACGGCGTGGAAGTAGGGGACAAAATCAAGATTGTTGACCTGGCGCAGGCCGTGGAAAATGACTATATTGGCTCACCGTGCGGCAAGTTGGACCAGACTATGATCCTTTTTGGGCGTGAAGGAATGGGGACATACTACAACCCCAAAGACCGGTCAATAGAGTACGCGCCGATTGGTGCGGGGGCGGCGGATTTCCGAATCGTTGTGCTGGATACGGGTACGGACCGGCCGGGCCTGGAGAAGTCGACGTATGCCATCCGTAGAGCAGAGTGTGAGCAGTTCGCTGCGATGCTGCAAAAAGCCGGCTTTGAGTTGTCGTGTCTCGCGGATGTCAGAGACGATGGAACTTATGAAGAAATAATGAGTCAGTTCAGCAAAAGCCATCCAGACTTGTGCGACCGGTTAAAATATATTTTTGGCGCGCAAAAGCGGTTCTACAAGATGCTGGAGGCGTGGAAGGCCGGTGACGTTGAAACCGTTGGACAGATATTCAGGCAGGACGGCATTGGGCTGCGAGATGATTATAAGATATCCGGGCCGGAATTAGAGACAATGTGTGACATTGTGAGGACTGTGCCCGGTGTGTTGGGAGAACGGATGTTAGGCGGCGGCGACAAAGGGGCATCGGGAGCTTTGGTTCGGGCCCAAAGTATCGAAGCGGTTAAACAAGCGGTCGATACCGCCTATCGGCGCAGTTGCCCTGAGTTTGCTGACAAATATGCCGTTCATGTCTGCAAGGTAGTGGATGGTGTTAGGGTTTATGAAGACTTGCTTGGACAGTGACAAAGGTGTATCCTGGATTTTTGCAGGTAATACTATAAAAGGTTGCTATGACGAAAAATCGTTCCTCGGCGAATAAGGGTGTGTTCTGTGCTGCTGTCTGTGCCAATAGGCAGATTAGGCAGCGATTCTATCGGCTTAGATTGGAATTTTCGGGGGCCGGTGCAGAGGCCTTCAGTAATTTTAAGCCTGGTCAGTTCGCCGAATTAGACCTTTGCGATACCGCCCTGCCGCCAGCAAAAACCATACCGGAAGATTTGAGCAATGCGGCCGGCCGAAAGATACTGCTGCGGAGACCTTTTAGTTTTACTGACGTTACTATGCAGGGTGATAAGACTCTCGTTGATATTCTTTATTGTGTTGTTGGGCCAGCTACTTTACGAATGACAACGTTAGCCGCGGGCAATTCGGTCAGCATAATCGGGCCGTTAGGCAATGGTTTTTGGGTGCCGGGCGGTAAGAAAAGGGCCGTTCTGGTTGCCGGAGGGATGGGGGCCGGCCCATTGGAGTATCTGGCGAAGATTCTTACCGCCGATTACCCCGGTATTGAAGCGATTGCATTGGCCGGGGCGAAGATGGCAAAAGAATTACCATTCGAGGGACGACTGGATGAGATTTCACAACAATTGGGATTTTCATTGCCGGTGTTTGCCAAGTACGGCATACAATCGGTGGTCGCAACGGATGACGGCTCAGCTGGCCATCACGGACTTGTTACCGATTGTCTTTCCGAATGGCTTGGCGGGCCTGATTTAGCCAGTGAGAGTATGATTATTTATAGCTGTGGGCCTGAGGTGATGCTGGCAAGAGTGGCTGAAATCGCTAAGGAAAAGAAAATCGATTGTCAGGTCAGCATGGAGCGGCGGATGGCCTGCGGGTTTGGAGTCTGCCAGAGCTGCGCGGTGGAATGCAGAGTCAGCGACTCGAGCGAGACGATTTATAAATTGTGCTGTGAGGATGGGCCTGTTTTCGATGGGATGGAGGTGGTTTTTTAACAACAGATTTCACAGATTACGCAGAGGACTTATGAGTGGTGGGGGCAAGGGCCACCCTACAGATTAGATTGCCATGGCCTGCTCTGGGGGCCTGGCAATGACAAAAGAAGGTTTGTATGAATGAAAGCGTTGACATTTCGGTTGATTTTGCGGGGATACATTTAGCTAATCCGGTATTTACCGCTTCGGGGACTTGCGGGTACGCCGACGAGCTGGGTGAATATATGGATATAAACCGCCTCGGCGGATTTATCACGAAAAGTATTACGCGCCGGCCCAGAAAGGGCCATGCGACGCCGAGGATTGTTGAGACCAACTCGGGGATGCTAAATGCGATTGGATTGGCCAATATCGGATTAGACAAATTCATCGAAGAAAAATTACCGGTTCTTGAGAAGATGTCCGCGGCGGTGTTTGTCAATCTGGCTGGTGAGACCATTAATGAATACGTGGCTGTAGCTGAGCGATTGGCTAACGAAAAAGCGATAGCCGGGTTTGAGCTGAATATCAGTTGTCCCAACGTCAAGAAAGGCGGGATAAGTTTCGGCACCGAGCCTGTACAGGTAAAGGAAATTACTTCGGCGGTGAAAAAGGCTGCCGGAGAAAAGGTTCTAATGGTCAAGCTGTCCCCTACCGTTACGGACATAAGCGTAATCGCCCGAGCAGCAGTTGATGCCGGTGCCGATGCGCTTAGTCTGGTGAATACCTTCACAGCTATGGTTATCGATATTGAAAGTCGCAAGGCGGTTTTGGCAAATAAGACAGGCGGATTGTCGGGGCCGGCGATAAAACCAATCGCGGTTTATTTAGTCAATAAGGTTTACAATGAGGTTGCGAAAGACCGCGGGGTACCGATTCTGGGTATGGGGGGAATCAGGAACGCTTCCGACGCTATCGAGTATATTATCGCAGGCGCAACGGCGGTTGCCGTCGGTACGGCGAATTTTGTCGAGCCGGGATGCGCAGCAAAAATCATTGAAGGTATAAAAAAATACTGCACCCGTAATAATGTGGCTCAAATCAGAGATTTGGTCGGCTCACTTTTAAAGGAGGAATAGTTATGACCAGCAAGATATTTGGCTTCGAGAAAATCCTGTGTAAACTGCTTTTGACCGCTATTGTGCTTCTGTCGTTATCGGTTGTGCCGGCACCGGCAGCACAACAGAAGCTCAGGCTGGACGAACGCCCTGCCGAACCCGGGGAATGGGGCTATCGCCCCGCCGCCGGTGCGGTGTATAGGGTCAATCCGCCGAGTTTTAGCTGGCAGCCTCAAAGGAACCAGACGTGGGAAATCCAGTGCGCGCGCGACACGAAGTTCAAAAAGATCGAATACCGCGCGAAAAATATTGAGTTTAACGTGCACTGTCCGCCCCGGACTTTCAAGCCCGGAACTTACACGTGGCGCTACCGTGGAAAAGACAGGAATGGCCGTTATACCAATTGGAGCCGTGCACGAACGTTCACCATCGCCGGTGACGCCGCGGCTATGCCACTGCCGGTTCGTGAAGAATTGATGTCCAGGATACCAAAAACCCACCCGCGGCTGTTCGTCCGTCCCGAGGACCTCAAGCGCCTGCGGAAACTGGCACGGGGCAAAATGAAGCAGGAGTATAACAAACTCGTGAGTGAATGCGAGAGACTTTTAGCCAGGCCGCTTTCAACCGAGGAGCCGTCGAAGTATCCGAAAGATATAGTGCGCGGCAGTGAGCGCTGGCGGGAGATTTGGTGGGGTAACCGAACATATACCATCCGGGCCTTGAACGGCGCCGCGACTCTGGCCTTTACGCGGCTGCTCGGCGGCCAGGAAAAATACGGCCTCGAGGCCAAACGCATTCTGTTAGACTGTGCCAGGTGGGACCCGAAAGGCAGTACGGGCTATCGCTACAACGATGAGGCGGGTATGCCCTACAATTATTACTTTTCGCGCACATATACGTTTGTCAACGACCTGCTTAGCGAGCGGGAAAAGAGAATCTGCCGAGAGGTGATGAAGGTGCGCGGGGATGAGATGTACCGTCATCTTTGTCCACGGCACCTGTGGCGGCCGTATTCGAGCCACTCCAACCGTGCGTGGCACTTCTTAGGTGAGGTCGGCATCGCCTTTCTGGGTGAGGTCGAAGGTGCCGAGGATTGGGTCTGGTTCGCTGCGAACGTCTTTTTCAATGTGTATCCAGCCTGGTGCGATGACGACGGCGGCTGGCACGAGGGCGTCAGCTACTGGTCCAGTTACATCGGCCGCTTCACCTGGTGGGCGGATGTGATGCGAGCGGCCATGGGGATCAACGCCTATGACAAGCCGTACTTTTCCAGGGTCGGCTATTACCCGATGTATCTGATGCCGCCCGGCAAGGTTAGCGGGGGATTCGGCGACGGGGCCAATCGCAAGAGGGCCTCAAGCCTCGTGCCGTTGGTGAGCCAATTAGCGGCGCAGGCCGGCAACGGGCACTGGCAGTGGTACGTCGAGCAGATGGGCGGCCCGGCCGTAACATCCGGCTATATTGGGTTTCTCCGCGGCGCCCTGCCGAAGGTGGAATCCAAGCCGCCTGATGATTTGCCCGCATCCAAGCTCTTCAGCGGCATCGGGCAGGCTTATCTCAACACGACGTTGAAGGACGCAGGCCAAGACGTGCAGGTCATCTTCAAGTCGAGCCCGATGGGAACCCAGTCGCACGGCAATGCGGGCAACAACTCGTTTGTGCTCTGGGCGTACGGCCAGCGCCTGCTGATTCGCACGGGCCGCTATTACAACTACGGAGGGCCGCACCATCGCGACTGGATGTGGAGCACGCGCTCAGTTAACAATATCACGGTCAACGGGCGCGGCCAGCGAAAACGAACCGCCGATGCGCGGGGCCGGATAGTCGCCTTTGAAACTACGCCATCGATGGACATTGTTGTCGGCGAGGCAGGTGGAGCTTATGAACCGCCTGTCCTCGACCGTTTTACCCGTGCCATCATTTTTGTCAAGCCCGAGCTGGTGGTCGTCTACGACCGCTTGGAGGCCAAAGAGCCCTCGACGTTTGAATACTGGCTTCACGCCATTGAAAAAATTGCCGTGGAGGACCAGCACAACATCCGGGTCCGAAACGATGACGTGGTTTGTGATATTGATTTTCTCACACCGTCCGGCCTGACCTTCAGGCAAACCGACCAGTACGACCCCAACCCCCGCCCGCGTATCACGCTGCGCGAATGGCACCTGACGGCAAAGACAGCAGAAGAAAAGAAACGCATGGAATTCGTAACACTCTATCGTCCGCATCGTATCAAGGACCGGATACCGGATGAGGCCGGTCTTGAGCGGATTAAGGGCGGTTATGCGCTGAAGGCGAAACTTACTGATGGCTGGTTCACAGCACTTCTTCCCACCGACGACCACATTACTTTGAAAGGGCACGGTCTGGAAAGCAAGGGAGCTATCAAGTGCCGGCTGAAGCGAGCCGGCGAGCCAGCCGAAATCCTTGGGCCTGGTGAATAACTGGACGAGAAGAAGCCTTGCTTGACGTTTTTCCGTGATTTGGGTATGCTTACACTGCTTCGGGTGACACAACTGAAGACTCAAAACTCCAATCACGGTTTGTTCACCCGCTCTCGCGGGCACAAGCCTTTAATAACACAGGTATCAATACTGCCCAAAAGGAGCAGAGCAAGATGGCGAAAGATATGGAACAACTGTATGCCGAACGGTTGAAGCGCTACGTTACGGCGATGCGGAACGAGAAACCTGATATGATTCCGATTCGTCCGTTTGTTGCAGAATTCACGGCCAAATACGCCGGGTACACATGTCAGGAGGTAGCGCATGACTTCGAGAAGGCATTTGTTGCGGCCCGTAAGTGCGCTGCCGATTTCGACTGGGACGCTGTCGTCGGCAACATGGTTTATGTCTGGACAGGGCTGACACAGGCCATCGGGTTAACGTACTATGGGGTCCCGGGTATCGACATTTCACCGGATATCGGCTTTCAGTATATCGAGCCGTCTGAGGAAAAGGCGTTTATGAAGCCGGACGAATACGACCAGCTCATCGAAGACCCGACCGGATTTCTATTCAACGTCTGGCTTCCACGTGTCTCGGCTGACGTCAGCGCGATGGGCGAGCCGACATCATACAGAAACAATCTGTCGTTTCTAAAAGGCGGCATGGCAATGCTGAACTACTTCAACGCGTTCGGCAGGCAGAACGAATTGCTGAGAACCGGGTCGGGGACAGTCTCAGCTATCTCGGGGATTCTCAAGGCACCGTTCGATATTATCGCCGACAAGCTGCGAGGCTATCTTGGGCTCGTTACTGATGTGATGGAGCGGCCGGACAAGGTGCTGGCCGCCTGCGAGGCTCTGATGCCGCACCTGCTGCACGTGGCCCTTTCCGGCGCAGACCCCGAAAAGAACGTCCCTATCGGGTTCTGGATGCACCGCGGATGTGTACCGTTCGTCTCTCAGAAGCATTTCGAAAAGTTTTACTGGCCAACACTCAAGCCAATCATCGAGGAAATCTGGGCCCATGGGCATCAGGTTCTATTCTACGCCGAGGGCGATTGGAACGCGCATTTGAATGCCTTTGCGGAGCTGCCGGACCAATCAATCGTGTACCACGTTGACCAGGCTGACATCTTCGAGGTGCACAAGACGATTGGGCAGAAGTTCTGCATCAGCGGCGGCATTGCCAATTGGCTGTTGAGTAATGGTACGCCGGACGAGGTACGCGACTGTTGCAAGAAAGTGATTGACGGTGTAGCCGGTGACGGCGGTTATATTATGGACGCCAGCGCTATTGTCCAGGATGACGCTAAGGTTGAGAACATCAAAGCGATTACGGACTTCACCCGCGAATACGGCGTGTACTGAATTGATTATTGACGGAGCTATCCAAATGGCCACACAAAAGAAAGCGAAGAGAAAGCCGGGCGTTTGCATCCCCTGGGAGGAGAAGAAGAAGGAGCTACCTGAGATTTCGGGAGATAAAGAGCTCGTCCGGAAAGTGTGGGAAGACATTGACGCGCTCGGCTATGTGTATATCTGGCAGTGTCTGCTTTCGTTCTGATTTAGTCGCTCGTTGGACGAGCAATGAACAACAAGCAATGAGCAACGAATTATTGTTCGGTGCTAAATTATTGATCTTTGCAAAATAAATGAAACTATTGTGAGAACGAGAGGGTGCCACCCTGGGTTCGGCTAATAACGCAAAGCTCAATAACAAGGAAAAGAATTCAATAGGTTACCGATGGAAACACTTAAGCTATTACGTGATTATTTTCCGATGGCGGTTTTTACCGGCAAGTGCCTGGTCTTCATAAGCGAGGACTGGCGCGTTGAGCTTACCGAGCACAAAGACAGCGATTTCAGCAAGGCCCAGGGCCAGCCTTCCGTTATACGGGTTAGAATCTTCAAGAGGACACTGGTGGGCGAGCTTGTCCCGGGGCATTATGAGGATTTTCAACTCGCCTCGTTAGGCGAACTTGCCGAGCAGATTGAAAAGTATGTGCAGCTGGCAATCGGCGCGAACCTGCGGGAAAACATTGAGTAATTCGCGAGTAAACCCTGGGTAAAAGCCGGGGCTGACTATTGAGATGAGTAATCTGACGGTTCAAGAAGTTGATGAGGGTGTGGTTTTTGTAGTAAAGGTTGTGCCCGGCAGCAGCGGGCCGACGCGGATTTGCAGCCTGCTCGACAATATGCTGAAGATTAAAGTTTCAGCGGCACCGCAGAAGCAAAAAGCTACTCAGTGCCTGCTCAAGTTTTTGGCTAAACAACTCGGTGTGAAAAAGAATGCAGTTAGTATAATCTCGGGCAAAAACAGCCCCGTCAAGCGTGTGCAGGCTTCAGGTATTTCTGTTGATACGCTGCTGAAGAAACTGAATTTGAATAAATAGTTCCTGTTGCGGAAGCGGTACACCTGTTAGAAGCGTATGTATCCATATTTGTCATTCCCGCGGAAGCGGGAATCCAGTTTTTTCGTTCTGGACCCCTGCTTTGGGTTCCCGCAAGGCGGGGTCCCTCGCAGGGGTGACAACGTCAGTTTTTGGTTTCCACAACAGATACTAAACAGTATCATTTTTCGTATGCGCCAAAGGCTGTAGAAGATAAGATTGCCATGGCCTACTCCGTAGGCTTCGCAATGACATGTGCAATAAACAGGACTTTTGTTAATGACGGACAAATCATCTTTGATTTCACAGAGTCATGTCGAAGACCCAACTTCGCTAAGATATATGCTGAAGCTGGCGGCACCGATGGTGGTAACGACCATATCTTTCACCGTTATGCAGTTCGTTGACAGGTTTATGGTTTCACGCCTGGGCACAGATGCGCTGGCGGCGATTTTGCCGGCCGGGTTTGTCAGTTTCCTGCCCAGCGGCTTCGCTATAGGCACGTTGACAGGCCTTAACACGTTCGTAAGTCAAAGTCTTGGCAGAGGCAACAAAAAGGACTGCTCGAATTATTTCTGGCAGACGATATACATGGGATTCGCCTATTTTTTGGTTGTGGTGGCGATTATGTGGCCGGCGGCGCCGTGGATATTCAAAATGATGGGACAACCGCCGGCGGTGGCCGATATGGAAGTAATATATCTTCGAATTATGCTCTATGCCCATATTCTGGCGATTGTTAACTGGTCGAGCAGTCAGTTCTTTATGGGTATACACCGGCCGATTATTACGATGGGTGCATCGTTGTGTGGGCAGGTGGTCAATGTTGCGGCTAACTACGTGTTAATTTTTGGCAAGCTGGGCTTCCCGGCGATGGGAATTGCAGGTGCAGGCTGGGGGACATTTATCGGGATAGCTGTCGGGGCTGGTGTAAATATAGCCGTGTTTTTGAGCGGTGGTATCAACCGAAATTTCAAATCGCGGCGATCATTGGGTGTGGACTTCGGCAAGATGTATGATTTGCTGAAAGTGGGGCTTCCCGCAGGGTTCGGGTTGATGGTGAATGTTGCGTTCTGGGGTATGATTTTGTTTGGGCTGGTGGGGAGATTCGGCAGAGAGGCGCTGGCTGCGACAAGCGCCGTGCTTTCGTACACAAGTCTCTCGATTATGCCGATTGTGGGCGTGGGGACGGCCCTGACAGCAGCGGTGGGCAAGACAATCGGCGACGGCAAAAAAACTCTGGCAACCAAACAAACGCGTGTTTGTTTAAGAGTCGCACTGGTTTATATGGGACTGGTGGGGCTCTGCTTCTTCGTATTTAGAAATGCGCTGATGGCGTTTTGGTCCTCCAACGATAAGGTAATCAAGGCTGGAGCTGATATTTTGATTTGTGCCGCTATATATCAGGTTTTTCACGCTGCACGTATTATTTATAGCGGGTCTCTGCGTGGGGCCGGTGATACGGTATGGCTGGCTGTGGTCTCGGCGGCTGGAGCGGCATTGATACTGGGGCTCGGCGGCTGGCTCGTAGTCAAGCTGGTGCCATCTTTAGAATATATGGGGCCGTGGATTGCGGCGGCTGTCAGTATCGCGGCAGTGGGGCTGGCTAATCGCT
Organism: Phycisphaerae bacterium; assembly: GCA_030619925.1. Lineage (GTDB taxonomy): Bacteria > Planctomycetota > Phycisphaerae > Sedimentisphaerales > Anaerobacaceae > JAUXAL01. The sequence continues at coordinate 1,280 of JAUXAL010000022.1, read as the reverse complement.
GGAGATTTAAGAGTAACAGGTGGATGCAGATAGACTTGTTCAAGCGCCGAGCGGTCAGCGTGCCGATTCAGAATGGAGCAGCGGTTGAATAGCCTCTTTTTCTTAAAAAAGCCCAAGCCGAGCAGTGGTAAGATAGTTTCATTTCTTCCATAACGGCATGGGCATAAGCGGCGCCAGGATGGGCTTTGAACTGAGCTGACTGGTAAAATGCTGGATGGGCGGCAGAACCGCCCATCCAACAAAGCTTAACTAACAGCTTGGTTTGTTACTCCTGTGTTGGTGGTACATTGCTGTTGTAGCAATCGTGGGAAATCTTCCAAGAACCATCGGCCTGTCTTTTGCAGATGGTCAAGTATTTACCATCCGGCATTACACTAATTGTCTCGCCCCCTGCCTTGGGAGTTATTGATAAAGTGTAAGTACCACGAGCAAATCCCAAGTCACCATCTACCTGAGTTTCCTCGGGATAGATGACACAAATAGTGTTGAAGTTATCGAAGGCGGGCTTAAAATTAGCCCGTAAATCCTCTTTTCCGAAAATGGCAGGTGCGTCTGGTGGCATCTTTACTACGTCATCTGCATGCAAGGACAACCAAAGTTCTAAATCTCCAGCGTTCGCACTGACAGCATATTGGTTCAGAACCTCCTCGATTGCAGCGATGTCGGCTTCGACATCTACCTTTTCCTTCGCCAAATACTCAGTAAGGACGAGCAGGTCCTGGGCATCTACTATACCGTCTCCGAGAGGTGTCGGGCCAATATCACACAATGGCTCATCCGTGTGCCAGTAGCCAGCCATTATGGAGATGTCTGCGGTGTCCACCCTTCCGTCCCCGTTAAAGTCAACGACCGGAATGATTGGCACCTGCCAAATGTCGCTGCCGCCCTGACCACCGTCGTGATCGGAAGTAAAGTAGAGGGTAGAGTCATCGGCCGAGATGTCTGAAGCCCAGTGACCGGAAGCTGAGTGTCCGAGATTAACGGGCTCGCCCCAGTCATCATCTTTCGTCGCCCGCCTGGTCACCATTAGGTCACCGGCGGGAATATCTAAGTCGAAGAGGAGCGTAAGGCCGTCGGCCGAGATGGTCGGGCAATGTTCCCAAAGCGAACTGTTGATAGTCGGGCCAAGGTTCACCGGGGTGCCCCAGTCGTCTTCTGTCGTTGCCCGCGTCGTCACATATATGTCGTCGAGACCGTACCCGCCGGGCCGGTCGGACTCGAAGTACAGTTCGAGGCCGTCGGACGAGATCTCCGGAGTACCCTCGTTAGCCGAACTGTTG
>JAUXAL010000140.1 GCA_030619925.1 Phycisphaerae bacterium | reverse complement strand
TGCCTTTGTCGGGCCGGACCTTTCGAGAGTCGTCAGGCTGGTTACCATTGCACCGGGGCCTGCAAGAAGCGGACAAGCTAACGGCACACAGCCAATCTCATAAGGACTAAAAGTGCCCTCAACCATCACCGAGCGACGCAGCGAGCCGAATATCAGATGGTCGATAGCGATAATCAGCAGTAATATTCCCCCGGCAAGCTGCAAATCAGCTAACTGAATATGGAAAACATGGTTCAGTATCGCATTGCCGGCAAATGAAAAAACCAGAAGGATAAGCACGCCAACGACCACAGCGATATTGAACGCCTTTTGGCTCTGACCATCAGGCGTATGCTCGGCGATATGGAGCAATATCGGAATATTGCCTATCGGGTCAACAATGGCAAACAGTGCTAAAATCGCTTCAACGTAAGACATTTTATTTTTATCACTTTCTTTAAGCTTTTGTAACAGGGCCTTTTTGATAATCGGCTGATTTGGGACGCAAGCTGAAGTGGATTTTTGATTCGTTTTGGAGGATGTAAGTCAGGACAGGGATTTCAAAATGATATTTTTGTAATACTCGACTGCCTTTTCTACATCGTTGATGTCAATGTATTCATCCGGCTTATGGGCAAGCTGCGGGTCAGCTCACTGCAACCCCAAAGCGGCAATCACACCGTTCAGTATCAGCGACAGTACAACAGAAGCAATGACCAGTGGTACCAGTGCTCCGAGAGCCACGACCACCTTCCGGCAATAGCTCCAATGGCGGTGCCGGGCGATTAGAATCCAGGCCAGAGGCGCCAAGAACATAAGCACAAACCAACCCACATAATTGAGCAGGGGAATGCCGTAATAGACCGTGCCTTGTACAAACCAGACCCAGTAGCCGGCCGCGACGGCAACGGGGTCTATGAAGAGGTCCAGCACTACGGCGATGAGACTCGTTAACAAAGGCACCTGCCACCACAGCCGCGGCTGGGTGAGCATGTCGTGGCCCCGTCGGGCCAAGATGCCCTCGGCCAGGAACAGACAACTCCCACACATAGTTATCCAGCCGAAAAAAATAAAAGTGAAGACCCAGAGTTGAGACTGACCAGGATACTCATAGTTCTTCACAACAAAAGAAGAGATAAAATCCATAATCGCAGTAAAGCCGCCGGAGACAATAATAAAGGCCAATGTGTCCGGCCCGCCAAAACGCCACCAAATAAAACCAAGCACCGGCAAGGCAAAAACAATACCGCTAATAAGAATTAGGGTGAAATTGGGGGTCATTCGGATTCCTTTCGGGTGCGCAACAGATAGAGCCCTAATGCCGGCAGCGGCAAGACCGCCAGCAATAGCAGATCCCACGCTCCTGCTAATACGCCTGTAACAATCCAGAGGGCAAAGTTTACCGAATAGAAAGAGAATGGCAGCCACCGGCCTAAAGGCGTTTCTCTCTTACTGATATGGTCCTTCTGCATCGTCATTATCCTCATTCCATCCGTTTCGGTGCTGTCTATAATCTCGGCTAAGTAAGCCCGATTACGAGAGTAACTTTCCCGCCTTCCGGCGTGTATTTAAAACAAAATCCCCCAAAATCGGGGGATTTTGTTAGACCAAACTATATTTTCTCTACTCCAGAAAAACAGGGTGCCAGGCCCTGCTTTCTGTAGATTACACTTCACTCATTACTTAGTAAAACTGTTTGGTGGAGTTATCCCATCCCAGGTTAGTCCTTCCGCAGTCACATCGGTTGCGGTCGTCGTATAGGTGCCGTATGGTGCGTTCTTTAATGAGAAGGTTATTGTTCCATCATCGCGTGTCGTGCCGCTTTTTGTAGCATAGAATAAAGCGTCAAGGTAAAGGTCAATTGAAACCGAGGCGCCAGCAACTGGATCACCGAGATCATCCACAAGAGCAACGGTTATGTTGAGGTGCTTATCTCCCTCGCGGCCACCCTGGGTAGCGTAAGTGATGGAAGCAACACTTACGGTCGTTGGCTCTGGCGGGGGGGTCCCCACGGTGATACTGATGGAGGCGCTTCCGGTTGCCCCGCCGGAGTCGGTTGCCGAGGCGGTGATTGTATGCGTCCCGTCGCTCAGGGTCGTGGAGAAGCTGCCTCCAGTGCCAATCTCGCCATCGATGTCAGAGGTCCAGATCAGACTTGCGGTGAGATCCCCATCCTCGGTGTCGTTGGCCGTTCCCTGAAAGGCGATAGTGGCCCCGGAGTCAAAGACAGAACCGTCCGTAGGACTTGTAATAGAAACTGTCGGTGGGTTATCCTCAGGTACGCCTGCCGCCTCATCGGCATCCACCAAACCGTAGCCGTACTTTGTATCCCAACCACTATCTCCCAAATCATCAGCCGTTGACACAAGAGCACCCCTCACATCTGTAACACCAGCAGCAATCGCTAAAGCGGCTGTACCAGCCACATGTGGAGCGGCCATGCTGGTGCCATCGCCCGTTGCATATCCCCCACCTATGTAGGTAGACAAGATGTCCACTCCCGGTGCAGCCAGCTCAACATCGGGCCCGGTGCTGGAAAAGCGCGCCCGCTTATCATCTTGATTGGTTGCGGCCACGGCAATGCACGATGCATACCTGGCGGGGTAAATCACGTTGTCACCCCTGCCCGGTGGATTGCCGCTGTTACCGGCTGCGCATACGTTAAGAACACCCGCTGCTTCGGCGTTGTCGAAGGCCGTCTTGACAGTTTCGCCTGGGTCTCCGGAGCTGCCGTAGCTATTGTTCGTCACCTGTATCCCATTATCCACAGCCCACTGGAGGGCAGCGATAACATCACTATAGTCACCGCTACCGTCGGCTCCCAAAACCTTCAGGGCATAGAGTTCGGCCTCCGGCGCTACCCCCACCACGCCAATGTCGTTATCTAAAGCTGCAACAGTGCCTGCTACGTGAGTTCCGTGACCGGCATCATCCATCGGGTCATCATCATTGTTGACAAAGTCATAACCACCCACACAATTAGCAGCTAAATCCGGATGAGTATCGTCAATTCCGGAATCAATAATGGCTACTTTAATTCCAGTGCCTTTATTACCACCGTCATGGACCGTGCCAGCGCCTATGCGCTTCACCCCCCAGGAGTCGTCGAGTTCAGGGTCAATCGCGTACACCTTGATATCCGGATCAATGTGTGTCACGTTAGGATTCCGCAGTAGCCCTTGAATCGCTGCTTCGGGAATTGAAGCAGCAATGGCTGGAACCAGGTTATAGCTGTACTTAATCACTCCACCACGACCGCGTACCAGGGCCTGTTCACTTGGCCCAGGAACTTGAGTGAACCCAATCAACACAGGAACTCTCTCAAGTCCCACAGCATTGTCATTTGCAGGAATTGCCAACACTGCGGATACAAAGGAAATTACAAGCATGCCAACCAGGATACTTATCAAAATTTTAGTTTTCATAATACTTCTCCTTTCATAAATGCGTTCTTTCACGACAAATAAAGCGTATATTCCCAACTTTGGCTCCAAGAGTTTTATTCAAAATATATTATCGGATTAAATTGCAAAAGTCAATGAATTTATCCGAATTTTTCAAAATATTTTTCGACGACTTGTTTGGCTAAATTTATTAACAGTAAGGCCTTAGGGTGATAATCAGGACAGGAATTTCAAAATGATATTTTTGTAATACTCGACCGCCTTTTCTACATCGGCGATGTCAATATATTCATCCGGCTTATGGGCAAGCTCC
>JAUXAL010000041.1 GCA_030619925.1 Phycisphaerae bacterium | reverse complement strand
CCGCGTGTGCAAAATAAATTTTGCACACCCTACCCAGCTTGTCAAAAGGAACCTTAGCTATCATCCCACCTTTTCATCATAAGACTGTCTCAGAATTTCCTTAAGAAAATCTTGATGTTTTTCAATGTCTTTCCTCGACATGCGAATTCTGTAGCGGCCTGACTTAGTATAGTCGATTAATTCCAAATCCGTCTCGTCAATCTTTTTTTCTATTTGCTCTGATTTATTCAGTTTTAGGTCCAAACGCAGATATTTTTTCTTAGGTCTAAATATCGCAAAATTATTTGTTTGTCCATCCTTAGCTAAAACAATATAAAACTTATTGTATTTCAACTCAAAAGCAGGATCGAAAGCGTGGATAAATTCCAAAAGTTCGTCAGTCATTGACACAGTAGTCTTTGTTCCCCTCTTCTCCCAATACGAACGATCAACAACTTCCTGGTCCTCCTCTTCATCAATTAAACCTAAACTCATCTGGTCAAGCACCGTAGTGCAAACCAATGAAATCTGATCTCCACATCTCATCGCATTCATTTGTATTGCAACCAGAGGTATAAAACCGTTAAATAAACTGATAACATTCAAAAAACGACTTGTGATATCTTCCGCGACAATAACTGCTGTGTGGTCATATTGTGGATATCGTTTTCTTTCAATATCCCAATATTCTATTGTCCGGATAATGTGAGTTTCATTTGTGCTTCCAAGCTGAATTTCCACTTCATATCGTTGATTCGAGTCAGAGTCCTGTAGGAGAAGGTCAAGTCGCCCGCCGCTTGGCTGAACCCGCTCTTTGTCTTTGAGTATCAAGTCCCCAAGCCCAAGTATGGTTGGATCTTCTGCGATTCTTTCTTGAAGCCACTTTTCATTATATACAGCATGATTTTTCAAAGACAGTTTTTCAAATTTCACGTATTTCAGATTATCCATTTTCTGTACCTTTCAAAAAACGTTTATCGTCTTTTCATTGCTACTGCTGCACCAAAGCCGAGCAGTAAGAGCGTCGCCAGTTGCCCCCCTTAGAGTATAAGGCACTCTAAACAAGGGGGCAGGCAATAATAATATAAAAAATCAAAATTAAAAATGCAAAAATGATGAGATTGCTGCCCCGGTTGCTTTTTCCTGCACGTGAGCAGTAAGTTATTCCTTATCCTTCCAGTTCTCCCATTTTAACAGCTCGGGGCCAAATTAGTCGATAGTCCCAGTTAGAAAGTGGACAAGTGCCTTCGGCAACTTACTTCTAACGGGCTAAATCGTTAGTATTTAGTATATAGCCAGTTGAATACGTAAAGCATACATCTGTCGACTGGAGAGGCCTTAAACTCGCAGAGTCTATCATAAAGCTGCTCAGCTTGCCGGCCCTTAAGAGAGTCAATAGAATGGATGCCGATATTATGCATGTCCTGGGCAATAGTTTTACCAACGCCGGGAATTTGTTCTAATTCTTGTAAGCTGGATGATTCCATAGAAAGGTGCCTCAGATATTATTCACCAAATACAATTCACTAAGCACTCCTTCGATAAACTCAGGACAAGTATTTACCAATCACGAATTATCTGCCGCCCCGGTTGTCGGCCCCCGATGTTAGCTGGTCTGTAATTATAACCTTATGGTCAAAAACTGCAAGATTTAATCCTCACTAATCGAAATCAGTGTAAATCCGCGGCTAATTTTTCATAGTGTTTTTTGTGCCTTTTCACGGTTGCCCCTGGTTTAGGGCGAGGTGTTTTCCAGGGCCGCGGCATGGCGTCCGGCCTCAGGGTCACCAGCTGCATATATCATTCCGGTATTCGAATCTACATAAATCATGACGGGGTGTGCGATAGGCTTTGAAGCTATTATTACCTTGTGTCCACGATTAGCCAGCGTACGTCTGGTGCTTTGCTCGACGCCGTCATCCAGCGTGAGGCTTGCCAATGTCCCCAGCGTTTTCTCGCGATCGGGATTGGGGTTGAAAGAGTTCTCCTGGTGTCCCGTGCTGAAGCGGGGGGCCGTCACCGCATCTTTGGGCATCATACCAAACTCAAGGTGGTTAAGAAGACAATTGAGAGTAGTCTGGTCCTGCAGGTCCCCGCCCGCGACGCTAATGGCGATAACCGCCTTGCCGTCCTTAAGGACTATTGTCGGTGTCAGCGTGATGCGAGGGCGTTTACCCGGCTCGATACGATTAGGGTGTCCCGCTGTGGTATTTAGACTCCGAAGCCTGTTGCCGTGCGCTACTCCCAGCTCGCGGCAGAGGGCATAGGGACGATTGCCGCTTGGTGTGGCCGCTACAAGGTTTCCCCAGCGGTCGGCAACAACGCACGTAGTTGTGCCCCCAGGTCCGGGTCTATACGCGCCACGTCCCTTGATAGCTTTCATGTTAACGGGATCGCCCGGGCGGACCTCTGCAGAAGCGTTGGTCATGTCGATTAAAGAACGGCGGATCTTTGTATATTCGTCGGAAAGGAGCGCCTCTATCGGCACGTCCACAAATAGCGGGTCTCCATAGTACTCATCGCGGTCTGCAAACCCTAACTTCAACGCTTCGGTTAGTACGTGAATGTAGTCTGCGGACAGATGTCCCATTGTCTTCAAATCAAAGCCTTCCAGAAGTCGCAGTGTCTGGCAAAGATATGGGCCCTGCGTCCATGTGTCGCATTTGCAAACAGTGTAGCCTCGATACTGCACCTTGACCGGGTCCTCTACACGAGTTACATGCGCAGCAAGGTCCCCCTTGCGGAGAAATCCTCCATTCCTAACGTAGAAAGCTACTAATTCGTCGGCGATATCTCCCTTGTAGAAACGGTCTCTGGCTGCCTGCAGCTTCTCTTGGCGGCTGCCGGGCGTGTCTTTTTCCGTTTCAATAAGTTTGCGAAAAGTGGCGGCCAGATTCGCGTGCCAGTCTTGGGGACCACGTTCAGGCCCGGAATCAAGTAACTCAAGGGACGGCGCTACCACTTGTTCAAAGGTCATCGTTCCGTATAGTTTAACTGTCGTGATACAGAGGCTCAGAGCGCCGGGAACAGGCGCAGCCTTCATGCCGCCGCTGCCAGGAATGCCATTTTTGTAATACCATTCGATGGCGTTCCGGTCGAGTGGGGCACCGCCGAGCCCGCACAAGACTTTTACTTCTTTAGCGGACGCATCATAAATAATAAGCGGTATTTCAGCGCCGATAGCATAAGAACCGTAATCCGTTATGCTCAGTGCAAGAAGCGTGGCGGCCGCTGCGTCGGCTGCATTGCCACCTTGTTCGAGTATGGAAACCCCTGCTGCAACAGCTTCTTTCCCGCCGGCTGCTACTGCTCCGCCTTTTCCGGATGCTTCCCAACCGATCTGGGATGCGCCCGAGGCTGCATACATGGTCAACGTTGCACACCATATCACGCCAAAAAATTTTAGTGTTTTCATAAGACATAGCTCCTGTTATTGCTTTGCTGTTTGCCGAAATACGAGATACATATTCTAACAAATCCACTCTGATTGCACCACTTTATATTGGAAATATAACTGTCCCACAATCTTTGGGACAGTTATGAGCTGGTTCCAGTGCTACTCTGCGAAGTAGCCCGCTACGGAGCACGAGGTGGCAAATGCTCGAAAAATGAGTTATAATTGGTGGCTGATTCGGGTTTTGAGACGATTAAGAGTCACGGCGGTGTAAATACGCGAAAGTCCAGCGCGAAATGTCAGATTATGGTGTTTGCAATATGATTTCTTCGGCGGTGTTAATGGAAAGGAGTATAAATTATGCTTCGTAAGGCAGCGAGACAACATCATTGTCCAGTTAATATATTTATGGTTCGTATGTTCGGTTTACTCGTCACAATCTGTTTATTGGTGCCAATACCGGCTGTTGGACAAAACTGGCCTTCATTTCGTGGTCCCTCAGCGACTGGTATTGCCGAAGGCTATCTGGTTCCAGTTAAGTGGGACGTTGAACGATCTGAAAACGTTCGCTGGAAAACTTATATTCCTGGGCTTGGCCATTCCAGTCCGGCAATATGGGGCGATCGCATTTTTGTCACTACCGCCGTTAAGGACCAGGGCCAATCAGAGTTGAAGGTGGGCTTGTACGGTGATGTCAAATCAGTGACCGAAAAAAACATTTTCAGCTGGAATGTTTACTGTATAGACAGAAGAACAGGTCAAATTCTGTGGAATCGAGAATCTCACAAAGGAAAGCCAAAGGTAAAACGGCATCCAAAGTCCAGCCACGCCAGTCCTACTCCTTGTACGGACGGAAATTACGTCGTTGTATTCTTTGGATCTGAAGGTATGTACTGCTACGATATGGAGGGAAAACTTATATGGAAGAAGGACCTTGGTAAACTTGACTGGGGTTTTTTTAGTAGCCCCTCCGCGCAGTGGGGAGGGGGCAGCTCACCGGTCATTCATGAGCAGATGGTAATTATTCAATGTGATGTTCAGGAGAATTCTTTTCTTGCTGCCTTTGATTTGGCCGATGGTGCTCAGATATGGAAAACGCCCAGAAATGATTTTCCAACCTGGGGCACACCAACCGTTTATACAGGTAAAGAGCATTCCCAAATCATTGTCAATGGATATAAGCATATCGGCGGGTATGATATTAAGACAGGAAAAGAAATCTGGAAAATGAAGGGCGGCGGCGATATCCCGGTTCCAACGCCTATTGTAGCTCATAATCTAATCTATATTACCAATGCCCACGGAGGCATGTCCCCCATCTATGCTGTGCGCTTGTCGGCAACCGGCGATATATCACTGGATGAAGATGAATCGAGCAATAAACATATCGCCTGGAGTTATAGCAAAGATGGGAACTACATACCAACGCCCATACTATACAAGGATTATCTCTATTGCTGTTCAGATAAAGGCAAACTAAGTTGCATCGAGGCCGAAACAGGTAAGCTGCTGTACCGTGAAAGCATAAGCTCCTCATCTGTTCCTTTCTCGGCTTCGCCGGTTGCAGCGGATGGGAAAATCTACTGCACCGCCGAGAAAGGTGACATATATGTTGTAAAAGCAGGACCCGAATTCAAATTGATAGGTACTAATAAGATGAATGAAACCTGTATGGCGACACCTGCAATTTCACAAGGGGCCTTGTTCTTTCGAACGAGGCACCATCTTGTTGCGGTCTCAGAAGACAGGTAATGAAAGTTTGAGGCTTCTTTATTTGAAGATTCTTTTCATCGCATCTGCTGTTTTTTTCAGTCTGCCCGGCTTAAAGGGCAGCACTTCAGCGGTAACATAGCCGTCATAGCCTATCCGGCCCAGGGCTTCTTTGACCGCTTCGAAATTTACATCCCCTTCCAGCATGTCAACAAAGCCTTCCGCGGTGCCGAAAGACAGCTTGAAGTCTTTTACGTGAACACGCTTTATCCGCTCGGCGAGGATCCGAATCCACTGCTCGGGGTAGCCGGTCAGCAGGACGTTGCCGACATCAAAGTAGACACCTGCCATTTTGGAGTTGAAACTGTCGATAAAGTCCCGCATCTCCAACGGGCTTAGCAAAAACTTGTTCCAAACGTTTTCGATACATATTGCCACGCCGGTCTCTTCGGCGGCCGGCAGAATCTGCTTGACCGCTTCGCCGGCCCGTTCGTAACAAACGTCGTACGCAATTACCTCGGCATCGGGCAAAAAGAACACATCCACAGCACCGGGGACGAAAAGATATGCATCGGTGCCGAGCCATCTTGTTACCTGTAGAGCCTTGCGGGTAAAGTCAATGATTTTTGCTCTGTGCTCAGGGTCGTTCGCGGTGGGCGAACAGGTCCAGCTTTCGCCGGAGGCAACACTTGCAATCTCGATACCGATTTTTTGGGCGGTGGCCACAATATCTTCGCACTGGGCTTGTGTGGTGTGGTCTGTCAAAACTCCTTGGCCGGCGACGGCGAGCTCGATCGCGTCGAACCCAAGGTCTCTGGCTTCCTGCATTGCCTCGGCTATCGGCTTTTCGGCTTCGAGTCCGCCTTCGAACATCCAGTAACTTGCGCTTATCTTCATTTTACATCCTGTTCAATAATTTACACCTGTTTAAACAGCTACCATTTCCCAATTAGCAACAGTATAATGACAATATCCAATCAAACCAAGGTAAATGGAAACTAAAAACTCAAAACTAAAAACTCAAAACTCAGTAAGGTTGTTCCTGGGTGTGGTGGTTTTGGTCGTGTTATTCCTGGCCGGTCGTGCGGGGGGGCTTGAATTTCCAGGCCCTGCGCCGGGTGATGGCCAGGGTAAGGTAAGCCAAAGCGAGTTTGTCCTGGAGAATGAAATTCTCTCGTGTATCTGGAGCATTTCCGAAGGCCGACTTAAGCCGAAACGTGTGGTCGATAAGCTATCGGCAACCACACTCCCGCTAAGACAGGCCGAATGCTTTCAGCTCGTTCTAAACGGCGGACAAACTGTGAAATCCTCCGATCTGAGAATCGTTGGCAAGCCAAAGATGAAAGATTTGGAGCCAAAGCGCAACTCGTGCCGATTGGCGGAGCGATTCGGCGGTAAGCAGATTACTGTTGTGCTTGGTTCACCTAACATAAACCTCGAAGTCCAATGGCGTGCGATATTGCGCGATGGTTCAAATTATGTGCGGCAACAGGTAACCTTCTCGACTAAGAATAAACCAATCAACATAAAAGAAATAGTGCTGCTGGAGCTGACAGCGCCGCATGCCGAGGTAATGGGCACCGTGGACGGCTCGCCCGTAGTGGCGGGTAATATATTCTTCGCTTATGAGCACCCGTTGTCGAAGAGTCAAATATTGCCAGGGAACTTGCGTCGTTTTCGATGCAGTTTGCCTTGCAGCGCTCCGCTAAAGCCGGCCGAGCCGCTTGTGCAGAGTTCGGTTATCGGCGTTGTTCCACAAGGTCAGTTGCGCCGCGGCTTTTTGTATTATATCGAACGCCAGCGGGTGCACCCATACAGGCCGTTCCTGCATTACAACAGCTGGTACGATATCGGCTACCGGGCTGAGATAATACAGCAGCGCCAATGTTCGGAAGTAATCGAACTGTTTGGAAAAGAGCTGGTCAAACGGCGCGGCGTAATGATGGATTCGTTCGCTTTGGACGACGGGTGGGACGACACTGCCTCATTGTGGCAGTTTCATAAGGCTTTTCCCGATGGGTTTGCCCCGCTGCAACGGGTGGCGGAAAAATATGACTCGGCTTTGGGTGCCTGGCTTTCTCCTTTCGGCGGCTACGGCGATGCAAAGCAGGAAAGGCTCAAATACGGCCGGGAGCAGAGTTTCGAAACAAACAAAAGCGGTTTCTCGCTGGCTGGTCCTAAATATTACGCTCGGTTTCGTGATGTCTGTGCCAACATGGTCCGGGAGTACGGGTTGAACTACTTTAAGTTCGATGGTATCGGCGCAGGTGGCAGGCCAACTGGAACTGGTCCTGAATTCGTCCGCGATATGCAGGCCCTGCTGCGACTTATCAGCGAGCTGCGCCAGGTCAGACCTGACGTCTTCGTGAACATCACAACAGGTACATGGTCGTCACCTTATTGGCTGTGGTACGGCGACTCGACGTGGCGCTCAGGGAGAGATTGGCACACTCACGGCTGGGGCTCGAAACGACAACAGCAGATCACTTACCGCGACAAAGAGACGTACCATAATGTCGTGAGGCGTGCACCTTTGTATCCGCTCAATTCACTTATGACCCAGGGTATTATGTTAGCCAATCACGGACTTCCAAACCAGGTCGATGGTCTTGTCGAAGACATTCGCGCATTCTTCGCCAGCGGAACTAACTGCCAGGAGCTGTACATTACCCCCTCTATGATGCGGCCGCAGGACTGGGACGCTTTGGCCGAGGCGGCGAAATGGTCCCGCGAGAATATGGACGTGCTGGTCGATACTCACTGGATAGGGGGCGATCCAGCCGAGGGCGAAATTTACGGTTGGGCATCGTGGTCGAAACGAAAAGGTATCCTGTCGCTGCGTAATCCTTATGACAAACCGCGCAGGATCACGATAGATATCGGCAAAGCCTTCGAGCTGCCCAAAGGCGCAGCACAGAGGTATTCTCTGAAGAGCCCCCCTGCTTTGGGTTCCCGCAAGGCGGGGTCCCTCGCAGGGGTAAACTTGTCCCCGCGAAGGCGGGGAAAAGACGCGGATATGGCCCCCGCTGCTTCGGCTTTGCGAAGCAAAACGGCGGGGGTACTATCCGCAGGCAAAGAGCATACCTTTGAACTGAGGCCTTTTGCAGTGCTGGTCTTTGATGCAACGCCTCTTTAGGCTTTGCACAACGTCAGAATTCAGAAATCGATTATCTGTCTTCTGTCCTCTGTCACACTCTCTCATAAGTTGAAATTAGTGGCCAGGCGTACCATTGTTTCATAATTCGCCATCATCCTCGGCGTGATTTTCCGGCCGATTGGAGCTGATGATGGCGTCAGGACGAAGCCCCTGCCCTGGCCGTGGGCTTCACGGCGTAGCACGGACTCCCAGCACGTTCTTTCACCGTAAGATAGATCCATTTCGAGTTCCGGGAGCCTCCGTTGTCTGTCACGCGGCATCGAACGAGGTAGGTCCCGCCTTTGGAGTATCTGTGTACCGGTGACGCCGACGGTGAACAGTTCCCATCCCCGAAATCCCAGGAGTATCCCGTAATGTGTCCGTCGGTATCACTGACGCTGCAACGGAAATCAACGCGCAGGCCATTGCTGGACGCCTCTATTCTCGTGAGGGTGGGGGTATCATTTCTGTTTCTTCCGGTTCCCTGACACATGGCATTCATGGTCCGCCACGCCGTCTCGCATGCCTCGTGGTGGATTCGTCTGCCTTGTTCGAGGTCGAAGCCGTTTTCAAACCATTGTGCTCTTGCTGCGGTGACCGCTTCAATGATATTTGTCTCTACCGGAGCAATAAGATGGTTGATGTATTGGTCGTAGTCTTTGCCTTCCTTGCTGTTGTAGAGCTTCTCCGAGGCGCCGCTGAGCGTGCTGTCGGTGTCGTTGGAAGACGCGCGTGGAGAAATATCGTTTTCCAGGGCAACCCAGCAGGGCACGAAACACGTATAGTCCGGATTTCCCAACGCCACCCACATGGTAGCAATTCGAGGGTCCTCGCCTGCATTAACGCCATGTGCAACCATGACTGCAATGGTATTTTCATTTGAGCTTATGTCTTCCGGGTCCTCAAATCCTGGTGATCCCGAGCGGGAGACGACGTTGAACATGTCGGCCATAGTAATTCCTCCGGCAGCGGCAGAGTTGCGCATGTTGACAACGGCCTTGCGGTACCTGGCGCCGGCTCGGCGGGGATTGTCAACATGACCGGTTTGCCTTTGCGAGTCATTATCACGCGCGACAAACTGCATCGGGAATTGCCGGAGCCGATTATCATTGGTGGGGTCGTATTCGTAATAGATATCTGCGCATAATTCCCAGTGGCAGGCATATCCTTGGGCATCACAAAAGGAAGACGACAGACTGATTGGCTTGGGCCAATAGCTCGCGTTCCCGCCGGTGACGGCAATAATCGCCTCGCGCACCTCGACAATCGTAGAACATTCTCCAAGAATATAGTCCTTGAACTGCTGGTGATTCGAGTACTTCCAACCTTCCGTCTTGAACTCCTCGATAGTGGCGTTTGCCAGGGCTAAGCCGGCACTATTGAGTCCCATCTTGGGGCTATCCAGATCGGGACCAATTCCAAGAAAACTATATGTGCTGCCGGTCTTGTACATGACAAAATGCCTGTGTCTGCTCTTTCCTCCGTCACGGTTCTTCCACGCCAGCGGACGTCCGTCTTGTGTGGCATTACCCATAGCACAACCTACAGTGCAGGCCTCCGACGACCCGGGCATTAGCAAGAAAAGTACCAAAAACAAGTAGCCGCCGAAGGCGGTTCTGATCCTGTCCAGGCCTTCGGCCTGGCTGTTCAATCCCATGATCTTTGCTCCTCATATAATTATTAAAATTTGTTACTCCTGGCAATAGTACTATCTGCAGGCAGAGAACACACGTTCGAACTAAAGCCTTTTGAGGCGGTGGTCTTCGACGCTGTGCCTCTTTAGACCCTGTCAAATATAACCTCCGTAAACTTTCATATCCTATCATGAGTTGAAGTTAGCAGCCAGCCGTACCATTGTTTCATAATTCGCCATCGTTCTGGGTGTGATTTTCCGGCCGATTGGAGCTGCGGACGGCATCAGGACAAAGCCTTTGCCCCGGCCATTGGTTCCATCATTGAGGCTCTTTTCGACGACCTTTTCAAATTCGGCCGGCTCAGTGTTCTCTATGTCGGCCAACTCTATATTTCCAAACAGGACCAGTTCCCTGCCGTACTCGCGGCGGACGTACGCAAGCTCCACGTCCCCCTGTGGAGGTGGCTCAATCGGGTCAATGGCTGTGGCGCCCATCTCGACAATGTAATCAAGAACGGCACGAATCCTGCCGTGGCAATGAATTCGGGCAAACCCGCCGTGATTTTGGATAGCTTCCACCATTGGGCCGGTGTAACGCACCACGTATTCTTTGAAAAGATGCGGCGGCAGGTAAGGCTCAGTAGCATACTCCGGCCCGTATATGCGCCATAAGTGGCCGCCGAACGCCTCCGCCGAGATTTGCGTCCTGGCGTGTATATGGCGGGAAAGCTTTTCAAGCAAACGATGGAACAGCTTCTGCTCGGTCAGGGCAACAATAGTAAAGTTTTCCATACTGAAAAGAGAAGCAGCGGCGCAAATTGGGTCTTCGGTATCAATCATGACGATGCCCCGATCGCCGAGCTTTTTATCTTCTTCGACCAGGCTGGCTATATCAAGCTCTTCGGCGAAAGCCTCGTCCGGCAGCTCCAGGTAGGCCTTTAGGTCGTCTGTGTTCTTGAGCAGATGTTCTAATGTCCAGATAGTATCAATATCAGGGCTGCGACGTGTTAGCGACGTCATGGTTTTGTTACCAATTTTTAGAGTTGTGCGATGGAAACTGTATCCGTCGTCGGCGTATTTCTCTACTTTGAAGAACTCGTCATAGCGGCTGTTAGTGTCCAGCTTGTCAGGTGGGACATCTGTTTCGTGGGAGCGTGGCCTGACAGGGCTGCGCATGCGAATGAGGTCGGTTTGTTCCTCGGCCAGTTGTAGCAAAGGCTGCCAGGATGGGTCATTATAGACGTTGAACCGGTCCGGGTCGGACGGGTCAATCTGGAATCCGCCTATTTCATAGAAATTGACTGCGGGCCGGTCGACCGGTTCACCGCGCAAAGTCGCCATTAACCTTTCACGTCTGTTCATGACCTTCTTCCCGAGTACTCTCCTGCTCCTGGTCATGCTGCATCGTAAGAGTCTTGAACAGTGATAGCATGTTGAAAAAACCGCCGATTGAAACGACTACAGCGAGGACTGCGAAAATAGCAAGGCTCGCTATAAAAAAGATTGTCCAAAAGTTAATCCAAAAATTCATATCTCGTTACTCCTTATGCTGGGTTCCCGCTGCGCGGGGGCCTTCCAAAGATGGACCACGATCGGGAAATATTAGGGAACCGGCCACCATCAGTACCATCGAAAGTGCTATAATAGTCAGTCCGACAATCGCACTCAGTTTCGCGCTTGGTATGCTATTCACATAAGCTTGGGCTCGAACCGTGTCTAATCCTAAAACCGAAGCGAGACGAAAGACCATGTCCCTGACAGGTTTCAATCCTACTACTGCGCAGAAACCTGAGATTAAGGCCAGATAGGCCCCGACTTTGCTGGCATGTTTCCAGTAAAGCCCAAAGATCAATAGGGATATGGCCCCGGTAAAGTAAATGGCGCCGGAAATCGCCATATAATCCCACAAATCCTGACCCAGAGGATACCACAATCCCCAAACCAAAATGAAAATGCCGATAGCTACGATAAAAATTCGTGTCAATAACAGCCGTGTTTTCGAGGACAAACCTTTCTTGAAGCATGGTGCCACCACGTCCTGCGTCACTACCGAGCTCCAGCACAAAAGGTAACTGTCATGGGTGGACATGAAAGCTGCCAGCATACCAGCCGTAACGAACCCAAGCAGCCCGACAGGCAGTATTTGACTCAAGAACACCGGCATAGCCATCAGAGTCAATTGCGGGTCGGCTTCAGCGCCTTCTGGCAAAAAAACCTTCTTAAGCGACGGATTGTGTGCTATGTAGACCAAAGCACTTATCCCCAAAAAACATGGCAGCAGATTTCGAATGAGAAATCCGATAGAAGACCATATATAGAGCCTCTTAACGACACGGATGCTTTCAGCCGAGCAGGCACGTATCACCGCGGTTTGCCAAATCGCACAATTAACCAGGCCCAGAAAGAACATCCATACCACATAAGAGCCGCCGAAACCTTCACCGTGAAATGGATCGAAACCAGCCTGGCCTTTCAGCAGGGACACGGTCTCAACAATGCTCTGCCAGCTCAGCTGCTTAACGGATAATATACACATAGCCAAAAGGCTAAACGATAGAAGCACAAATTGTATGTAGTCTGATACCACAACTGAGACCATTCCGCCGAGGGTGGTATAGAGCAAAACCATAGCCAGCAGCGTAGTCATTATGATTTTAAGCTCCAGTTCTGAAGTCATTCCGGTAATGCCCATCACAAAAATCGAGCCGGCCTTAAGGAACATTCCCATATTGAGGATGCCGGAGAAGACTAATATGACTCCCCCCAAGATGCGAACGCCGCGCCCGAAACGCCTCTCGTAAAACTCCGGGATAGTCATCACCTTCATTCTTCGCAACGGTACCACTATGAACCCGGTCAGTCCTATGATTAGCGCTACAATAGCAGAGGCCAATGCTATGTGAAAGGCGGCGAAGCCGCCGGTAAATCCCTTTTGGGCCGAGTATATGACCGTAACCAGACCCAATTCGGTCCCGACCATTGTCGCGGTCGCCAGAAATGTTTTCAAGCCCCGGCCGGCGACGATAAAATCCGTCACATTGCGGATATACCGTTTTATGTAAACGCCAACCGCTACAATGATAATTAGATAGCCGGCGACAATACACCAGTCAACGAGACCAAAGTTGGTATCGATTCCAATAGTACTCAAATCCATGTTATCTCCTGACTACAGAAATCAGAAATCAGAAGTCAGAAGTCAGAAGTCAGAAGTCAGAAGTCAGATTGTCTGTCCTCTGTCCTCTGTTTTCTGTCCTCTGTCCTCTGTTCTCTGTTCTCTGTCCTCTGTCCTCTGTTTTCTGTCCTCTGTTCTCTGTTTTCTGTCCTCTGTTTTCTGTCCTCTGTTTTCTGTCCTCTGTTTTCTGTTCTCTGTCCTCTGTTTTCTGTCCTCTGTCCTCTACAATGTTGACCCCCGCCGTTTTGCTTCGCAAAATCGAAGCAGCGGGGGCTACTTTGTCTTCAAAAGCGCCTCTGTGCAGAGTTGTCTGTATTTGTTCTGTTCCTCTGAACCCTCCTGGCCGGCAGCGCCGGCCCTCCAAGCTGAACGCGCCTGTTCAAGACGTCCGAGTCCCTGCAGTGCCTTTCCTCTCCAGTACTGGGCCGATGTCTCTTGAGGCCCGGCAACGCTGCGTCCGATCATATCCGCCTGCGGCAGGGTCGGCCGACCAACGCCAATGTTTTCCGGATAGGTCAGAGCTGCTTCAAAGTCCTGCAAAGCCGCTTTGTAATCCCCTTTTTCAAAGCGTTTGCGGCCGCGTGCCACATGTGCTTCGTTGAATATGTCCCACGTGATTGTCTGGCCCTCCCAGTTGACGAAGTACGACGTAGATTCAAGCAAATCGATGGCGTCGGTGTACCTCTTCTCATCAAGATAACCCTGGGCGAGCATAATCAGAACGTCCGCACGTCGCAGCTTCTCATACGGTGTGGATTCGAGAACTTTTATCGCATCGGGGCGTTTATTGTCGGCCAGGAGAATATCTGCAAGGTCCCGATACAGAGTCTGGTCCTTGGCGCTGGCGGCGATGGCCTTTTTGTAATACTCCGCAGCCTTCGTTAGATCATTTTGTACGACCCATGTATAAAGGCCGAGATTCCGAAATGCGATGCTCAGGGACGGGTTCAACTCGCTGGCCCTTAGCCAATGCCAGTGGGCTTCATCAAGCCGTCCAAGATGCCCGTAAAGATTTCCCAGGTGAAGATGTGCATGGGCGTCATCGGGATTTTTTTTAACGGCGTATTTGAACACCTCCACAGCTTCAGGGCGAGAGGGAAAGACATAGTCCCTGTAAATACTGCCAGCCTTTCTCAAGTAAGCCTCCGCACGTTTTTCTTGGGCCTGTATGTGCTCAAAATAAGCCAGGTAATAGAGCGGCAAAGGACTGCGTTGGGTTTGCGGGACCGCTTCGACGCACACCGCCGAAAGCAGCTTGGCCGCTTCATTCACCAGTCCCAGATTCGCGAAAACAAGACTTGTTTGCAATACGTGAAAATCGTCCTCACCGACAAAAGCACGGATTTGCCGTACGAAACGAGCCATTTGCCTTTTGTTTTGCAGCGCCACAAGCGCCCTTGGAACCAGGTCCGTAGGGTTCTGGGCAATTCTGTGTTTGGCCTGTTTGTACGCCGACTTGGTATTCCCCGCAGCATACAAAGCCAACAGCAAATGATTTTTCGCCTTGGGGTCTGCTGGGTTCGACCGTACCGCCTTCTCGAAGGTCTCTACGGCCTTTGAATAATCTCCCAAACGCATATAGGCACGACCGGCCAGGTCATAGCCGAGCGAAGTGGTCCCAAGGCATCTAACCGCCTGGTAAGCGCAGCGAAGGGCTTCCTTGTCGTTTCTTAGCCTCAAATGAGTAACCCCCAAGAAGAACCACGACAATCCGTCACCGGCATCCCGGTCCAGAGCCTTTTCCAATCGCCGCGCCGCGTTCTTATAAAGTCCAGCTTCGATATCGAGCACCGCCAGACCACGCAGCGCAGGCGAATATGCAGCATCTTCCGCCAGGGCCTCTTCATAATACTCACGGGCCTTCTTGCGGTCCGTTGCCAGGTCATACTTTCGACCTTTGAGAAATTTTTCCTCCAAAGTGAGCTGCTCATCAGGTTTTGTCATTAACTTGGAGGGCTCAGGTAGAGAAACCTCAGGTATCGGCAGGGGGGTAACGAAGGAAGCCAGGATGATTCCATCTTTGGTCTTGATTGTTACATCGACGGGCGCCTGTGGGGCCGGAGAAAGCGTCAGCACCTGGGGCTTCTTCGGAGAAAGGTCCAGGCGCTTTTTGAGAAGCTCCTCATGCTCTTGGGAAACGGTGCAAATTGTGCCTGGGAATTTACCGGTCGCGAGCATACTCAATTGAAGCTTGTTACCGTTGCGGGTGGTCTGAACGGTCAGGTCCTTCGTGGCGTATTCGAAACCGTCGCCCAGCCCATGGACCGGATACCACCATTCCTGCCACGAGACTTCTTGCCTCGGCAACAGCATGCCGTAGTCCGACTGTGTCGGCAGCGGCCCGCTTTGGACCTCAATATACGGGCCGTCGTCATCAGTCAGGTTCTTCTGGCTGACCAGGCCAAAGTCCCAATTTCCCCATGTCCAGGCCTTTTTTCCGCTGAGCTCATGGTGGTCTGCCACCTGCACAATTCCACGGTCCGCATCCACATCGTAGGCCCCAAAAAAGTCGAACGTACAGTCAACAGCAAAAATCGATGCCCAGGTCTGATAGTTCTTGAGCCAGGACAGGTCCTTGCCTTCGTGAATAGGCCAGGAGAAGAATTTGACTGCGTTATGGTCTGTTCCGAGGCTCATAGGGTAGATATAGCGCGTACCCGGTCGGTTCGGAAAAGCGGTACAGTTCCAGAAGTAGTAGGGGCTTATCGCATCGATAGGATTAAAAATGCGAATTTGCTCGTCCAGATAGGCCTTTCCCGGATGCAAAGTCACCCGCACCGTCCATCGGGTCCGCTGGCTCTTTTCCAGATTACTGACTTCGAGGTAGGCTGAGCCATCTGCATTTCGACCGATAAGTGCATCAACCGGCGAGAGGATGGTAACAGTGTGTCCGTGCGGGCCGGCGTTCCACTCGACCCCGCCGCTTATCCAGGCCCCGCGCATCGCTATCATACCCGGTTTAATAACTTTGTTGAGATGAAACATCTGGTTTGGGGTTCCTTCGGTCTTGTCGAGAACCGAGTGCAGACGTCCGCCCAGCTCGGGCAGGCACATGATTTTCAGGTATTCATTTTCAAGAAATAAGGCTTTGTAGGTTCGATCCGCTATGGTTCTGTAAAGATGGTCCTGCATCGCATAAGGGTAGACAATCGAGCCTTTGACTATACTCGAGAATTTAGCTTGGCCTTCCAATGCCCAGAACTTGGGATTAATATCTTCTGCCCATCCGTAGGTGGGGATTGTTACGGTGTCTTCCCAGGCCCTTACCTTAGCCGAGGGGTCCGCCCAGCTCGACCCCGGGATTATTAAAGACGACCCAATGAAAAGCAAAACGATAAAGAAATTCTTTAGAAAACCTCTCATAATTATCACCTCACATTCCTTCAAGTACAAAAAAGCCGACACTACAACCGTTGAAAACCCGATGCTTACAGTTTCTAATTCGCATTGCAGCTACTGCGAAAGAAAGCAAAAACTCGTTTGAACCGGAATTTTCCGGACAATTTGCAAGACTCAGATAGGCAATATCCGGCACTAATAGCATAAAGGAAAACTGCCGAAGCGCCAAGATAGTTTCTGGGCCCCCAAAGTAGTATTTGAAGTAGTTGCGTTTATCACCTGCGTTTGGTATATTACCCGAAATGAGACCTCAGCAGCCTGGATAACTGGGTTCCCAATTTGTGACTTTTTGCAAAATGGGGTCCTGCTTTGATAGGGCGAATGTCGGTTTATCGCAATGGTACGGAGGAAAAACCCGTAAGAACAAGAAACTGACCCCTGCCGGGAACAAGCAGGGGAAAATTCAAGTCACCTTTAACAAGGAGAAACCAAACATGAGATATGGCAAAGACTATTTGGGTTCCCGCTTTGCGGGCCGGCAGCGCCGGCCTCGATCAAACCCGCCTTCGGCGGGCCTCTTCAGGAATGTTAGCGTTGTTATCTTAATTGTATGTGTTCTAATGGCAGGCTCAAAGGCGGTTGGGGAGGGGGGCTCACGTACAAAACCGCCCATACCCCGTCCTGAACATCCCAAGCCTCAATTTCGGCGGGATGCCTGGATCAATCTGAACGGCCGATGGGATTTCGCGATGGATCACGAGGCCGTCGGGATAAAAGAGGACTGGCAAAACAGCCCATCCGGATTCAACAAGAAGATTACGGTGCCGTTTTGCGTCGAGAGCGAGTTATCGGGTATAGGACACACGGATTTCATCAAGGCCCTCTGGTATCACCGGACTTTCATCCTCCCGAAGAGCTGGAAAGATGACCGCATATTTCTGCATTTCGGCGCGGTGGATTACGAATGTCGTGCGTGGGTCAACGGCAAAGCTGTTGGACGCCATTATGGCGGTAGTGTCTCATTTGCCTTTGAGATAACCGACGCGGTCAAAAAGGGCCAAAACCATCTGGTGGTTTATGCCTTTGATGATGTGCTATCAGAAGTCCAGCCGTCCGGTAAACAGAGCAGGCGCCCGGAGTCGTACGGCGTTTTTTACACACGTGTTACCGGGATATGGCAAACCGTCTGGCTGGAGGCGAGGCCTCAACAATTCTTAGAATCTGTTCACATTGTGCCGGACCTGGACAAGGGGCATTTCGTTTTGACCCCGCTTGTGAGCAACTATGGCGGCCCGCCGAAGGCGGGCATGATCAAGGCCGGCGCTGCCGGCTTGGAATTCCGTGCCACCCTGTTGACGCCGGGAGGCAAAAAGGTCGCCTCATCGCGTGGCTCGGCCAAGAGTGGGAATTCTGTCGTTCTTAGTGTCAAAAATCTGCGTCCCTGGGGCCTTCGTGACCCTTATCTTTATGGTCTTCGGCTGGAACTGGCCGACGGCGGTAAGGTGGTGGACTCGGTGAACAGCTACGCCGGCCTGCGAAAGTTTCACATTGAAGGCAACTGCTTTTATCTGAACAACAAACCCATCTATTTGCGGTTTGTTCTCGACCAGGGCTTTTATCCGGATGGCATTTGGACCGCTCCCAGCGACGCGGCGTTGAAGGCGGATATCGAAATGTCGATGGCAGCCGGCTTTAACGGTGCCCGCCTGCATCAGAAGGTCTTTGAGGAACGTTTTCACTATTGGGCCGACCGGCTGGGTTATCTGACGTGGGGAGAATTCGCGGACTGGGGCGGAACTCACTCCTTCGGTAACCCGCAGGGAGTTCTCAACCTGGAACGCGAATGGCGGGATGTGGTCGTGCGCGACCGCAACCACCCCTCCATTGTGGCCTGGACGCCATTGAACGAGACAAGGGGCGCCGCCAGAGACAATTACGAGGCCTACAGCCGCTCGGTTAAATCCCTTGTGGCGATAACACGGGCGCTTGACCCGACCCGACCGGTCAATGACGCCAGCGGCTACGTGCACGTGGAGACAGACATCTTCACCGTACACGATTACGACCAGAATCCTGATTCATTCAGGCAGCGCTACGCCGGTGTGTCGCCCGACTCCCCAGAGAAAGCTTTTGTCCGATTTCCTGAAGTATCGGTTCCCTACGAAGGGCGACCCTATGTGGTGGATGAGTACGGCGGGACCTTCTGGACAAAAGATTATGTCAATCAGCCGGAAAAAGCCGGCAAAGGACGAAACAGCTGGGGATACGGTAAAACAAGAAGGCAGGTGGAAGACCGGATCAAAGCCCTGACCGACATCCTGCTCAACCATCCGCACATCTCCGGATTTACCTACACCCAGCTGACCGACGTTGAACAGGAGGTAAACGGTGTCTACTCCTACGAGCGCCAACCGAAGTTTGACATCAAACGCCTTAGCAGAATCTTCGGTGCTCCAGCGGCCATTGAAAAGCGAGAAGATTAGCTCGACATTTGTCAACGCCGCAAAAAGATCGCAAAACGGGAACTTAGCTGATGGGAAATAATAGTTTAAGGGATACCGAGATGAAATGTCATAACAACATTACCGGTTCAAAAGGTGCAGGAGTCTCCAGACGCGATTTCTTGAGCGGCGCAGCGGCAACGGCAGCCGCATTTACCATTATTCCTCGATACGTACTGGGAGGCAGTGGCTACACTGCACCGAGCGAAAAACTTAACATAGCAATTATCGGTACTGGTGGCCAGGGTATACATAACATAAAGGGACTCCTTCAGCATTCGGATGTTCAAGTGATGGCGGTTTGCGATGTCAACGAGCAGGCCGATTACAGTCGCTTCTACTACGGTGGAACAGCGGGGCGCAAGCCGGCCTTGGAGCTTGTTGAAAAACACTACGCCGGTCGGAAATCAACAGCCAGGTATAAGAGCTGTGCTTGCTACATTGATTTTCGCAAAATGCTGGAAAAAGAAAGAAGTATCGATGCCGTGCTGGTAGCAACACCAGACCATATACACGCGATAGCTACTATGGCGGCAATTAAGAGCGGCAAACACGTTTATTGTGAAAAACCTCTGACGCACTCAATTTACGAAGCCCGCAAAATCACTGAAGCAGCACGTCGAGCCGGAGTTGCTACTCAGATGGGCAACCACGGTCACAGCGATGAAGGTATTCGGCTTACCTGCGAATGGATATGGGACGGAGCAATCGGCCATGTGAGAGAGGTGCATTCATGGAGCCGCACGGGAGTTGACTGGGCCGGATATAGAACAGCCAGGCCGAAAGAGACACCGCCGGTGCTGTCCGGATTGGACTGGGATTTGTGGCTCGGCCCGGCCCCGAAAAGGCCTTATCACCTAGCGTACGCACCATATAATTGGCGAGGCTGGTGGGATTTCGGAACTGGCGCTATAGGAGATATGGCCTGTCATAATATGGACCCTGCTTTCTGGGCACTGAAGTTGGGCCATCCAACAAGTGTGGAAGCCAATTCGACGGGAGTTAATCCTGAGACTACGCCGCTGGCGTCCATAGTCTATTATCAGTTTCCTGCCCGTGAAGGCATGCCGCCGGTCAAAGTAACATGGTATGGAGGCGGGATAATGCCGCCACGACCGGACGAGCTGGAGCCGGGCCGGGAATTGACCGGCAGCGGTAACGGCATTCTCTTTGTAGGCGACAAGGGCAAAATAATGTGTGCCGGGTGGGGTGGGAGCCCCCGGCTGATACCCGAGACAAAGATGAAAGCATACAAACTACCGCCGAAAACGATTGCCAGGTCCAAAGGACATCATAGAGACTGGATTAATGCCTGTAAGGCAGGCCGGCCGAAGGCCGGTTTGATCCAGTCCAGCCCGCCAACGGCGGGTGGGATCCTGTCCAGGCCTTCGGCCTGGTCGCCCTGGCCGCCAAGTTCAAACTTCGACTACGCAGGCCCGATGACCGAAGTTATTTTGCTCGGCAATGTTGCTCTGCGCACGGGAGAAAAACTGTTTTGGGATGGGCCGAATATGAAGGCGACCAATGTCTCTGAAGCCGATAAGTATATCCGACCCAGGTATCACAACCGATGGACGCTGTAGGTTGCAAATGGTAAAACGCCAACCCAATAGTTCCAATAATGGCCGGTCTTTTCTGAAAAACTAATGAAAGGATACAGATGAGAAACGCACAAATTTCCGTAGTAGTGCTGTTCTGCTTTGCTGCTGTTGGTTTGGCAGGTTGTTCCTCGCTTGGCCCACAGGACGAGGAAGCACTTGCAAAGCCTGACCAGATTGCCCCGGCCATCGAACGCAATAAAGTGCATTTGAGAACCAGCTCAGAGGGGCCAGACAGTTTTCGCTGGCCTAAAGGAAAACGAGCGGCAGTTAGTCTGAGTTTTGACGATGCGCGACTCAGCCAGGTCGATTGTGGCCTGCCCATCCTCGATGCGTACGGCGTCAAAGCTACTTTTTACGTTGTGCCTGACCGTGTTGAGCAGCGATTGAGCGGCTGGAAGAAGGCCGTGGCCAATGGCCACGAAATCGGTAACCATACGTTAAACCATCCTTGTACGGGTAATTTCCCATGGTCTCGCGAGAAGGCTTTGGAGCAATACTGCCTCGAAGATGCCGAACGCGAGCTGGACGAGGCCAGCGCGGCCATTGAGCGCCTGCTTGGTGTCAGGCCAACGACGTTTGCCTACCCTTGCGGGCAAAAATTTGTCGGCAGGGGGCTGTCTGTTAAAAGCTATGTTCCCTTGGTAGCTGAGCGATTCGTAGTTGGGCGTGGCGCGTTTGACGAAGTGGCTAACGATCCTGCTTTTTGCGACCTGGCACAAGTGACGGGGATAGATATGGACGGTTTGGATTTCGAGCAGGTCAGGCAGCTCGTGGATGAGGCCATAGCGGATGGCCGGTGGCTTGTCCTTTTCGGTCACGAAGTTGGCGAACCGGGGCGCCAAACTACGTTTGCCTCGACGCTCGAGGCCCTTTGCCGATATGCTCAGGACCCTGCCAACGGATTGTGGGTCGATACCGTGGCAGCGGTTGGGCAATATATCCTGGAGCAAAGGGGCGGAAACAAATAAGGACAGCCATATAGAAAGGTTTTAGGCGGTCAAACGAATTTTGTTGTGAACGAACGAATTGTATTAAGGAGGTTTACCATGAGAGAAGTATCTGTCTTTTCACTTAAGCGAATCGGCACAATCGTCGTAGTTTTTATTGCTTGTCTTTTTCTTACAGCCTTGGCCGCCGGCAGGCGAGCTTCGGTCGTCCAATCCAGGGAAAGTGCAGGTGTTCTGCGCGCCGGTACTGCGAAGATTGATATAACACCGAAAAAATCTGTTAAGATGGCCGGCTATCGCGGCCGCACAGGATTATCTACGGGCGTTCACGACCCTTTATCCGCTCGAATTGTTGCATTTGAGAGGGACCCCATTTCGCAAAAAGATGGCGAAATGGGAACCCAGAGTAATGGTAAACGGTTTGTGCTGGTTTCAAGTGATCTGATTGGTTTTTACGATGGAACCGCGGAGCATGTTCGAAAAGTTATCCTGAATGAATTCGACCTCGAGCCGTCCGAACTTTTTCTCAGTTCCATACATACACATGCCGGGCCAAGTCTGACCATAGACAAGGAAGAAGGGCATCCGCACAATCTCGAATATACAGAGACCTTGACAGCTAAGTTAATAGAAGTAATTCGCAAAGCATTCGATAATATGGGCACGGTCCATCTCGGTGCGGGCATCGGATACTCGCCGGTCGGTTTGAATCGGCGTGAGCTAAGATTCGATAGTTTGGGGAACAGCGAAATAAAACTCGGACGTAATCCCTATGGGCCGACCGACAAGGAAGTCTTGGTGGTGAAAATGACAAAACCTGACGGTACCGCTATTGCAGTGCTGTTTGATTATGCAATCCACGCCACATGCTTAGGAGGCAAAAATTATGTCATCAGCGGCGATGTGCTCGGATTAGCCGAGCAGTTTGTGGAGAAGATTCTTGGTCAAGACGTAATTGCTCCAGCATTTGCAGGCGCATCCGGCGATATCAACCCGTGGTTTAGAGTGCTTCCTGCATTTAACACTGAGCCGGGCTGGATTCCGGAGCCGGTACTACTGGGGACAGTGTTGGGTGAGGAAGTAGTGCATGTCTTCCGTAATATCGAGAGGGTTTCCGGCGGCGGGGCGATCAAGACCGCTTTCGTAACGCTCGAACTTCCGGGTAAGGCGAAAAATGAGCTTACGATAGAAAAAGATTGTCCCCCTACGTCGCTGAACATAAGTGTTGCGAGGGTGGGTGACATTGCCTTTGTAGGTATCGGCGGTGAAGTGCTGACGGAAATTGGCATGTCAATCAAAGCTGCATCACCATATAAGCATACTTTTGTGATTACACACTGCAACGGTGCGGCTGGGTATCTTCCGCCGGAGCATCTGTACGTAGAAGGAGGATACGAAATCAAAAGCAGTCCCTTCGCACCTCAAGCCGCTGATATTGTTGTGAAACAGGCCGTCAAAATGCTTCATGAATTATAGGGTGGACCTTATTCGACAACGGAATTTGCGGCTCTATCTACAAATTGCATATTGCATATAGGAGACAGCTATTATGAGAAAAACTAAGATGACTGCCTTGCAAGTTCTTATTGCTGTGAGCGTTTTTGCCTCGAGCCCGCTTCTTGGACAGGTGGCCCAGCGCCCATCTTTCTTTGATGTGGTGAAGTACGGTGCCGTAGGGGACGGAAAGACTCTCTGCACCACGGCTATTCAGAAGGCCGTGGATACATGCGCGGCCGCTGGAGGCGGTACAGTGCATTTCCCAGCAGGTAGATACGTCTCAGGTGCGATTTTCCTCAAGAGTAACGTTACACTCCATATAGGAGAAGGCGCCACGCTGCTGGCGAGCACCAACTTCGATGATTTTCCGCCCTTCAAACCTGGCTGGCAAATCCTATCAGACGACACAAAACGTTCGAGTCTGATCACCGGTCTTGACCTCGAAAACATCGCTATTACGGGTCGTGGAACATTGAACGGACAGGGCAAGCCATGGTGGCAGGCCTTGCGCAAAGATAAGAAAAGCAAGAAAGGCCAAAAGAAGATACTTACCTACGGACGCCCGAGAGTTATCAACCTTTACCGCTGCCGCAACGTTCTGATTCGGGGAGTAACGATTATAGATTCTCCCTCATGGACAGTGCATCCGGTCGGTTGTGAGGACCTGGTGGTCGAAGGTATTTCGATCATCAATCCTGAGGATAGTCCGAACACTGATGGCATAAATCCCGAGTCCTGCCGCAATGTGCGCATCTCGAACTGCTTTATCGACACAGGCGATGACTGCATCACGTTGAAATCCGGCCGCGACCAGGAGGGTCGATTGAAAGCGAGGCCAACGGAAAATGTCACCATTACTAACTGCGTGATGTACAAGGGTCACGGCGCCATCGTTATCGGCAGCGAGATGTCAGGGGGTGTCCGCAACGTTACCGCCAGTAATATCGTGTGTGTGGGAACTGATCGTGCGGTCCGTATTAAGAGTACGCGTGGACGCGGTGGGGTCGTGGAGAACATCCGTTTCTCCAACTTTGTGGTCGAAAACGTAAGGGAACCGATATACATCACTACTTTTTACACAAAGACCGCTCCGGAACCTGTTTCGCAGCGCACGCCGGTTTTTCGCGATATTGCCATTAGCCTTTTTACGATCAAGAACTCGCCGTGCACCGCGAAAATCCTTGGGTTGCCCGAAATGCCCATACAAGGGCTGCGTATCACCGACCTGGTGGCCTCGACGGAGGCCGGATTCTTATGTGACAGCGTTGTGGGTCTTGAACTCCAAAACGTACAGGTGAACGCCGAAAAAGGGCCCGCTTTCGATCTGAGGAACTGCAAAAACGTTGAGCTCCATAGAATCAAGACAACAGCTCCGCGAGCCGATGACCCGGTCGTGCGGATGGAAAATGTCGAAGATGCTTTTATTCAGGGCTGCAGAGCGTTACCTGGAACCGGCACCTTTCTCGAACTTAGGGGAGAAGCTACGAAAGGTATCATTTTGGCTGCAAACGGCCTTTCGGCCGCGAGAAATCCCTTTGTTTTGAAAGAGGGTGCTCGCAAAGGTGCTGTTGTGGAGAAATAGGAGGGCTTTGCTGAAGCCAAGCCATCCCCATGTTTTTGGTAATTTCATGTGTCCACACGGAACCTAATGTTTGGTTTCAGCGGCTCAGCCGCGAACCGTTGTCAGCCGCCTCAGTAAGCCGGACCAATTGGCCCTCATAGCCCTGTCAAATGGCGGCGATTTGGCGCGAATAAACCTTAGCTTTCAAAATATACGCCGCCGTTTTTAAGAGCCCTTCTTAAATCCGCGTATCGAAGCTCACGTGTTCCACGGTTTTTTCTGGCGCAGAGCGCCGCCGCAGTGCCGGTCGCCTGCCCCTGTCCCATACAGCTTACCGTGTTTCTGGTGGACATGTGGGCGCGATGGTCGGACGTAATCATCATACCGGCCACCAGGAGGTTCTCGACCCCCGCTACACGCAGCGCTTTGTAAGGTATTCCGTATGTGCCGCCATCTTTCACTTGAAGGCGGGGCGCCGAATCGTGAAAGCCGTAAGCCATGACGTCGTCATCGAAATGTCTGCCTTCAATGACGTCTTCGTGCGAAATGTCATAGTCGCACTTAATCAGTCTGCCTCGCCGGATGCAAAGTTTGGGGCTTGTCCGGGCGATAAAGGCCTTTTCACAGCCGGGGACATATTCTTTGAACAGCTCGATGGCCTTGGCCTGACGGCGTCTTAGCTCCAATTCGGCTTTGGCCACTTCATCTCGGTTCGTCGGGCTGACCGGCATTTTCAAATTCAGCTTAATGAACATAAAATAGTTGTCGTGCACGGTGGTCGTGACCGTTGACATACCGATCTTGCGCGCCCCCTCTCTGAACCCGGCGGGCAGCTTCACCGTCCTGCCCTGGATTCGCACGATTTGCCCATCTTTGCCGCTGCGCCAGCCTTCGGCCTGTTGGTAAATGGCGTCGTGCGATTTGAGAAATTCGTAATACTTGTCAATGCTCACATTGCCGACGCCGATGCTGTTTACGACCGCGTAATCGTTCGGTTCGGTGTACTCGGCGCCGGCGTATGCGGCCAGGTCGCCGTATCCGGTACAGTCAACAAACGCTTTCGCGTAGAATGCCTCCCTGCCGGAGCGGCTCTCGGCGATTACACCCCTGACCCGGGAACCGTCCATAATCGCACCTGCCAAAAGGGTATTGACGCATACAAAAACGCCCGCTTCTGCGAGCATTTCAAAAGTGACGAGTTTGTATATTTCCGTATCAATTGCGGTACATACGGAATCGAAATCGTACCCTTTGGACATCTCGGCGTGGCCCGACGTGCCGCCGACTTTTAGAAGGCGGTCGATAATCTCCTGAGGAATTCCTCGCACGACCTGACGTTTTTTGACGCCGGGGAAGGCCTTCCATAGGTTATAGAAGCTGTGCAGCGCCGTGCCGCCTTCCGTGACTGTCCCGCCCGGATAACCTTTTACCTCTATCAATGCGGTCTTGGCTCCCTGACGCGCTGCGGCGAGAGCTGCTACCACGCCTGCCGTGCCGGCACCGGCTACGACGACATCGAATTTCCTTACAGGCAATTTTTTCACTGGCTCGGCGTAATAATTCATAGATTGGTTCAGAGCCCTCGCTCTACTGCCCTTTGGCAAGCCGGCTAAAACGCCCATTCCAAGCATTAGACTGTGTTTAGAAAAATCTCGACGATTCATTCCTATCTCCTTTCTTAATCTCGTTGCGGTGGCTGACTACTGATTATATGGTTTCCGTATAACATCTCGAATCTCTGTTTGTTCAAAGTGTGTCCATCGGACCTCGGACGCCTCAGCCGATCCAGACCGGCCCAACATCACTGACGCCAGGCCAATCCCTGCCGCACTGAGAAACTGACGACGATTCATACTTGTACTTTCGGTGTCCTTTTCAATTCGCATAGTTTGTCATCCAACCTCTTCATTGCCATACCAACCGCCACGACTAAACGCTCAAGCGACGATTCGTGTGAACAGCCAAGCGTCTTTAATATAACAGATTCACGACGCAAACGCCACCATTCTCGTCCCGTTGTGTTTCAAAAGTCATCTGAATTTATTGTTGTTTTAGAATAAGATGCCGCTTGCACCTGGAAGGCTGGAATTATTTCTCTAAGTTGTTCATTACCTTGGCTGAATGGGGAGCGATTTCCACCCGGCCGGTAAAGAGATTGTTGGTTATGAAGTTGCCCTTGCCTGTTTTTACCTTTATAGCTGTCGTTTCAGCGGGTGCCCTGCGGGTATCACGAACCACACAACTTGAGACAATTGTGTCCTGAACGTCATCCATAAGAATACCGCAGTTATCGCAGTTGAGAATGGCACAGCCGGAGATATTAAAATGCTGACATTTTTCCAGGACAAGTCCACCTTCTTTTCGCCATACGTCGTTGATTTGCAGCCCGGTGAGTATAACGTTGTCACAATTGCGGAAGACAAGTCCCCGGTTGGCAGTGGCACCGTCCCCATAATGGTAACGTGGATTGCGGTCGAATACATTCGGGCCGATGACAACGCTTGAGCTGCCTTCTATGAGAAGGTCATGCGCATAACCCTTCCAGAGGGTATTGCCGACGATTGTGACCCCGCGAACCTTATGAAGGTGCACATTAATCTGCACGTCACTGAGTACGTTGCCTGTAATGGTAATGTTACCGCCCCGCAATTCACCCTTTGCATAGGAAGGTCGGGGCCGGCCCTGGCCGATGATGCGGATGTTTGCCGACTCAGGCGCGTTGTGGGTATGCTGAATCGTACAGCCGGTTATGGCGATTTCTCCGATAGAACCGCCCGTAGCATCTATCAACACATTTGCTGTCGCCGGCGCCTTTTCGCTCATATTAGCTTCAACATCGCAGTTGCCGATCTGCAGATTCCTGACGTCTCCGCCGCGCTGTACAATCCCTCCGCCGGCATTATAACTTATGTGTGAATTGCCGACATTTATCTGATGCAGGTTAACGTGGTCGAGGTATATTCCAATACCACGATTCTCGTAAATGTGACAATCAGAAATTATGACATTACGGTTGCGGCCCTTGAGGTGGATTCCGTGCAGCGCCTTGCGAATCAATAGCCGTGAAAAGACCGCTTCCATTGTGCCGCCGGCCTCTACACCGCACGCCTGGGGAGAAGCACCGACAATCTCCAGTCCGGTCACTGTCGGCATACGCTGGCTCTGCCAGACGTTTTCTTCTACCGTGCTTGGGCTCGCTGTCCCGGAGTGTGTGCCAACCAGCTTCAACGCTGGGCCGGGTCCGGTCATGATAATTTTCGCCGTGCCTGACCCGATGATCGACACAGGTCCGATGCGGTCCAGATCGACCACTACGGTTTTGGTAAGCCGATATACGCCGCGCGGAATGTGGATATCTCCCCGTCCTGAATCAACCGCGCGTTGGAATGCCTTGGTGTCGTCGGCTTTACCATCTCCAACGGCACCGAAATCGCGCACGGTAAGGCACAAGCCTGTAGTATCGACTTGCTTGCGGGTGTTTCCGGCATGAGCAAATACAATCGGTAATAACGCGAGGGTCCCGCCTACCAGAACGAAAAAATTACATCGTTTCATAAGTTACCTCCTGTCTCCGGACCATTTGACTTTTGCTCGGCTACGCCGCGGTGCTTTTGCGCCGAGATGATACCATATCTGCTGGAGATATACAATTATCCTGAGCAATATTCTCTATAACATCTGAACTTTGCATGTCCTGTCTCGACCTGGGCCTGGTATGGAACGGCTGGCCTGCTCCGGCGTAGCTCCGTGCTACGGCAGGCACCGCCCTGACGAGTCGCTGTGTTTAGCTTTGAGCAAGTCATTCAATTGTGAGTAGGACGCTCCCGCCTAATGAAACGCATTAAGGCATAAGGCCAAAAAAACAGTTTCTGTATTTCCGGCTTTCTGGTATAATCTACGGTTGTGTTGGAGTTGTGTGTTTAGGCAGGGTCGTAGGTCGATCCGGCGCACAGCGATTTCTTGAGCGAAAAAGGAGACAAGAATGAAAACGAGAATTTATATTGTGATGTTGGCGTTGGGCTGTTTGATTGTGATGTCAGTTTATGCAGCCCAAAAAGGCCCCAAAGAGGAAGTTGACGTATCACATTCCGCCGGTGAAGCCGCGACAGACAAAGCGGTTTCGCTAAAGACAGAGTTGGATAAGGTCAGCTATGTGATAGGGACGCAAATAGCCCAGAATTTCAAGAAGCAGGACATCGAGGTTAACATTGAGTCGCTGATGTGGGGGCTGAAAGATGCTATGGCAGGCAAGGAGTTGGCACTTAGTCAAGATGAAAGGCAGCAGGTTATGACGAGTTTCCAGCAGCGCATAATAGCAAAACAGGCCGCGAAGAGCCTTGCCGAAGGGATGGCATTTCTTGAGCGGAACAAGGCTAAGGAGGGTGTGCAGGTACTGCCGAGCGGTCTGCAATACAAGGTAATCAAGGAAGGTACGGGAAAAACCCCCACGGCGGACGATAGAGTGAAGACTCACTACCGCGGCACTTTGATTAATGGCACGGAGTTTGACAGTTCCTATAAGCGTAATAAGCCTGCTGAGTTTCCTGTAAAGGGAATAATCAAGGGCTGGACCGAAGCTCTGCAGCTCATGAAAGAAGGCTCCAAATGGCAGTTGTATATACCTTCAAATCTGGCTTACGGTGAACTGGGGAGACCAAGCATTCCACCCAATTCCACGCTTATCTTTGAGGTTGAGCTGCTTGAGGTGGTTAAGTAGGACTTGTTTTTTGCCGGACATAGAAATTTGGCGGCTGGCTGAGAATCAAGCGAGTGCCAGAAGGGCGCCAACGAGTTAGTTTCGTGCGCGCGCACTGGCTCCTTCAGACTGGCAGGACCTGTCCAAGATATTTCGGCAGAGGACAGAAGTGATGTCTATAAGCATAACCCCCCTCTGTAACGATAGGAAGAACATCATAGTTGCGATATTCAATTAAACTCGGCCGCCATATAACTCTCTATCGTACAAGAATCTTAAATTCGGATGACTTTTGAAACGCAACGGGACGAGAATGGTGGCGTTTGCGTCGTGAATCTGTTATATTAAAGATGCTTGGCTGTTCACACGAATCGTCGCTTGAGCGTTTAGTCGTGGCGGTTGGTATGGCAATGAAGAGGTTGGATGACAAACTATGCGAATTGAAAAGGGCACCGAAAGTATAAGTATGAATCGTCGTCAGTTTCTCAGTGCGGCAGGGGTTGGCCTGGCGTCAGTGATGTTGGGCCGGTCTGGATCGGCCGAGGCGAGGGGGACGGTTGACAGGCCGAACGTGATCTTTTTCTTCAGTGATACACACCGCTGGGGAGCCATGAGTTATACGCAGACGCCGGCCGTGCAGACTCCTTTTATGGTGCAGATGAAAAACAACGGCGTCTCCATGGACCGCTGCTACAGCAACCTTCCGATTTGCACGCCGTATCGCGGCATGTTGATGTCGGGCCGCTGGCCGTGGGAGCAGGGGATAATGGCCAATCATATGCGCCTGGACGATCGGCCGGATATGACTGATAAGTTCAGGGGTACGCTGGCGTGGATGTTTAAGGATGCCGGGTATAATACCGGTTATTTCGGCAAGTCGCATTGGGGCGGCAATGACCTTCGCCCTTTCGGGTTTGACAAATGTGTCGTATGGAACGGGACGAACAATCATACGCAATGCACCTTCAGGGAAAACGGCGGACCCAAAAAGAGCTGGATGCGGGGGACAAGCGACGATTCGAACTGTACGCCGACGGTGACGCAGGCGTTAGACTGGGTTGAACTTCACCATGACGATCCAGAGCCGTTCTTTGTGATGATATCGGTTAATCCGCCTCATGGCAAGATGACCGACGCGCCCGACGGCAAGAAGGCATTGTATCTGAATTCGACGGTTCTTCCCTTTCATCCGCATGACGAGTTGCAGCAATTCGATGAGCATCAGGGTTATCACGCCCATGTCAGTGATGTGGATGATGAGATCGGGCGCATATTAGCTAAGATGACGAAGTTGGGCATTGCCAATAATACGATATTTATTTACAGCTCGGACCACGGTGGTATGAGCGGCGTTTGCCGAATCAGTTACGGCCAGAAGCGCAATCCCGAGGACGAGGCGACGAGGCTTCCGTTTCTGGTTGTCTGGCCCGGCACGATACCGGCCAACGTGCAGCTGGATGTTTTGTTTTCGACGATTGATCATTTTCCAACGATCTGCGGACTGGCCAATATCGCCGATCAGCTAAAGATGGCAGGCACGCCGGATGCGCTGGAGTCGCTGGCTTACCTTAATGCCTGCCCGGG
Organism: Phycisphaerae bacterium; assembly: GCA_030619925.1. Taxonomy (GTDB): domain Bacteria; phylum Planctomycetota; class Phycisphaerae; order Sedimentisphaerales; family Anaerobacaceae; genus JAUXAL01. Next base: position 6,193 of record JAUXAL010000041.1, on the reverse strand, counting down.
TTTGGACTTTTCGAAGAATATTTTAGCTCTGCCGGGCGGTCCGGTTCCGGAGTCGGTCTTTATTATGCACCCTTCGAATATGAACAACGGTTCTCCTTACCAAACGGTGTTTCGCGGAGTCGTGACAAAGGACTATACGTATGCGCTGGCGCCGGATACGGAGTATTGTCTGTATGATAATACGGGTCAGTATCAGTACCCGAACCTGCTGGGCCAGGCCGGCTACGACGCAGTTAGACGCAGCCTTTGGGAGAAAATTCGCGACTGGATGAAGGTGGCGGAGGAGCCTTTTACGGACCGATGGTTTGCAGAGATGCCGGTGAAGTGGATTAAGGCGTGGAACAAGGAACAGGGTTTCGGTGTTGATAATCCCGATCGCAACGTCGGTAAGCAGGCTTTGTTCAATATTTATAATTCCAAGCCGACGGTTTCGATACCAGTGTCCCCTCGAAAGACTTCATCCTAACGGGAAGTTGAAACCGGGACCAATGAAGTTTCTGATTTGCCGGCCTCGACTGTCCCGCCGTAGGCACCCATGTTGATAATGCCGCCGTTTGGATATGGCTCAAAAGCAACGGGGCTGTTAGGATCACCTGCATCGATGCATGGGCTTGTGTTGATATCGACTACCCAGTCATTCAAGTTTGGGTCCCATCGGCCTGCTTGAGATTGCAGGTGGTAGTCTCCGTTTGCGGCATCGGTGAATAATGGATTAGTGTTAAGGTAGTTTCCGACCCCGGGCGAGGTGCCGCTGAAATCAGTACCGTTTTGCCAGAAAGCATTATGAGTGATGCTGGATGAGCCATCAACTTTTTTGAGAGCAATCAGGTCGATTTCAGCAAAGATGTTGTTCTTGACAACCATATTATCGCCGCCGGTTATGCCGTAAGCGTTATTATAAAAAGTGTTGTTTATCACATAGACAGGCTCGGGGATACTTGCGGCCCGGTAATCTTCATTGGTATCGCCTTTATCCATGCAGCCGACACCAGCTTGATTTGAGTCGGCAATGATATTATTTTTGATGTAGAACACGCGATCGGAAAGACCATCGTAGTCGATGAGCTGGATGCCATCCTCGCCGTTTCCTATAATAATATTGTCGTGTATATTATTTGTCAGCGTAGGGCCGGTGTATGGATGCAGTCTGATTTCTATGCCATCATCTCGGTTGTAGCGGATGATATTATTGGCAATTTCGATGTCCACATCCCCATCCAAATCTATGCCATCGTCGTTGTTATACTCAAATACATTGTGCATACAAATACCCCCGCTGCCGCTCTCGTAATCAATCCCATCGCTACATCCGGTTATGCGACAGTGCACCAAGGTAAATTTTGAATATGGCAGGATTCCGTCCGGACTATTTTGTAATGTTAAACCCGTGATCACGGTGTCGGTAGTGACGTTGCGAATTTCAAGGATGCTTCCTGTACCCCCACCGTCTACAACCGTCTGGAGAATATCATCTTCATCGTTCGAATTGATATAATTAGAGGCAAGTGTGATGATTTTTCCGCTTATTGTTAAGTTTTCGTGATATACGCCGCGCCCCACCAGGATGGTGTCCCCATTTGAAGCAGCATTTATAGCAGCCTGGATACTTGAATAACCATAACCGGCTCTTACACTCGGACCGACCGTCAGAGTATCGGCTGATGCAGAATACTGAGCGGCCAATAATAGAATTATTAATATTTTGATCCTCATTTTTCTATCTCCAATACAAGGGCAGAAATACTGGCATCGCCAGCCAATTGTTCAGGTTCGTTCTCAGGCTCATTTCGCTCCTCGTAACCCGTAGTCCAACGCTCATGCCAAGAAAAGCAGAAGCTCGCTAATTACCGCTGTTCATATACTTACTCAGTCTTTCACTCGATTGGAAATACTATGTCGGGAATCCGAGCCTCCCACTCAGCGAGGAACCGGTCCAGTTCCTCGCGGACGTCATTCGTATACGGTTCATTAATCAGGTTGTTCACTTCGAGCGGATCGTTCTTGCGGTCAAACAACATCCCCGGATGAGTCCTGCCCCAGTCCCATGCAGCGTATTTCAACGGCGGAGTGATCCATTTGCCCAGCTTGTAGCGCTCGCCAATTACCGTTACCTGGGACCAGTTCTCCGAAACGACATACGGTTTCCGCGGAATACTGCCGCCGGTCAGAACGGCCGTCAGCGAACGACCGGGCAAATCGTACCCACCACCGGGCCGGTCAATCCCGGTTAACTCCAGCAACGTCGGATACAGATCCGTCAGTTCCGCCAGCCCGTCGTAAGTCCGGCCCTTTGCAAACTCGCTGGGCCAATGGAATATCAACGGAACACGCAGTGTATCCTCGTAAACATTGTGACCCACGGCGCATTTCTCGACCATGCCGTGACCGGCGACAAAATCCCCGTGATCGGATGAGTAAATGACGATTGTGTTTTCTGCAAGCCCCAAGTCTCTCAGTACCGAGAGTACTCGTCCGATATGATAATCCACTTCGCTGACGAGTGCATAGTAGTAAGCAATGTACCTGCGATAGATTGCGTGATCCTTTGCCGCCGTGCCGCAATTCCAGGGAGGCTTAGTCCGAGTGCGCCATTCCCTCATTCGCTGCGGAAGATTCTCCACCGGCTCGCTGATGTTGCCCGGCAGCTCGATTTTGTCGAGATCGTAAAGCCGGGCCCAGCGCTCCAGTGGCGTATATGGCTGATGAGGGTAGATAAACGAAGACCAGCAGAAGAACGGACGCCCCTCATTCTTGGCCCTACGGAGAAAGTCAATGCTCTTGTCTGCAGCATAAGCGGTCGTTCGGTTCTCAGCGGCAGTACGAGAAATGTGAGCCATCAGCGAGGCTTCGTGCGATTCTTTGAAATCGCGGTTGTGTGAATCGTACTGTCCGCGCCCTTTGATCCAGTCCCAGTAATTCTCATCGGATGGATCGAGTTTGGGATTGATGGTTGTGCATGAGGCGTCCCAATCCCTCTCGTTCAGCCCGCGGGGAAAATGCCTTTTTCCGAAGCAGCCCGTGAGATAGCCGTTGGTGCGGAGCAATGAATGAAGAGGGTGGAGTCTCTCCGGATGCGGTGGAGCGTCGCTATTGTAAATCACCCCCGTTGTTCTGGGGTACAACCCGGTAAACATCGAAGTGCGCGACGGAACGCAAATTCCATCCGGACAATACGCTCTGGAGAATAGAACTCCTTCGCTCGCCAACCGGTCGAGGTGTGGCGTCTTGACCAACGGGTGGCCCGCACACCCCATAACGCCGGCGTGATGTTGGTCGCTGAAAAGCAGCAGAATGTTTGGTCTGCTGCGCTTCTTCTTCGCCAAGTTCGATGCGTAGCTTCCACATGCTGCGACAGCCGTGCTCATCGCCGATACTTTGAGAAATGTCCGTCGTTTCATCGATATCCCTTTACTACAGCCCAAAAACTAACGTAATGTAGCATTTCCGGGGATGAATTACCAGAACCGGCTGAACCATGTCGTCCGAATCGGCGTAGTGTACAACATCAAAACACCCATTAGCACGGCCATGACGGCGACCACCAGCCAATTGTTTTGGGTTCGTTCTCACGCTCATTTCGCCGCTCGTAACCCGCAGTCCAACGCTCATGCCAAGAAAAGAAGAAGCTCGTCAATTACCGCTGTTCATGTACTTACTCAGTTTTTCAGTTGATTGGAAATACTATATCATCAATCCACGCAGTATCTTCGCCGTCGGACTCCGAACCGTCCTTTGAATAGGTCCACTCAAAGGTTCTTGTGCCCGCTGTCACAGGGAAAGATGCCTCGGCCCAGTCCTGCTCGCCTGACCACTCGCCTTTTTCCACTCCATCAATGTAAAACTTCAAGTAGTCACAACGTGACTCAGAAGAGACTTTGCGATAGAAGGTGATATCGCCCGATACGCAGTCAAGAGTCACCTGCAAAGTAGTACTTTGGTCGTGGTCAATCCAACCAGCTTCGGCGCTATAGGCTCCGGAATGCTTCTGCCACGATGTAACGTCCCAAGTCCAAGTTTCGTCTCCGTAATGTTCCCACGGGAATTTGCTGAAATCGCCTGTTTCGAAGTCCTCGACGTTCTCAATAGCATAAATCGTAAAACTCCAGACATCGCCTGTCCACGGACTGTTCGGCTCGGTGTCATTGACCTCATCAATTCGCCAGTAGTAAGTCGTTCCTGGAATGAGACCGTCCGGATAAGGAAATCCCCAAAAGCCGGCAATAAAAAACGTCGCGGCCTGGTTGCCCTGGAACGTGCCGCCGGTGCCGTTGTTCACATCCTCAAAATTATCGCCGAAATACACATCGTGCGAGGCTGCAAAATCTCCCGCCGTCCAGCTAAGGCTGGCCCATGTGTCCTCATATAGGGCACCATCAGGCGGGTCTGGGTTATAGGCCTTCTCGGCTGGTACCCCCGGCACTACCAATGCCCGGACCATGAAGTCCATTTCATAATGTCCAGTAACGGGATAGTTGAATAAATGCCAGTTTACTCCAGCATTCGTACTAACTTCACTCATCTTATGATGAGGCGCATCCGTGTCTGCGTATATATAACCGTACCCAGCCGTGTGCCACAGTTCTACATAAAAGTGGTCACTGACGAAGCCCAACCCGGAGACGTCATAGTCATGCCATCCCGATGCTGGCCGAGTAAAACTCACGGCAGTCACCACCTCGCCTGTGTCATAGTCCCGAAGCTTAATCTCACCAGCGAAATCCTCGGAAGTTGGCCCCCAATTTATTCGCACTGTTTTAATCAGGTAATCACCAGAAAGGCCGAAATCGCTGACAAGAAACCTCTGTCGCAGGTACTGGCTCTCATGAATCATGGGATATATCTCGAATGTGCCATCATCATATGCCAAAACTCCATCAACATCCCAAGGCGCAACGACTCTGAATCGATAATCCCATCCATAGCCGTTTTCATAGGTTATCATAAGTAGACCTATAAGATTACCACCAGAGCCGTAGGCGAATATAGACGCCTCGTAGTGCTGGGAATCATTAGAGAGGTCCAAATTAGTTGAAAAGGAAGTTTCCTGAAGGTACGAATTAACGACATTTTCTACGAACCCATAGCCATAGGGGTGGTCTGGATCTCGGTAAATGGAAATATCTATCCGATATTGTGTTGCTCCAGGAACTGCATCCCATGCGAAATCAAGACAGCGGCCATGCTCAGGTTCAGGGTATGATGCAGCCGGAAATATGAGAGCGGGAGGGCTTATGGCATCATTATCCCACGGACTTGTCATATGGATTATTTGTTCTAAACCTATATCAAAATTTGCGCGCTGGTCAAGAGACAGGTTAGGAATATCCGCGATTTTCCAAACCCTATAATTACCCGGTAGGCTAAATCTATAACCCCGAATATGAAACGTCACAAATATTTGAACTTTAGCTGAAGGTAAGCCGGATATACTGTAAACCCCTGTATTGTTGTCATATGTAGATGTTATACCACTGACTCCCTGTCCGGTTTCTAGGTTACGGCACCAGAATGTCGGCGACACGTCTGTTATGTCCGACATTGGTTGTCCATCGTACCGAAGAATTCCGGAGAGTGTAACTGAGCTGGCGAGAACTGTTTGGACGTTTCCAAGCAGCAATACAATGACAGAAGAAACGACCAGATTCCAAATTTTTCGCTTGTTCCAAAACATTTGTAATCCTCCTAATCCGCTGTGCTGTTCTGAGCAATGCCCAGCACCAAAACAAAAGAAATTAAATAATTCATCTTTCTACGCGTAATAGTACTCCTTTCGCAGCTAAAGCTCTACTGGCCACAGACGAAACCCTCTCATAGTCCAATAGATGCGATTTGATGAAAACCGCTCGCATTTAAGCAAGAGCGATAAAAGCATTATAGCAGATTTGAGGCCGTATCACAATGCAAAAGCCAAGGTTTGGAGGGATTTTGTGCCATCTCAAACCCGCATTTGAGACAACTGCGACAGAGCGGATTCGAGCCTCACGGTAGTTTGGCTAATCCACTAATTCTCTAATCACTAATTAACCAATTCTCTAATCCACTAATTCGGGAATCAATAGTCAATATGCTCTGTTGAAAAGGTTGGATTTTCTGGTGGAAGTTAGCCGATTTATGATATATGAAAACGAAAAGAAAAATGACCAAATCGCCAGTAGCACTGGCCAAAGTAGCGTTGCGCACAGCCAAAGACTCT
>JAUXAL010000051.1 GCA_030619925.1 Phycisphaerae bacterium | reverse complement strand
AAATTCTAATCTCTAAACTCTAAACAATCTCAAATCTCAAAATCCTAATGTTCAAAACGCCGTTGTTTGGGATTTGGAATATTGGGTCATTAGAATTTGTTTAGGATTTAGTATTTAGGGTTTAGAATTTAACTTTGCTGAGCAAAGTTGGTGCGGGGTAACGTCTTTGTAGAACAATAGTTAAAACAAGTGTTTGACTGTTGGCCGGCCGGCAGGTAAAATGCCGCGTTATGAATAGAAACGGGGCAAGGGTAGGGACTGACCATGGCAGGTAAAGAAAGAAGTCGAACGGTTGAAATGGCAGGGGCCGTTAGTGGGCAGGCGGACGTTACTGGTAAGCTGGCGGCGGTGCGTGGTATGCCTGAGTCATTGGCCGCTGAGGCGGCGGTCTTAGGCTCAATGATAATTGACCCGGAATGTATCGGACAGGTTGTCGAGCTTCTCGGCCGCGATGCCTTTTACCGAACCGAGCATCGCTACATATTCGATGCTTTGATTGGGCTTTATGAAAAAAATAAAGGCATCGGCATAGATGCGGTGCTGCTTCACGATGAGCTTGTGAAACGCAACTGCCTCGACGAGGTTGGCGGAGCCGAGTATATCGCAAAGATTTTAGATTCTGTACCTTCCTCGGCAAATGTGGCCTATTACGCGGGGGTCATCAAAGAAAAAATGCTGCTGCGTGAGCTTATTGCCGCTGCCGGCGAAATTTTAGAAGATGCATACAACCAGACCGGCGAAACCCGTGAGGCGCTTGACGAAGCTGAGCGGAGGATATTTGCCGTTACAGATAAGAATATAAGCGGTAGTGCTACTCGGTTGAAGGATTTGGTTACTCGCGCTTATGAGCTTATAGAGAAGCGCGAGGGCAGCTATGTTACAGGCCTACCGACCGGGTATTATCAGCTTGACGAGTGGACCTGTGGTTTGCAGGACGGCGAGATGATAATCATTGCCGGCAGGCCGAGTATGGGAAAGACCTCTCTGGCATTGAATATCGCCGAGCATATCGGCTTGATAGAGAAGATTCCGGTTGCGATATTTTCATTAGAGACCGGAAAGCAGCAGCTGGCTGAAAGATTCTTGTGCAGCATGAGTGCGATTGATGCCCAGAAAGTCAGAAGGGGTACGCTCGATACTGAGCATTACCAGGAGCTGGTTAAAGCCTGCAGCCAATTATCTGAGGCGCCGATTTATATTGATGACACTTCGACGCTGACGCCGCTGGGACTTCGCGCCAAGGCGAGACGGCTTAAAAGCCTGTATGATATACGATGCGTTATAGTGGATTACTTGCAGCTGATGCATCTGGGTGCCGGGCGGGTTGAATCGCGCCAGCAGGAAATTACCACAATTTCGAGATATATCAAGGCCTTAGCGAGGGAGCTAAACATCCCTGTTGTGGTTTTGAGCCAGTTGAATCGGGCTCCGGAAGGCAGAGAAGGCCACAGGCCAAGAATGAGCGACCTGCGCGAAAGCGGTAGTATTGAGCAGGACGCCGATGTCGTAATGCTGCTGCACCGTGACGATTACTACCATCGTGGACAAGAGGATTATGAGCCGAACCATAGGGCGGATCTGATAATCGCCAAACAGCGTAACGGTCCGACCGGAAGCGTGCAGCTGGTTTTCAGAGAGAAATTCACGCGGTTTGAAAATGCCTCTCAGATAGATGACCAATCGGTACCGTTTTAGGGGGCTCTCATTTTGCAATAAGTCGCAAAATGGGACCCGGGAAGGTAAAAGGTAAAAAGTTGAAAATCAAGAAAGTAAAAGAATTTGCCTTTTGCCTTTTTACTTTTGCCTTGCTTTTAAGTTCGGGCTGTGCATCGGTGCTGGGTCCCGATGTATCGGGAGACGGTGAGATAAGGGAACCTGCCACAGACCGCGGCGGAAGAGATGTCATCGAATCGATTGATTTTGTGAACAACCGCACGTATAAAGACAAGAGCCTGCAGAAGAAACTGGACTTTGAGGTGGGAGACTACCTGGACCCGGTTCTGGCCGAGGCATACAGAAGAACCATTAGCGAATTTTATCGAAAAAAAGGTTTTGCTTTTGTTCAAGTGGCGCTGGACAGTGAGAAGTTACAGAAAGGCCAAGTGATTTATACAATTGATGAGGGACCGAGGGTCAAGATCGGATCGCTGAAGTTCAGCGGCAATAACGTTATAAAGAGCTCGGCACTTAAACAGGCCATAAAGACGAAGAAAAAGAAATGGTTTCTTTGGCCGAGGTACTATGTTGAAGAGGGGCCGGCTGAGGATGTGGCGAGGCTGCAAAATATATATTATGAAAGGGGTTTTCTCGATTACAGCATAGCGGTGAGAAGAGAATTCACCGACGACAAAACCAAGGTGCATATCACTTTCGAAATTGAAGAGGGACAGACCTATACTGTTGGGAAAATTGTTTTTATCGGTAACGAGCACTTTGATGAGGAAACGCTGCTGGCGGGGCTGGAATTAACAGAGGGACAGGTCTATAATGGACGACTGGCTGATTCGCATGCTGAGCGGATTCTTAAACTTTATCGTGAACAGGGCTTTATCGATGCGAGGGTCGAGCAAGGGCCTCGGTTTGTTGCGGTTCGCGGCCTTGTCAACGTGCAATTTAACATTATTGAGGGCGGGCAGTTTCGAATCGGCCGGGTCGACATAACCGGCAACGAGCAAACGCAGGATAGGGTCATCCGGCGGGTGTTGGACGAGTATGATTTTGCGCCGGGCCGATTGTACAACGCCGACTTAGCACCCAAACAAGGCGGCGGTAAGTTGGAAGAATATGTACGAAGGGAGACTCTGACCGAGCAGGTAATTATCAGCCCTGTCGAGCCAAGCTCCGGTGCGCTTGACCAGAAGGATGTAAGCGTCGACATAAAAGAGGGCCAGACCGGGTCGATAATGTTCGGTGGCGGTTTCTCAAGCGACAGCGACGTGATAGGACAATTGATTTATCAGCAGCGCAATTTCGACATTACCGACCGGCCGGAGAGCTTTGGTGAATTTATCACCGGCGAGGCTTTCAAAGGCGCAGGACAAAGTTTGAAGATTGCTGCCGAGCCTGGTATGAAAGTCAGCCAGTATTCGATCACCTTCACAGAGCCATACCTTCGCGACAAACCTATAACCCTCGATGTGATCGGCTTAAGCTGGGGAAGGGGCAGAGAAAGCTATGATGAGCAGAGGACAAAAGGATACGTAGGCTTCGAGAAGCGATATAAAAGCCGATGGCGAAACAGTATTGGCTTTAGAGTCGAGAATGTTGACGTTAAAGACCTGCATACTGATGCACCTCAGGAAATGATTAATGTCAAAGGTGGCAATGCTCTTGCGGGTGTTAAGATTGGTGTCGGAAGAGATTTGACCGATGACAGATTTAACCCGAGTGAAGGATATACTTTTAATGCCGGTTACGAGCAGGTTGCCGGCGACGAGGTTTTCGGAATAGCCAGAGGCAGTTACATATGGTACAAAACGCTTTATAAGGATTTGCTTGAGCGAAAAACTGTTCTGGCGACGAAAGTGCTTTCGGCTACTACGATAGGTGAGGCATTACCTTTTGAAAAGTTCTATGCCGGCGGTACGGGCATTTACGGTATCAGAGGTTTTGAGTATCGGGGTGTAAGCACCAGAGGGTTGCAGACAAATGTCCCCCCAGGCACGGCGAAGCGGTTGGCCCCAGTAGGCAGTGACTGGATATTTTTGGCCAATGCTGAGGTAGCTGTACCTCTGGTAGGCGACAATCTTGCGGCGTTGTTTTTCGTGGACAGCGCAGCGATAGATACCGGCAGCTACCGTGCTGCGGTTGGGACAGGCATACAGATACAGATACCAAATTTGTTTGGGCCGGTGCCGATGCGATTTGAGATTGCTACGCCATTTATGAAAGACGACGCGGACGAGATGCGGGTTTTCAGTTTCTCTGTGGGAGGACTGTTCTGAAAGTAAAGATGCAAGATTAAAGTAGAAAGGATGATTTATGAAGGCCAGCACAGTAGCTTTAGGGTGTTTGATAGGTGTGGTTGTTTTGGGGATGGGCTATGAGGGACCCCAAACGCCCTTTGTTGCGTTTGGGAACCCTAATTACAGCCAGGCTCAGCCGGAAGAGGCCACGCTATCTTCAAAGATTGGTGTTGTAAGTGTCAAGAGAGTCTTCCGGGATTGCAGGAGAAGTGCCAAGTACAACGCGGAGGTTCTCGCCGAACAGAGCAGAACAAACGCAGAATTACAAAGGCTTTCCAAAGAGGTAGAAGCCAGCAAAGCCGGGCTCAACGCTTTTAAACGTGGCAGCAGCGACTATTTGGCGCAGCTCAGGGAGGTATACGACAAACAGGGAAAACATGGCGCTGAGCAAGAGTACTTTATGCAGCAGAAAGCGTTAAAATATCAACGATGGGTCGAAGACCTTTATGTGGACATTCTGCGAGGAACGGGTGAGGTTGCGAAACAAAAAGGCTTGGATTTGGTGGTTGAGAAGGATGAAGTGGAGTTTCCTGCGTTGAGTATCGACAATGCTATGCTGGCCATCAGGACGCATAAAGTGCTGTATAATGGCGGCTGTCTGGATATTACCGATGAGGTAATTGCTTGGCTGGATGAAGGAGAATGAAAATTCGAAAATTAGATGCTCGATATTCGATGCTCGTGAAGATGGTGAGTAGTTAAATGGTGAGTAGTTAATTAACCGATTGCGAAAATCGGGAATAATTCAGTTTTTTGCGTTTTGATACGTCTATAAGAAGCGTATGTATCCATAATTGCATTTCGGTGTTTGATTTGAAATGAGGTTGACGGTTGCACAATTAGCTAAGCGGCTTGGCGCTGAGTTAGCCGGTGACGCCGATGGTATCGACAGACAGATAAGCGCTGTGGGCCCGGTCGAAGCTTCTGGTGACAGTGATGTTACCTTTATTACAGATGATAAACACAAAGCTGCACTCCACAAGTCACAGGCGGCAGCGGTTATTGTTGCCGGACATCTTGATGGTTTAAATAAGCCGCAATTGATTGTCAAAAATGTTGATGCAGCTTTGATAGAAGCTTTGAATGTTTTTGCGCCCAGGCTGAAACCTGCAACCGAAGGTATCGATCCGGCTGCCAAGATTGCCCAGGGTGTCAAGTTAGCTGAAGGTGTATCTGTCGGTGCGGGCGTGGTGATTGACGATGGGGTTGAAATCGGCGAAAACAGCGTAATCGGCAGCGGGTGCAAAATAGGCGAGAATTCAAGGGTGGGTGAGAATTGTCGTCTTGACAGCAATGTTGTTGTTTATCACAACTGCCGGTTAGGTAACAATGTGGTCGTTCAGGCGAACAGCACGATTGGTTCGACAGGTTTTGGGTATTCATTTATCGATGGTGCCTACAGACTTATTCCGCACAACGGCGGAGTGGTGATTGAAGACTTTGTGGAGATAGGAGCCAATTGCTGTGTTGACAGGGCCAAGTTTGGAAATACCATAATTGGAGCCGGAACAAAGATAGATAATCTCGTGCAAATCGCTCATAACGTGGTAATTGGCAAATGCTGTCTGATAGTGGCACAGGTTGGTATTTCCGGCAGTTGCAGGCTGGGCGACGGCGTTGTGTTAGGCGGGCAGGTTGGGCTGGCGGATAATGTAGAAATAGGAGATGGTACAATGGTCGGAGCTAAATCCGGTGTTGCCTACGATATAGCAGCCGGCCAGCGATTTCTTGGCTCGCCAGCGATTGATAAAAGAGAGGCATTCCGGATAATTGGTTTGACGATGCGTTTGCCGAAGATGGCTGAGCAGTTAAAGCGATTAAATAAGAGGGTAGAAGGGCTTGAAGCTGCAAAAGACGATAAAGAGTGAAGGCAAGATACGTGGCCGCGGTCTGTTCGGAGGCGAGGAGGCGAAGGTTGTTTTCCGCCCTGCTCCTGCGGATTCCGGGGTGGTTTTCGTTCGGACCGATGTCCCAGAGGCGGTCCGGATTAATGCCGTCGTGACTAACCTTGCTGAGCGAAGTCGTCGTACGACGATAAAGAAAGGTTCTGTCAGTATAGAAACCATTGAGCACTGTTTGGCTGTGCTGAGCGCAATGGAGATTGACAATGTGGTTGTAGAAGTTGACGGCTTGGAGCTGCCGGCTCCGGGTTGCAGCTGTGCCGAGTATTTCAAGGTTCTCAAACGCGCTGGGGTGGTTGAGCAGCAAGTTAGCCGAAAGGAGTTTGTTATCAGCGAGCCGGTTAGTATTGTCGCCGGCGATGCATCTATATACGCACTGCCATACTCCGATGATGGATTAAATATCACCTACGATCTGGATTACAGCGGGCACACTGGTATTGGCAGGCAGATTTTTAGCTGTCAGCTTACACCTGAGAGTTTTGAGAAGAATCTGGCGCCGGCCCGAACCTTTTTACTTGAGGCTGAGGCCAAGCAGTTTCGAGCCCGCGGAATAGGAACGCATATTGGCCCTCGCGATATTCTGATTATCAACTCAGACGGACCTATTAAGAACAGTTTCAAATTTCCTAACGAGTGTGCCAGGCATAAGATTGTTGATTTAATTGGCGACCTTGCGTTAGTGGGGCGGGCTGTTAAGGGCAGGATTGTGGCCTATAAGAGCGGACATTCGTTGAACCAGCAGCTTGTAAGAAAATTGTATGAAGCAGCCGAGCAGCAGGAGCGTATCAAAAAATTCGGGACTGATGTACTTTTGGATATTTCGAGGATTCAGAAGATTCTGCCGCACAGGTATCCGTTTTTGCTGGTGGACAAGATAATCGAAATCGAAGGTGATACGCGAATAAAAGGGATAAAGAATGTAAGCTTCAATGAGCAATTTTTCCAGGGGCATTTTCCCGGCACACCTATTATGCCCGGTGTTCTTATTGTCGAAGCTATGGCGCAAGTGTCCGGCTTGTTGTTCGCTCAGAGATTGGAACATACAGGCAAGCTGGCTGTGCTGTTGAGTATGGATGGTGTAAAGCTGCGTAAATCTGTTGTGCCCGGTGATCAGCTTATCCTTACCGCCGAGACGGTCAGATTGAGGAAGAGGACCGCACAGTGTCGGTGCAGGGCGATGGTTGGACAGCAGATAGTTGCTGAAGCGGAAATAAGATTTATGCTTGTCGATGACGAGAAAGTATAGACTCGATACTCGATGCTGGATACTCGATACTCGACGAGAATCGAGGATCGAGAATGCGAGGTACGAGAATGACGCAAATACATCCCAGTGCAGTAATTCATAAAGATGCTCAGTTGGCCGAGGGTGTTACAATCGGACCCCATTGTGTCATTGGCAGTGGGGTCTCAATCGGCGCCGACACGGTACTTGATGCCAATGTGGTGATTGACAAGGGCGTCAAGATTGGGAAAAACAACCACTTTTTTGCCAATTGTGTGATTGGTTGCAGCCCGCAGACACTGAGTCTGACTCCAGATAGCAAGATGGGGGGGCTTGTGATAGGTGACCGAAACATTATTCACGAGCAGGTGACAATCCACGTGAGTATTTATCCGGAGGCGCTGACGAGAGTAGGAAATGATAATTTCCTTATGGTCGGCGCGCACGTTGGGCACGACTGCACACTTGAAGATAAGATTGTTATGAGCAACTATGTGCAGATAAGCGGGCATTGCAAGATTGAGACAGGGGTTTGGTTCAGTGGTTTGGTTGCGTTGCATCAGTTTGTTACTATTGGCAAGTGGTCCTACGCGGCGGGACTTGCGGGGATTAATCGGGATGTTCCGCCGTTTCTCACTGTCAGTGGACACTATCCGCCGAGGGTTCGTGGTGTTAATAAGCGAGGTCTGCAACGAGCCGGTTTGAGTGAGCAGCAGCAAGAGCGAATATTCGAGGCGTACAGAAAGCTCTATCGGCGGGGGGACACATTGCTGGAAAATGCGATGGCTTTGGCACAAGAGGATGGGCTCGATGAAAATGTTCGAGCTATGATTGATGCGATAACCAAAAGCAGCGAGCAGCAGTTTGGCAGATACCTCGAGAAGTTCAGACGGTGAAATACGAAATACGAGATACGAGATGCAAGATACGAAAATACGGACTGCTGTTATAGGTGCAGGCAAAATGGGGGCGATACACGCAAAGGTTTATCACCAGCTGCCCCAGAGCGATTTTGTTGCCGTGGTCGATATAGACGCCAACAAAGCCCAGCGACTCGCCCAGCAATATAACTGTCAGGCCTTTACCGATTGTGCGGATGTCCTGGACAAGGTTGATGCGGTAACGATAGCAGCTCCGACGGTGGCACATCTGAAGTTGGCGAAAATCTTTATCAAGAACAAGATTGCCGTACTGATCGAAAAGCCCCTGGCGGTCAATGTAAAGGAGGGCAGAAAAATTGTAGCCCTTGCGAAAAAGAATAACGGCGTTGTGGCGGTAGGTCATTCCGAACGCTGCAATCCGGTTGCTCAGGCGATCAAAAGGCTCAATATCGAACCGAAGTTTATCGAGGCCAACCGCGTCAGCCCCTATCCATTCCGCTCGACCGATGTCGGCGTTGTGCTGGATGTGATGATCCACGATATAGATATTATTCTGTCTCTGGCGGCAAGCAAGATTAAGAAAGTCGATGCCGTTGGCGTTAGTGTCATTGAAGAGAAGGAAGATATCTGTAACGCAAGGATTGTTTTCGAGAACGGCTGTATTGCGAATATTACCGCTTCGAGACTGGCTCTGAAAACCGAGAGAAAGGTAAGGGTATTCAGTCCGCAGGCGTATTTGAGCGTGGATTATCTCAAAAAGAGTGGGATTATTATTAAGGCCGACCCAAATATTAACGTTGTCAAATGGATAAATGAGCACAAAAATTTAGGGGATTTTGACCTGACGTCAGTGAACTGGCCGGATTTGTTGCACATCGAGCAGCTTGACATAGATGATAAAGAGCCTGTCCGTCTGGAGCAGGAGGCTTTTCTGCAGGCCGTTGCAGATAGAGCGCTTACGCCTGAGGTCAGTGCTGAAGAAGGGCTGGCTGCGCTGCGATGTGCCGAGAAAATTCTGGCTTCTGTCAAAAAACACAAGTGGGATTAACTCGTTTCTCGTTACTCGATTCTCGATACTCGTCGAGCATCGAGCATCCAGCATCGAGCATCAAGTATGCTTTAGTTTGCTGACCAGCTGGTGGGCAAGGCGTGTAGGTTCGGGCAGGCGGTATTTGGTTGTGCTATCGAGGGTGATTTTTATCGCATCTTTTAGCAGGCACTTATTACCCACCGAGATGAAGACCGGCTTGACATTGGCGCGTGTTCTAACGACTGCGCCGATAATTTCGTCGTTCGTGTCTGGGTTCCCAATCGCATTTTTTTGCGTTTGGGGTACGGCTTGTGGCTCGTGACTCGTTTCAGTTTTCCACCTTTTTTTGTCCTTAAGTAAGCTGGATGAACCTTTTTGAGGTGGCGGGTCTTCAAATGTCCCGGTTAGTCTGCTTTTTGCGCAGCCGATCGTTGGCTTATCGAAAAACAGGCCGAGATGTGCTGCCAGACCGAGTCGGCGAGGATGGGCAATGCCCTGGCCGTCGATTATAAACACGTCAGGTTGTTTTCGCAGTTTTTCTACTGCGGCGATGCAGACGGGAGCTTCACGAAAAGAAAGCAAGCCGGGTATGTAAGGAAAGGTAACTTTTCGTAAAGCAGTTGTTGTTTCTACGGGGACAAAATCCGGCGGCTTTAGCACTACAACGGCAGCGATGATTTTTTTGCCGTCTTTGCTGAAGGCGCAGTCGATACCAGCGATTAGTTTTGGCGGTTTTTTTAGTGGAGTAAATTGCACTTGGTGGGCGAGGCTTTTCTGCAACTCTATGGCCTGTGAGTAAGACAAATTCCAGTTATGTAACTTCTTTGTTTGCATGACAGACTTTAGGGCAATTTAGCGAGTCTTTCTTCAAGGTCACTCACAGGTGTGAAATACCACGTTTTTCCAATCTTATCGCTTTTGAGCAGACCGCGCCTTTCTAAATCCAGCAAATCGGTTCGACTTGTCTGATAAACAACGTTATGGCTTATCTGATGTGATCTGATTGTATATCGCTGGTGTGGGTGACGCAGAGCACGGCTAATGAGCGCGCGTTGGCGATGATTGAGTACGATTATGCCTCGTAGTTGATTTTCAATGGCCTGGAGCCTCTTGGTTTTTCGTTCCACATATTCGTAAAGCACCTTGATCGCTTGCCGGATGATGTCGAGATGATAGACAATAAAATAAGTTAAGTCGTTGTCGTCCGTTTCTGTTTGAAGAAAGGCCCGAGCATATTTAGCTGGCGCCTTAACAATAATCTGTGAGACAGATACGAACTCGAAGAGCCAATACCTACGTTGGAGCATCGACCAGTAAAATAAAGCTCTGGCTGTTCTGCCGTTGCCATCGACAAAGGGATGGTCGTAGGCTAGCCAGAAATGTAAAATGATGGATCTAATCACTGGATGGATAAAGTACTTAGGTGTTTTGCCATTGGCAAAATCACACATAGCAGTCATTCTTTCCTCAAGCTGGTCTGCAGGCGGCGGATCGTGGAAGACTTCATTATACATATCGATGACATGTATCTTTTCATTGGCTGTGCGGAATCGTCCCGCTGCTGATGAGTTATCTAATGTTTTTTCTGTAACAAGTTGATGAATATCAAAGACTAATTCTTTGGATATAGACTCATCTTTGAGCCTATTTATACGTTTCATAGCAGCAAAATTATTAAGTATCATCTGTTCACTCTTATCATAAGGCAGACGTCCTGTCCGGATCATTTCCTTTGCGACTAAGCGAGTTGTCGTTGCGCCTTCGAGCTGACTGGAAGTAAATGCCTCCTGGATCAAAAAGTTCACATAGTACCGGTTTTTTGTATCCGTATTCTTGATCTGCTCGGGCATCCGATTAAATGTACTTACAGACTGGTCAATCTGGTGCAACGTTTCGGTAATAAAATCATTTGTTAGATATTGAAATGTTTTTTGGTGTTTATCTGTTAGTGGTAATTGTTTAAACAAGCTTTGTCGCTGCTTTTTTATGGCTAACCACCATTGCTCGTTGGAGAATCCCTCGGGAGGTGTGTGATATCGTAACTTGTCCCAATGGAGATATTTATCCACCATTGGGCTCGAAATCATATCGAAAAACCTTGCAACTTGTGTCGGATCAGCTTTTATTTGTTGCCATATAACTTCAAGCTTGGGTGGAGATTTTGGTTTTCTCATTGCGTTATAACCTTTAATATCAAAGCCTTAGGCACTTACTAATTATATGCTAACTTTGAAATTTTAGTATATACAAGTATATCGGCCTTGTCAAATACTAAATTTGAAAATTTAGCATTAAATTAGTATAAGGCTAATGGTTAAAATTCCCTCCGATAATATATGGGCTGTCGTGGCCAGAGAATCCTATTTCTTATTACGTCCGAAAATAGAGTTGTTCGGCAAGGGTTCAGCCCTCTTCAAAATCGGCGATTAAAAGCATTTTACCTTCTTACGGCATTTTGTTACAATTATTAGTTTGTGTTATTGCCGAATTTTTCACGGTGGCAGTATTTATGCCCGCAAGAAGGAAACATGGCTAAGCGAGTGGAAAAAGCGATTAGGATTACAGGGGCGGCCGAGCACAATCTCAAAAATATAGACCTGAGCATTCCGCGTGATAAGCTGGTGGTGATTACCGGCATAAGCGGCTCGGGCAAAAGCTCGCTTGCGTTCGATACCATTTACGCTGAAGGGCGGAGAAAATATGTCGAGTCACTGAGTGCTTATGCTCGGCAGTTCCTCGAACAAATGCAAAAACCTGCAGTGGCAGACATTACAGGTCTGCCGCCTACTATTGCAATTGAGCAGCGACGTGCCGGCAGCAATCCGCGCTCGACGGTGGCTACCACTACTGAAATCTACGATTATTTCAGACTGCTTTTTGCCCGTGTGGGTCAGCCGCACTGCTGGGTGTGTGGCAAAGAGATTACAAGCCAGCACTCTTCACAGATAGTAGAGTCAATACTTGCCCGGCCGGAGGGCACGAAGATCCAGATTTGTGCTCCTCTTGTTCGCGGCAAAAAAGGCGAGCATAAAGACATTTTTGCCAATATACAGCGCGAGGGCTTTGTTCGTGTCCGCGTTGATGGGGCTGTTTATGACGTCCGAAATGTCCCGGTTTTGAACAAGAACAAAAAGCATGATATTGCAGCGGTTGTCGATAGGTTGATAATAAAGGATTCAGTTCGCGTTCGGTTAGCCGATTCTGTGGAGACGGCACTGAAGCTGGCTGATGGAATACTTTTGGTGCTGCTCCAGGAGGACAGAGGACAGAGGACAGAAGACAGAAGTCAGAGCCCCGAGCGTAAGCGAGGGGTAAAAAAGACTACGGATGACGGGCAACTGAGAAAAGACGAGAAACACGTTCTGGAATGGGAAGAGGTTATATACAGCGAAAAGTTTGCCTGTCCCAAGCATCCGCAGGCCAGCCTCGAGGAGTTATCGCCCCGGTTGTTTAGCTTTAACAGTCCTTATGGTGCCTGCAAGAGCTGCGACGGTCTGGGAACGATTCTGGAGTTCGACCCAGACCTGATTGTGCCGGACAAAAGTGTTTCACTGGAACATGGCGCCATCGAGGCCTGGCGCAAGGGGGGTAAGAGAATGAATATTTTCTATAACCGGCTGGCCAAAAGGTTCTGCAGGAATATGGGCATCAGTAAATCGGTGCCGTTTGAACGAATACCGAAAGCTTACCAGAGGATTCTGATGTACGGGACGACCCCGGCTGACGAGCAAAAGTACGGCATATGGTTTGAAGGGGTCATTCCAAATCTTTCCCGGCGATGGGAGAACACCACGAGCGAATATGTTAAGACCAGATTGCACAGCTACCTTTCAGAGCAGCCCTGTCGGAGTTGCCGAGGCGCACGGCTCCGACCGGAGGCCGTTGCCGTGACCGTAGGAGGGGACCCCGCAAGCGGGAACCCAGGGAAGAGCATACATCAATTGACTGCACTTAGTATCGACAAGGCCCAACAGTTTTTCAACAAACTGAAACTGGACAAAGAGAGGTCTGTGATCGCCGCACAGGTATTAAAGGAGATAAAGGCGCGACTTAAATTTATGGTGGATGTCGGACTTGAGTATTTGACCCTGGACCGGACGAGCAGCACCCTTGCCGGCGGTGAAGCCCAGCGAATCCGCCTGGCTACGCAGGTGGGCAGCGGCCTGGTTGGGGTCTGTTACGTGCTTGACGAGCCGACAATAGGTCTGCACAGGCGTGACAACGACCGATTATTAGGGATATTGCAGCGACTTAGCCGGCTCGGCAATACGGTTATAGTGGTTGAGCACGATGAGGATATTATCAAAAATGCGGACTATATTATTGACATTGGCCCTGCGGCCGGGGCGCAGGGCGGGCAAGTCGTTGCCCAGGGAAGTCTCAGTGACATTACCGCTTGCGAAAGGTCGCTGACAGGTGAGTATCTGACCGGCAAAAAAAGTATAGCTCTGCCGATAAAGCGAAGACGTTACAATCTGAGAAAATGCATCGAGGTAAAGAGGGCCCAGGAGAACAATCTTAAAGAAATTGACGTCAAGTTTCCACTTGGCGTGTTTATTTGTGTAACGGGTGTTTCGGGTTCCGGCAAGAGCACTTTGGTCAGCCAGATTTTGTTGAGGGCTTTGAAGCGCCGGCTGTATCAGTCTCGTGAGAAGCCGGGCAGACACAAAACCGTTCTTGGCACTTCACAAATTGATAAGGTCATAGAGATAAACCAGTCGCCCATCGGAAAGACCCCGCGGAGCAATCCGGCTACATATACAGGCGTCTTCGACCTGATAAGAAAATTGTTCTCGATGACGCGAGAGGCGAAGATTCGTGGTTATAAGCCCGGCCGATTCAGCTTCAACGTCAGGGGCGGGCGCTGTGAATACTGCAAGGGACAGGGAACGAAGAAGATTGAGATGCATTTTCTGCCCGATGTTTATGTCACCTGCCAAAGCTGCAAAGGCAGAAGATACAATCCGGAGACGCTACAGGTTACCTACAAAGGCAAAAACATTGCCGACGTGCTCGATATGAGGATTGAAGAGGCGCTCGATTTTTTTGCGAATTTTCCGATAATTGTGCGAATATTGCGAACGCTCTACGATGTTGGTCTGGGTTACATGCAGTTAGGCCAGGCCTC
Organism: Phycisphaerae bacterium; assembly: GCA_030619925.1. Taxonomy (GTDB): domain Bacteria; phylum Planctomycetota; class Phycisphaerae; order Sedimentisphaerales; family Anaerobacaceae; genus JAUXAL01. The sequence continues at coordinate 16,398 of JAUXAL010000051.1, read as the reverse complement.
AACGACGCTCTCCGGCGGCGAGGCGCAGCGGGTAAAGCTTTCCGCCGAGCTGGGCAAAGCAGCAACGGGGCACACTTTGTATCTGCTGGATGAGCCGACCACAGGCCTGCACTTTGCCGATATTCAAAACCTCTTAAATGTCCTGCAGCGACTGTGTGATATGGGTAATACCGTCGTGGTAATCGAGCACAATCTTGATGTTGTCAAGGTGGCCGACTATATAATAGACCTCGGCCCCGAGGGCGGAGATGCCGGCGGCAGGGTCGTTGTTGCAGGTCAGCCTGAGCAAATTATTAAGAACAAGAAGAGTTATACAGCCAAGTTCCTTAAGGCAAAACTCGTGAATAGTGAATGAGTGGATGCGTAAATGAGTGAATGAGTAATGATACACACATACATATCCACGAATTCTAAGCCGCAAAATAAGGAATAAAAGATGTGGGAATTTCAATTAAGCAACATTGAGGATTTGGAACGATTAGGCGAACGGCTCGATGTCCGGCTTGAAGCAGTTGAGGACGTTTCGGTTCTGGCAGAGCCTGTTCAGGTTGGTGAGCTGGTTATACCGAATTCGTTAGCGGTGCATCCTATGGAGGGGTGCGATGGCGATTCGCAGGGGCGGCCAGGCAAACTAACGCTCCGGCGATATGAAAGATTTGCCGCTGGTGGGGCAGGGCTGCTCTGGGCTGAGGCCACAGCGGTCGTTCCCGAAGGCAGAGCCAATCCGAGGCAATTATGGCTTAATGAAAATAACAAAGAGAGCTTTGCGGCGATGGTCAAAAGGATGCGAGAGATCGCAGCTAACTCGATGGGGCCCAAGCACAGGCCTGTAATCGTGCTGCAGTTGACTCATTCGGGACGATATAGTAAGCCCGAAGGTGTTGCGCATCCGTTGATTGCTCAACGTGACCCTTACCGGGATCCGCTGGTTCCACAGCAAAAGCCCAACCCAGACGCAAAAAGTAAAATACCCAATGATTGGCCTATCGTGACTGACGAATACCTTGATGAGCTTATCGGTGCCTATGTTAAGGCGGCCGGAATCGCTTTTGAAGTCGGGTTTGACGCGGTCGATATAAAATCCTGTCACGGATATCTGATCAACGAACTTTTCGCGTGTCGTAACAGAAAGGGTAAATACGGTGGCTCGTTTGAAAACCGCACCAGGTTTGTTCTTGAAGTTGTCGATAAGATTCATAAGGAGCTTGGCGAAGACAAGCCGGTAGTCACCCGCCTTGGTGTTTACGATGCTATACCGTATCCTTATGGATGGGCCGTTAACAAAGATGATTACAGTAAGCCGGATTTGACCGAGCCGAAGAAACTGATTGGGCTTTTGCAGGAGCGTGGTGTCAATCTGATTAACGTCACTATTGCAAATCCATATTACAATCCGCACGTGGGCAGGCCTTTCAATGAGACGATAGTCGGCGGATATGAAGAGCCGGAACATCCACTCGTGGGCGTAAGCAGACTCATCAATCTGGCAGGCGAAATTCAAAAGAAATTTCCCGACATCGCAATTGTCGGCACGGGCTATAGCTGGCTGCGGACACTTTTTGCAAACGTGGCGGCGGCAAACAAAGCCAACGGCCTGACTACCCTGGTCGGTGCGGGAAGGATGGCGTTTGCATATCCGGATTTCGCCAAGGATATTATTACAGAGGGCCGGATGTTCCCCGACAAAGTCTGTGTTAGCTGTAGTGCGTGCACGCAGATAATGCGCGATGCGGGGATGACAGGCTGCGTTGTGCGGGATAATGAAGTATATGGGCCGATATTCGAGTATGGAAGGATGAGCGACAGGGACAATCTTCTGAGGTTGGCATCGCCGTGTCGCAAGTGTCAGGAACCGACGTGCCGGTTGGCCTGTCCTGCGAGTGTTAATATTCCGAAATTTATCAGCTTGTTTCTGGACGGCGATGACCGTGCCGCTTATGAGGTATTGAGAGAAGCGAATGTATTTGGCGAGATTTGCGCCTGGTTGTGTCCGGTCGAGCAGCAATGTGAAGGTAGCTGTCTGCAGGCCTTTATTGGGGACGGGCCATTACCTATTGCTGATATACAAAGATATCTGGCTAAGCAGGCCAACAAAAAAGGCTGGTCAAAACTGCGAATCCCCCAAAAAGCAACCGGCAAAAACGTAGCTGTGATCGGAGCGGGGCCGGCAGGTCTGTCCTGTGCAGCGAAACTGCTTGAAGCGGGACGTGCCGTGACAATCTTTGATAAAAGTGCCGAATTGGGTGGAATGATAGAATCTGTAATCCCACCAGAGAAGCAAAGCGGTTCACTGAAGAATGAAATTACAGCTGTATTTTCTGACGTACCTAAAGACAGAATGATTTTGCGTTTCGGAAAGGAATTAAATGCAGATTTCAACCTGGATACGATTAGCCAGAAGGGATTTGACGCTGTCTTTATTGGTATGGGATTGCCGAAGTCGGTCAGCACAAGTGACAGAGATACGGACATTGACGGTGTATGGGATGCGATGGAGTTTCTTTCGGCGGCCAAAAAGGCGGGCAGGTTGGATATTGCGGGCAGGTGCGTGGCGGCGATAGGCGGCGGCAATACGGCTATGGATGTGGCACTTACCGCCAAACGGCTGGGCGCTAAAGACGTTTATGTCATATATCGTCGCTCCTTTAAGGAAATGCCGGCCTGGAGTGCGGAGCGTGACAGGGCGATAAATGAAGGCGTGCATTTTTTGATACTAACTCAACCGCTCGGATTTAATTCTCACAACGGCAAACTGACGACGATTACCGTTTGTCCAACCAGACTGGGCGAGCCGGACGCCTCAGGCAGGCGCCGCCCGGAACCGGTAGAGTCGAGTGCTTACGAGCTTGATATGGATATTGTGGTGGAGGCCATAGGCCAGAGAGCACTGGAGGAAATTGGCGAAATCCTTCCCGGTGTGAAACTAACAAAAGGGCTTATTCGCATAAAAGAAGGTACGCTGGCAACATCCAGGCCGGGTGTTTTTGCCGGCGGTGACCTTGTCAGAGGACCATCGACCGTAGTTGCGGCTGTTGCAGACGGAATGGCCGCGGCAAAACAAATAAATGAGTTTCTAAAACGATAGATAGAAGAGAGGATTTTGAAAATGACTGAACGACCCGTAGCAATTGTAACCGGAGCAAGTCGCGGTATCGGAAAAGGTATTGCAAAAGAGCTGGCTTCGTTGGGTTACGACCTGATAGTCAACCATTTTGATTTTACCGCTGAAGGCAAACCGGACGAATCCAAAGCGGTGCAAACACAAAAAGAAATTAAGGACCTTGGCGCAGAGTGCGAAATCTTGCGAGGTGATGTTAGCAGCGCCGACGACCGGAGAAGTCTTCTTGCTTTGGCCAAGAGCAAATTCGGCAGATGTGATATGCTGGTAAATAATGCCGGCGTTGCCCCTTTGAAACGTATGGATCTTCTTGAGGCGACCGAGGAGAGTTTCGATAGAGTAATGGGAATAAACCTCAAGGGGCCGTACTTTCTGACTCAGCAGGTGGCTAATTGGATGATTGAACAAGGAAAGCAATACCCGGAGCGGGCGTTGCGGATTGTAAGCACAGGCTCAATCTCAGCATACACCAGTTCACCAGCGCGGGGTGAATACTGTGTAAGCAAGGCGGGTATCAGCATGATGACAAAGCTGTACGCGGACAGACTGGCTGAATATAATATTGGAGTGTTTGAAATCAGGCCCGGCATTATAGCAACTGATATGACCAGCGCTGTGAAAAGCAAATATGACAAGCTGATAGCAGAGGGACTAACGCCAACTAAACGATGGGGCCAGCCTGAAGACGTCGCAAAAGCCGTCGGTGCCATCGCGGAAGGCAGATTTGATTTCTCGACCGGCCAGGTCATAAATGTTGATGGGGGATTTCATTTAAGAAGACTGTAAGGAATAGAAATGGACATCAAAAGCACAATCACGACACTATTAAGAGACGGGTTTATCCTTGTCTTTAATCAGGACAAGCTCGACGTTGTTAAGACGGCCGAGGCCCTTATAAAGGCGGGCGTCAATAATTTGGAAGTGACCTGCCGAATCAAAAAACCGTTGGAAAAAATGGAGAGATTACGTAAGGAGCTTCCAGATTTTGCAGCAGGTTCAGCAAGTTTAATTGACTGGCCCGGAATGCTTGACGTTTACAACAAGGCCAATCCGCAAGACCCGCTGCCTACGCTTGCCCAGGTTGCCGATGCCGGTGCGTGCTACCTTGTTTCGGCGGTCAATTTCAGCGACGAAAGCTTTGAGAAGTTTGCCGGCAAGATACCCATGATACCGGGATGCGGTAGTGCCACTGAAGTTGTCAGTCAATTTTCCAAGGGAGCGAATCTCTGCAAGATATTCCCGGCTAAGCAGCTCGGCGGCCCGGCCTTTGTTAAGGCAATAGACCCGGCCATCCACAAAACCATCAGCCTGGTGCCTACAGGTGGAACGAACACCGGTAATATTCCTGACTATATTGATGTGGGAGTTTTGGTTTTGGGCGGCTCGTTCAGTATGATTGACAAAGCCGCGATGCAAAAGGTCATCGACGAGCAGGACTACGACCTTTTAGCCGAGAAGCTAACAGTAATTAAACAGTTAATAGACGAGTTGCGGGCGGAGAAATATCCTGACATCGATTTTGCCAACGCTTCCGTTGAGCAGATAAGCCGGATTACCGGCAGAAATTTCAATCTCAGTTAGCGGGGAAATAGACTATGGAAACCAGGAAAATCGGCAACCAGATAATTAACGTTCATCATTATAACACCGTCATAGTTGGTGCAGGTGCAGCCGGTATGAACTGCGCGGTACATCTTTATGAATTCATGAGTCGAAAAGGAGTTGAGAATCCGCAGGAAAGGATTGCCGTGGTAACTGCGGGAATTGGGTTAGGCGCATCGCGAATGAGCGGTTCGGACAAGCAGACCTATTATAAGATGGGTACCAGTCCGGATGTAGCGGATAGCGCCGAAGAATTTGCGAAAAGTTTAACCGCTGCCGGCTGTTGCCACGGCGAACTGGCACTTGCCGAAGCGATTGGCTCACTTCGTGAATTCTACCATTTAGTGCAGGTGGGCGTCCCGTTTCCAACGGATTCCAAGGGCAGCTTCATCGGTTACAAAACGGACCATGACCCGTTTGAACGAGCCACTTCCGCCGGCCCCAAAACGAGCAAATACATGAGCGAATGTCTGCAGAAGCAGCTCGGCCGGTATGGCGTCAGGATACACGATGGCCAGGAAGTCGCACATTTACTCGTAGTCGGCTCCGGCGAATCGAGACGAATTGTCGGCGTGGTCACGGTAGATAAGAAAGGCATTGACAAATCGAATTACGCGATAAACGTTTACCTTGGCGCAAATATCGTCTGTGCCGCCGGTGGCCCCGGCGAGCTTTATAAAACCAGCGTCTATCCGAAGGGCCAATTAGGCATTCACGGGCTTGCGTTCAAGGCGGGTCTGATTGGTGAGAATCTGACCGAATCACAGTTCGGACTGGCAAGTATAAAGTTTCGCTGGAATGTCTCCGGTACTTACATGCAGGCGGTTCCGCGAATCTTCAGCACCGATGCCGACGGCAAAGACGAACGGGAATTTCTGACGGACTTTTTGCCGTCAATGAGCAAGATGGCAACGAATATCTTCCTCAAAGGTTATCAGTGGCCTTTTGACCCGCAGCGTATCGAAAACCTGCAGTCGTCACTGATTGACATCCTGGTATTCAACGAGACACAAAAGGGCAGACGGGTTTTCATGGACTTTCTGCACAATCCCATCGGCAACGATTCGATGAAAGATTTTGACATTAATGACCTCGAACCGGAGGCGTATGAGTATTTGAAAAAAACGGGCGCATTGCAGACTACGCCTATCGAACGGTTGGCACACATGAACCCTCTGGCTATCGAGATTTATAAAGAGAACGGTATTGATTTATATTCGGAGCCGCTTGAGATTGCGGTCTGTGCTCAGCACAATAACGGCGGCTTTGCTGTAGACAAATGGTGGCAGTCCAATATATCACAGACTTTTGTAATCGGTGAGATGGCAGGAACTCACGGCGTCAAGCGGCCCGGTGGTTCTGCCCTCAACGCCGGCCAGGCTGGTGGACTGCGAGCGGCCGAATATATTGTTAATGTCTATGGCTGCGACCTGCCCGACTATTCGGACAAGCAGTCCGAGATTGACCGGCAGTTAAGTGACATTGTCATCGGTTTTGAGCAATATAAAAGCTCGTCCGGCTCGGATCCCGAAGAAGTATTAGAAGAAATCCGAAGCCGTATGACTGCATCCGGGGGACATATTAGAGAGTTCAATGTGTCTCGAAAAGCCCTGAAAGAAGCGGTCGAGCTTTACAAGAATATACAACAACAGGGCTTAAAACTGAAAGATTCCAAGGCTATTGTCAAGGCAATCCAGGCCGAGCATCTGGCCCTGGCAAGTGTTGGGTATCTCAAGGCCGTTGTGGAATTGCTCAAACAAGGCAGCGGCTCGCGAGGTTCGCATCTGGTCCTGGCCCAGGACGGTATTGAAATACATCCTGATGTGATTGATAGAGCCACAAACAAGCCTTTGAAGTTTTCACCTGAGAATGAGTCGTTAAGAAATTCTATATTGCAGATTGAATATGACGAAAGTTCGTCTGATTTGTTCCGGTGCAAGAATATAGAATTAAGGTTGGCCCCGATTGACAGGAAGGCATTTGAGCCGGCCTGGCAGGATTATAGAGAGGGAAAAATTTACTCTTGATTCTCAACTCTTGATACTAAATCCTCGGTACTCGTCCAATATCGAGAAACGAGAATCGAGCAACGAGATACGATTTTTATGATAGTGCAGGCAGTTAAATGGGTTGGCGGTGTTGACGGCTTTTTGGAGCTTGTAGATCAGCGGCGGTTGCCCGCCGAATTTGTTAAGTTAGAGTGCCGGAATATCGAGGCCCTTTTCGAAGCGATAAAGACACTTGCCGTTCGCGGTGCTCCAGCCATAGGTGTTTCGGCGGCTTACGGGCTTGTTTTAGCTATGCAAAAGTTGACTTCCTCCGATGGTTTGCAGCAGGGGCTTAAAGTTCTGGCTCAGTCTGCCGAGTCTCTGTCGTCATCTCGTCCTACCGCCGCAAATTTGTTCTGGGCGCTGGAGAGGGTTCGACGGAAAGCCGAGGAGTTTGCAGGCTCGCAGCCGGGGGCAACATCACAAGAATTGCAGTCCGCAGGACGCCTTTTGGCGGAAGCTGTTTTGGCCGAGGCGAACGCTATTTATCAAGAAGATGTGGAGATGTGCCGACGGATTGGTCAGAACGGTGAAACATTTATAAAGCCAAACTCCAGTATTTTGACGCATTGCAACGCCGGAGCGCTTGCTACCGCAGGCCAGGGGACAGCTTTGTCAGTGGTGTTTGAGGCACATAAAAAAGGGAAAAAATTCACGGTTTATGTGGATGAGACTCGGCCATTGCTGCAGGGTGCTCGGTTGACGGCCTGGGAGTTGAAACAGGCGGAAATAGATGTTACGGTAATTTGTGACAATATGGCTGGGTGGCTGATGAAGCAGGGCAAAATAGATGCGGTCATAACCGGTGCCGACCGAATCGCAGCAAATGGTGATGCTGCGAATAAGATCGGTACGTACGGCCTGAGCATTCTTGCCAGAGAACACAGCGTACCGTTTTATATTGCTGCGCCGTCAAGCACGTTCGATTTAGATATAAACAGCGGAGCCGAGATACCTATCGAGCAAAGGGCCGCCGAGGAGGTAACGACGTTTGCAAAGACACAAATTGCTCCTGACGGGATTAATGTGTACAATCCGGCTTTTGACGTTACAGAAGCGCGGGATATTGCCGCTATCATTACCGAGAGAGGCGTAATCGAAAATCCCAACGCTGAGAATGTCTCTGAGCATTTGAGGTGATGCCCAAACGCAAAAAAAGACGTTCGGAAACGACGGAACTAAGCTTATGATTGAAGCGGAGAATCAAACTTCGCAATTGTCTGAAGGTAAGAAGGGCGAGCGACCCGGTGAGAAGTTATTACCTCGTTGGCGAAGACGTAATTCGTATTATTACAATTGGCTGGACAGAATTTATAGATTCGTTGTTCGCCCGAACAGCAGGGTTTTACATGTCGGTTGTGAATGCGGCGACCTGCTGGCGGCGGTTGAGCCGTCCTACGGTGTCGGCGTTGATGCAGATGAGGAGCTAATTGAGCTGGCAAAGAAGCGATTTGGCCATCTGCAGTTCCACACAGTTGACCCGCATGAATTGTCCGCAGGACGCCTTTCGGCGGAACTCAATGAGAAATTTGATTATGTCTTGATCTGCAATTCGTTAGGTAAGTGGCACGACATTCAGCAGGTGTTGGAACGTATTCGTCCGTTAACTAAAGAAAGCACGCGGATTGTAATAACGTATTATAATTATCTTTGGGAGGGTATTTTGAGCCTGGGCTCGCTTCTGCGGATTCGTCGGCCTTACCTCTATCAGAATTGGCTTCCGCCGGACGACATTGCAAACCTGCTCGAATTGACTGACTTTGATGTTATTCGAACTACCTCTTATCTAATGATGCCGAAACGCATCCCGCCGTTGACAATTCTTTGCAATTATTTTCTTTCTTTGCTGCCGGGGTTTCGTTTTTTCAATTTAGTGTATCTGGTAATAGCCCGTCCGGTGCCTACCGCTCTGCGTGATGAGGATTTGTCTGTTTCCGTCGTAGTGCCGTGCAGAAATGAGCGTGGCAATATCGAGGATGCGGTCAAAAGAATTCCAGAGATGGGTCGGGAAACGGAGATAATCTTCGTTGACGGCAACAGCACGGACGGCACGGCCGAGGAGATAGAGAGCCAGATAGCAAAGAACCCGGAAAGAAATATTCGTTTGATTCGTCAGGACCAGGGAGTGGGCAAGGGCGATGCGGTAAGAAAAGGTTTTGCCGCTGCCAAAGGAGATGTGCTGGTTATCCAGGATGCAGACCTAACGGCTCGGCCTGAAGATTTGCCGAAGTTCTTTAGAGTGCTGCGCGATGGTAAAGGTGAGTTCATCAACGGTTCGCGCCTTGTTTATCCAATGGAAAAACGGGCTATGCGCTTTTTGAATCTCCTTGGGAACAAGTTTTTCGGCGTATTGTTTAGCTGGTTGTTAGGCCAAAGATTCAGAGATACCCTTTGCGGCACGAAAATGATTCGCAGGAAAGACTATGAGTTGATAGAGGCCAATCGTTCGTATTTTGGTGATTTTGACCCCTTTGGTGACTTTGACCTTATTTTCGGAGCGGTAAAGCAAAACCTTAAAGTGGCTGAGGTGCCGGTAACTTATCGTGCAAGAACTTACGGCAAGACAAATATCAGTCGTTTTACACATGGCTGGCTGCTGCTTAAGATGAGCTGGATAGCGTTTAAGAAAATCAAGTGGCTTGGAAAGACGCGTTAGGCCGACGAATATGCCGAAAACGAGCGTTCTACCTAAACTAAAGCTGTTACCTTACCGTGAATATGCCGGCGTGGACCGCGATGACCCGCTTCGATTTTATTTTTGGCCAATCATAGGCAGGATGTATCGCCGACGAATTGAACTATGTTTAGCTGAATGCATGGGCGGCCAGCGCGTTTTGGAGGTGGGTTTTGGCTCCGGCGTTACATTTCCGAATCTTAATGATAGTTATCAGGAAATTCATGGGCTGGACATCAACGCCTCGGTTGAGGATGTTACGGCTGTATTTAAGCCAAAGCAGATTGAGACGCGTTTGCAGAACGGCAGTGTATTATCTATGCCGTATGAGGATGATTTTTTTGATACTGTTTTATTGGTCAGTGTTCTTGAGCATCTAAAGCCTTCTGAACAAGCGCAGGCCTTTCGGGAAATTCGCCGAGTTCTAAAACCCGGGGGCCAGGCGATATATGGTGTGCCAATTGAGCGCGGCTTTATGGTATTGATGTTCCGGTTATTGGGCTGCAATATCCGTAAGCATCATTTTTCCACAGAAAAGGATGTGTTCAACGCCGCTGATAGCGTTTTGGATAAGGTACGAGTTGTTCAGATGCAAAGTATTCCATCTTTATTCGGATCGGTCTATGAGATAGGGCATTTTGTCAAGGGCCGTTCTAAAGGCCGGCTATAGCCTTTAGGGAGATTAAATGGCTTGGGAAATTATGAAGATAATTGAACGGTTCAAGCTACCCGAGACAAGGTGTATCAAAGACCTTGACGACCCTGCCACTACCTTGTTGCACGCTGAGATTATACAAAAAAAGCCGTTTCTTAGAAAATTATATGTTGATTTCTACAAACAGCTTGAAAAGGTAGTATCTAATCCTGAAGAGAAGGTTCTTGTCGAGCTCGGCAGCGGCGCCGGCTTTATTAAAGAGGTAATCAGCAACGCCATTACGTCCGATATTCTTGAATTGCCGAATGTCGATAAGGTTTTCTCGGCCCTTGAGATGCCGTTTGAAAAGGCAAGCGTGGATGCTTTTTTTATGTTCGACGTCCTTCATCACATAACTGATCCGAGGGCCTTTTTCCGGGGGGCCTTGCGGTGCCTCAAAATTGGCGGCAGAATCGTTATGATTGAGCCTGCAAATACATTGTGGTCGAGGTTTATCTATAAGAATTTCCATCACGAGCTTTTTGACTCGCAGGCAAAATGGGAGCCGGATTCCCTGCAGGAAACAGGGCCTCTTTCACATGGAAATGGTGCACTTCCATGGATAATCTTTTCGCGTGACCGAAGGATATTTGAAAACGAATTTCCGTCTCTGAGAATCGTTAGGATGCGTAACCATACTCCGCTGCGGTATCTACTTAGCGGCGGCCTGACATTGCGTCAACTGGTTCCATCGTTTACCTATCCGGCTGTTAAAGCCATAGAATATGCATTGTCCCCTGTCAATAACTTGTTGGGTATGTTTCAGACAATAGAACTGGAAAAGGTTGATTGATAATAGAATGAGCAGGCGGAAGGTCAAAAAGTTCAGGTCAAAAACTGGCAAGCGGGTGCCGAAAAGCACACGTGATGATTCTGTCGCGCAGATAGAAACTGAGGAGGTTGCCAAACGGCAGCAATACTTTGAGATTTTCCTGATAGCAGCCCTTCTGGCTTTCGGCATCTACCAGTCGGTTCTTTATTTCGGCCATAAGGTTGTCCCAATTTCGGATTTCCCGGACATTGTCAGGACAGGCCATGAACTCTTGTCTTTTAAGGTTCCTACACGTTTCAAACAGGCTCCGGTTGTTGGAGTACTGCAGGCTTCGCTTTCTCACTTGGTCGGCGGTCAGCATCCGGATTTGACTGCCGGCTGGCTGCTCAACGCCATATTGCATCCACTTAATCTGGTCTTGCTTTGGCTGGTCGGCAAGAGAGTCGTGGGCAAATCCGCCATTTGGTTCGCTATAATCGCTATACTGAACCATTGGGTAATATACATGCTCACAGAGCCCATCATTGAAACGTCTCTGTTGTTTTTCTCGCTTTTGACGTTTTATCTTATCTTTAAGCGCTCGAACTGGTGTTATGTTGCCGCTTCGGTAACAACAATGGTGCGATATGAAGGAGCGGCACTGGTTCTGGCTGCTTTTGTGATTGATATGATATACCGCAAAAGCAAGCGAGAACGAATTCGGGCCTTTTTGTATTCGGCACTGGCAAGTGTCCCTCTGGCACTTTGGATGTTAGGCACCGTTTTGAGTTTGGGGCGGGAGGCCGAGACAACCCATTATCTGAAAGTACTGTTCACGAAGGAATACGCGGAACGATTCGCCGATTCAGCCAAGAACAGGACGGGTATTGTCCGGCACATGAAACTGCTTTGGACAGTGGGGTTTTATCCTCTATTCAGATTGACAACAGAGGCGAAAGGCAACTTCGAGAAACTAACTGTTGGCCAAATCGAGTCGATAAGAACATTTTTTAGTTTCAGCCAAATCATGGCGATAGCCGCTGGTACTCTCGGTGCTATCTATGGGCTTTGCAAACGTCAGTGGAAAATATTGGCATTTCTTATTTTCTTTGTGCCTTATTTTGTGCTTCACGCGATGTATCCTTATCCTCTCCAGAGATTTCATACGAATATTTTCTGGATAGCACTATTGATATGTTTGTTTGGTTTCCAGAGTGTCTGGAAACTCATAGATAGAAACGGGAGGGTACCTAAAGGGCTTGTACTTATATTGCAGGGCCTGGTGGCGATAATAGCAATTGTCTGGCTTGTTTCGCTCGTCCCTTATTTGCCGAAAATATCTCCGATGAGCCCGAAGTCAGCTTCTCTGCCTTATGTGGCAATGATCTTGGTGGGGCTTATTTTTGCCGCGAGAATTCTGATTTATAGCCCCAGAGGCTTCTTGCGTGAGCTTTCTATACTGGCGCTTGTCTGCTTGATTATTGTATCAAATCAGTTCACGCTCGTTCGCCTCGTTGGTGACGGGCAGAGAGATAAGGAGTTCAAGCAATTAGCAGACTGGTACATTGCCAATGCCAAGCCGGGCGAAAAATTAGGGGTCTATATGTTTCAGGTCGTGAGGATATTCGCCCCCAAGTATGCTGAAAACATTGTAATCTTGCCGAAAGCTGACAATCAATCGGAATTTGTCAAGGCCTGTTATGAACAGGATATCACTTACGTTGTATGGGCCACCAGGGAAGGGTGGCATAAAGGCCAGCACACGGGCTATCGGCGGTTAGGGCTGGATAAGAATATAGATCACCTCAAGCAGGGTACAAGTATCGAACCTTATCAGTTTGTTGCACAGGTTGGCTGGAAAGGAGGATATGTTAATATATTCCGCCTTCACAGGCCGGCCGGTGTTATAGAGCCAGGAGCTCCGGACAGCTGACCAGTCGCTTTTTAGGTTCCTAATCCACTGTGACGACTTCTTTGAGTTCGGGGACCTTTTCCCTCAGGATTCTTTCGATGCCCATTTTCATTGTCATCGCAGCACCGGGGCAACCCTGGCAGGCTCCCTGGAGGCGCACCTTGACGGTATTATCGTCATCGGTTCCCACCAGCTCAACATCACCGCCGTGGTCTTGTAAACTTGGCCGAATGACCTCAATTACGTCTTTGACCTTTTCTTCAAAGGTCTTTTCAGTTTCAGATTCGCCGCAACCACACATATCACACATAGGAGGTCTCCAAAAGATTTATTTACCGATATCATTATATCAGCAATTTAGCTTACGGCCAGCTATTTTTGGGTAAGGTTCGAAAATGTAATTGTTAGGGCGAAAAGGGCAAAAAAAACCTTATCGGCTGCCATATAAATTGCCGAAAATAATTGACAGACGGTGGTTGGTTTTTGTATAATATTTCTGTATTTGTGTGAAAACATGCAAATACGGCCCTGAGACACAGCGGAAGCTGTGATTACGGAATTATGGCAGGGTTTAGAATCTTCGGGTAATTCGGTCGTTTTTTGCAGCTAAAAACGATTGGCTTACCGGAGGAACCCAGCGGAGCCATAATTGGCCGGAATAACAATTAGGGTTCCCATTTTGCAATGTATGGCAAAATGAGGCCCCGATAACGTTTATCAGGAAAGGATACAGATATGAAATCAAAGTCCCGCACTTCGGCTCGTTCAGCCGGTCAACCCACTATCAAAACAGGCGCACAGATAATCGTTGATATGCTTATTGAACAGGGCGTCGATACAATGTTCGGCTATACCGGCGGTGTGGTGCTGCCGTTGTTTGACAGATTGTTTGATGCGCCGATCCATTTTGTAGTTCCACGTCACGAACAGGGCGGGTGCCATATGGCTGATGCCTATGCCCGTGCCAGTGGAAAAGTCGGCGTTGTGGTCACGACCAGCGGCCCTGGTGCGTGCAATTTGGTTACCGGTCTTGCTACGGCAATGATGGACTCGGTGCCGGTGGTTGCCTTGACGGGACAGGTTCGCACGGAGCTTATCGGAAATGACGCGTTTCAGGAAGCTGACACTACCGGCATTACCCGTCCGATTACAAAATACAACTGCATTGTCAAGGACGTTAAAGACATGGCCCGTACCATTCGGGAGGCATTTTATATTGCTTCGACCGGTCGGCCGGGTCCGGTGCTGATTGATATTCCGGTCGACGTGGCAGTTGCCAAATACTCCACCGGCGGCTCGGTCGAGATGGAGCTGCCCGGGTATCGGGTTCGGACCAAAGGACATACTAAACAGATATCAACCGCTGCCGAAGCGATAAACGAATCTAAACAGCCGGTACTTTATGTTGGCGGCGGTGTTATCATCGCAAACGCAAGCGAAGAATTAAGAGCATTGGCGGAAAAGGCGCATCTTCCTGTAACAATGACGCTTTTAGGGCTGGGAAGTTACGACCAGAGAAAGCCGGAATCTCTGGATATGCTCGGGATGCACGGGGCCGCCTATGCCAATTATGCCGTACAGGAGTGCGATTTGTTGATTGCTGTAGGTGCCCGCTTTGATGACCGGGTTACGGGCAAAATCGAGACCTTTGCTCCGAACGCCAAGGTAATCCATATCGATATCGACCCTTCCAGCATATCGAAGAACGTTCACGTGGATATTCCTGTTGTGGGCGATGCCAAGGACATCCTTGGTGAGCTGGTCAAGGATGTTGAATACCGTGAAAGGAAGAGATGGTTCAACAAAATTGCCGAGTGGAAGAAAAAGTTTGCATTTCGCTATGACAGGAAGTCATCGACGGTCAAGCCGCAGTATGTTGTCGAAGAGCTTTGCCGTCAGACTGAGAGCAAGGCGATTATTACCACGGGCGTTGGCCAAAATCAGATGTGGGCTGCTCAGTTTTACCGATTCACCAGGCCCAGACAGCTTATCAGCTCCGGCGGACTTGGGACAATGGGCTACGGTCTGCCGGCTGCCATAGGTGCTCAGGTAGCCAGGCCCGATGCCACAGTTATCGATATCGACGGCGACCACAGTTTCAATATGACGATGACGGAACTTGCCACGGCGGTTGAGCACAATTTGCCGATAAATGTCTGTATCTTAAATAACGGATATATGGGAATGGTTCGGCAGTGGCAGGAGCTCTTTTATAATAAACGTTATTCCAAAAGCTATCTGTCTAATCCTGACTATGCGGTCGTTGCGCAGGCGATGGGTGCGGTTGGAATTACTGTCGATAAGAAAGCCGATGTTCCCAAGGCCATCAAAAAGATGCTGGCAGAAAAGAAGCCTTGCGTTGTTGACTTTAGAATCGAGAGAGAAGAAAATGTCTGGCCGATGGTTCCGGCCGGCAAAAGTATAGACGAGATGAGCGGGCTTGATATACTGGAAAGGTTGATCTGACTCGATACTTGATACTGGATGCTCGATACTCGTAAAAGGAGAATATCCGTAGCGTATCATAAATCGAGTATCGAGTGCCGGGAATCGAGGTACGAGAATAGTCATAAATCGAGTATCGAGTATCGGGAATCGAGGTGCGAGAATGAAGCATATAATAAGTGCATTGGTTGAAAATAAGCCGGGCGTTCTTGCACATGTTGCGGGGATGTTTGCGGCGCGGGCGTTTAATATTGATTCGCTGGTTGTCGGCAGAACCGAAGACCCAGCATTGAGCCGAATGACGATTGTTGTTATCGGCGATGACAGGGTCGTTGAGCAGGTTCGAAAACAATTAGCCAAGGTTGTTCCCGTCGTTAAGGTTCAGGATTTTGTCGGTCAGCCGGTGGTAGCGCGTGATTTGATGCTTATAGCTATTTCTGCGCCGCCGGAAAAACGCCCTGAACTTATGTCGCTGATTGAAATGTTCAGGGGCAAAGTCGTGGATATCGGCCAAAAGTCGCTTATGGTGGAGGTCTGCGGACCTGAGTCCAAGATTGAAGCTTTTATCAATGCGTGCAAGCCTTACGGCATCAAAAGCGTGGCCAGAACCGGAACAATCGCAATGTCGAGGCAGGCGAAAACTGAGCCGTAGCTCATACTGTGTCGGTTTTTGCACAATACGCACCAATATCTCCAGCAGAAGTAAATTTCTTGCCTAACGGGGGACTTTTAACCCGGATTTTCCAGATGAACCCCGTAAGGCCAACGGTCTCTTACGGGGTGAAGTTGTGCAAAGGAAATAAAATTTGTTAGAATAGAGCTTTTCCATTAAGGCGTTTACTTTATGCAAAAGTAGAAGTTGGTATTGTAAACGGCCTAAGAGGCAAAAAAACGGTGTAGAATGCTCGTTTAATAGTTTTATATAAAATTATCCGTAGAAAAGATGGAAAAATGGAGATGTAAAAATGTCACATACAGAAATATTAAAAATACTGAGAGCATTCAAGGAAAATTGTGCTGAACAATATGGAATAATCTCTCTTGGCCTGTTTGGTTCTGCAGCACGCGATGAAAGTCAGGATGACAGTGATGTTGATATTGTTATAAAGCTGAAAAAACAGGACCTGTTTAATATGATAGGTATAAAACAGGAT
>JAUXAL010000017.1 GCA_030619925.1 Phycisphaerae bacterium | reverse complement strand
CCTGGCCTGGCCGCGTGCCTTGGGGATGATGTCCTCTTTATAGCCCTGGGCTTCCTGTATCAATTTTTCCTTGTCCTCCTTGGCGCTTACCACGTCACTAAATGATGCTGCAACCTCTTTTGGCGGCTGGACAGTCTGAAGTTTGACCTCGATTATTCGAACGCCGCTTTCGTATCCATCGACTATCTCCTGAAGGAGTGTGCGGATGTCGATTTCCACCTGCAGCTTTTCCGTGATGAGCACATCGTCAATCGGCCTTTGCCCGACGACCTGTCGCAGGGCAACCTCGGCGGCGTCCTTAATTGTACCCTGCGGCCCTTCCAGGTTGCGCACGTTAAACAGGTAGTCGGCAGCTTCCTTTATCTTATACTGGACTATGATTTGCGCATCGATAATCTGCTCATCACCGGTAAGCATCAATGACTCTTCGGTGTGGAACCGATACCTTGCCGGCGGGCCCGGACTAATGGTTTCAAAGCCGATTTCTATTCGCCGTACCTGCTGTATCTTGGGCTTATCTACTTTTTCGATTGGCCGGGGCAGGCGGTAATGCGGACCAGGTTCAGTTATCCTCACAACCTTGCCAAATCGTCGTACCACCCCCTGCTCATCAGGTCCTACGATATATATCCCCGACAAAATCCATAGTATCAATAGAAACGGGACTGCCCATTTGAGCCGGGGGATCCACTGTTTGAAAATGTCAAATATCATCTTATATTCACCTGTTTCCCATTGACTTATCCGTTCCATACGAGTCCCTTTCCAAGACACAAGCGGCGTACAGTCGCTGCCGATATCGTCAATTATAGGTTAGCCCGATACTGCGTCAACAAAATTAAAAACAAAATTAAAGAGCAGCACGGGGCTTGCCCGGCCGCGACAGTTTGGGTATTATATGGCATTATGCCGAATCACACACGTTCTGAAAAAAAGACAAACGAAAAAGGCAAAAGTCCTAAAGAAAGTGTGGTGGAAACAAGATACTTACTTATGCCCCACCAGGCCAATCCTCAGGGCACAGCGTTCGGCGGTGTGATTGTGGCCTGGATCGATATGGCCGCAGCAATGGCGGCCCAAAAGCACTGTGGAAAAGAAGTTGTTACCGCAGGTATCGACTCACTGGTCTTCAAAGAGCCGATTCGTGTCGGCGACCATGTTCTTCTAAAGGCCTCTATAAATTACGTCGGCCGCTCGTCAATGGAAGTGGGTGTCCAGGTTACCAGAGAGAACCCGTACGGTGGCGATAAGGTTATAGCTACGACGGCACATTTGACGTTTGTCGCGCTGGATGAGAACAAAAGGCCGACCGCTGTCCCGCCGGTATTGCCCGAAACAAAACAAGAAAAGAAACGCTACGAAAACGCCAAACTCCGAGTCAAAGCTCGAAAAGAGCTTTTAGAGAAAATGAGCTGACTTGGTATTGTGAGACTATGGTTGCGCCAAGGATCAGCTCTTGAGCTCGGAGAGAGATTCAGCACCGCGCTTAGAATGAGAAACCGACCGGATATTTGTCCTGTCACCAGCCCCGCCCGGCTGTGTTTTGGGTCCATATTTGTCCTTGAGCATTTCCTTCTTCTGGTAACACTGCTCTGTGAAAACCGCAATCTCCGAATCAAGATTTGCGCTCGGCGAATCACCGAAAAAGGCGTGAATAATCGGAAAGACCAAATCGGGTTTTCTCTTTCTTAACTCTTTTGCCATTGCCTCTATTTTCGCTGTTGCAACCCCCTCCTGCATGCAGGTAAAAGGACCTACGTGAAATATCCCTGAGATATAGGCATCGCCGGCCGGACTAATCAGATCGTGCATAAAATGATAAGCGATACTTGTGCTTAACGGTGATTCTCCTTCAATATTACCATGACATTCGTGATTGATTTCCAGCGTCTCTATCATATCAATCGGCTTTGGAAGAACATGTCTGCCGTGAAGGACTTCGTGGAATGGCCCGGCTATTTTCTCTTCAACAGAAGACATATACCTTCCTTTGATAAAAGACCTGGCAAATTTTCCTGTTAG
Organism: Phycisphaerae bacterium; assembly: GCA_030619925.1. Taxonomy (GTDB): domain Bacteria; phylum Planctomycetota; class Phycisphaerae; order Sedimentisphaerales; family Anaerobacaceae; genus JAUXAL01. The sequence continues at coordinate 53,502 of JAUXAL010000017.1, read as the reverse complement.
TTTTAACGTCCCGCTTAAATTGAAACTCTTAAGTGCCAACCTCAGGTCTCTTCTGGAGTTTCTTATATTCATTTTATTTACATAATCCAGCCAATCGGTTACGGGGTCCCTCACGACTTCCAGGCCTTTTTCTTCCAGCTGGCGGACTACAAAGTTAGTACATGGGTCGTGCTGCCTCACATAGATTTCCCCTATGTAGAGAACAAGAGGAAATCGCTCGTGGTTTCGCAGATTAACCGCTTTGAACAGGGAAACCGTTTCTTTACCCCACTCTATGAGGTCCGAAGTTTCGGCGCCATTTTCGACAACCTCTTCCAACTTTCTTAGCCTTTCTTTTTTTAGTTTTTCTATCTGCTTTTTGTCTTCGGCATACGGATTGAATCTTAGAAATATATCCTCAAGCAAATCTGATGCCTTTATCCCCTTAAACAACATTTGCTGCATTTTGGTTTTGTCCGACGAGCTAAGCTTCTTCGGAAAAGGTATGTCCTGATAATCGGTTTCCGAAGAAGGACCTGCCACCGGGACCTTTTCCAATCCTTCCCGGTCCATAAATTCCCTTACCAGCTCCGTATATTTCCCAAACCTGCAGGGGCCGCTTGTTGTCGGAAGCATGACAAGATAGTGATTATCGACATATTCTTTGCCTTTTCCTTCAATTTCTTCGTGCAGGAAACCGATTGCATCACCGACAACGCCTTTAAGTGGATGGCAGACTTCCGTATAGATGTGCTTTCTGGCTACTTGGTAACCTCTGGGCGTGTTTGTCGGTAATACGCTGCTGTTTACTCCGAAATGTCTCAGGCCGGCGGCCCCGACGAAACTGGCATCTCCCATGTAAGGAAGAAGCCAGGTTCTCTCTTCGGAACCATCGTACGTGCGCCTTTTTAGTCGCTCAATATTCAATTTTTTCGGCCTGCTTTGATTTACAACCCTTTCGTGAGCTTCCGTCCTTGTTACAAAGGGGGCATTGTTAGTTTGAGCATCCGTCAGCAGAACAAGAAGCGGCTTATTTACAGCCTGCTGAAATTTTTCTTCCTGATAAATCTTTAAGCTGTCCGGGCCACAGGCAAAATTCATCATCCTTATGCCAAATAAATTCGGATGGTTCGCTACGAAAAGATTGGCCTTCAATATCTTTACGCTCTGGACCCAAAATTCGTTCTCCACTATATCGTCAAGGGAGACATCTGCGAACTTACGTTCCAAAAAAAGCTGTGGTATGTAATTTAATCCTCTAATCTGAGAGAACATAGCTCCCGAGCTTGAGCTTGCTTCCGGGTCGAGCAGCACATAATCTCTGCCGATACCCACATAAGCTTTTTCATCGTTCTGTTCAATTCTCTTTAAGAACTTATCTCCTTCTTCGTAAAGTTCGGCTTTGAACTTGTTTTCGGCAACATCGGCATATTTAATCGCGCTTCTTATGTTTTTATTTGTGAAGCCGAACCCCAACCTGTCAAACTCCTTTCTAAGCGCCTGAACGAGAATGTCCGTATCTCCAAAGTGCAAAATAGGATTTATTTGTTTGCTCTTATCAAGAGAAAGAACGTCGTTCAAAATATAACCTTCTGACTCCGTATAAATACAGTATTTCAGGTCCGGCGGTTTCTCTCTTCTTTGCTCAATAAAACTCGGATTAAACAAGTATTCTATATTTGGATTTTTATTCAATACCGCCGCATGTCCCGTTGCCAGCTTTCTGGCTATACAGAACTCCGTTCTTGAGTTGTCAATTCCTATTTTTGCAATCTCTTTATCGGTTCTCGGCGATACTACCGGATAAAACCCGAGTTTTCTAAACAAGGCGGCACTCCATATTCCCTTTTCTCCAAGCGTTGCAGTGCTCCTCTTAATTCCTACTGTCGGTAATGTTTTCCCGTTTAATTTTGCAGAAGAGATTTCTTGCAATAACCCTCCTTGTTTTTTGAAATGTTTTTCATATATCCTGTGGTATTTTTCCACATAGTTTGTTTTTGGCTTGCCGGCTGTCTCAGAATTTCCTCTCGGACAGAAGCCTCCCGTAATTATTTCATCATCCTCAATAGAAAATACTTCGAGTTGACAATCTCTTGTGCCGCAGGATTTTTCCTTAAATAACTCTTTGCAGGATACCCTGCGTTTTTCAAAGGGCATATCCACTAAATCCCAGCCTCTAAATGCGGATTTGTAGCTCTGGCCTTGTTCTTCTAATTGTCTTATATTTTCGATGATGTCCAGGGCCTGACCCCAAGCCCCGAACATTTCCCTGTGAGGATAGGCCTCTATTTTTTTGTCTGTTACCTGCGCCAGTGCGGCAAGAAAAGCTTTCCCCAGGGGAGGTCCCCCCTGGGCAGAGCATTTTTCTCCAACGTGCCCAGAGCCGCCAACAAACTTATAATAATAACTTGCCGCCGTTCCTCTTACTACCGCAGCGGCTATTTCATTCTTGCTGAAACCTTCCGCGATAAGCCTGTTTTCATCCATCTCCATAAAGACCCCGCAAGTCGAGTCAATTATTGGAACCCTCGGCGCCCGCAGCGCAGCTTTCTGCAAGGAATTCTCCACGTTCAAATTTATAACGTCCGCCATATTCTCAAGAGTCTGGCCGGAGCCCGCCTGGCAGCTATAATTCATTTTCGCTTCTTTGACCGTTCCGTCCTTGGCAAAGCTGGTAAACTTCATGTCCTGGCCCCCTATCTCAAAAATAGTATCAATGTCAGAGTTGTAATGTTTAACGCCAAGAGCATGACAGGTAATTTCGTCTGTTATTCTATCTGTGATTGCTGTTCGGCCTTTTCTCAGCTCCTCCGTTTTTTTCTTGCTGACCAAAATCTTCTCATACAATTTTCTCGCAGAACCAGTAGCGCCAACTCCTCTAACGACCACTTTATCCTTGTGTCTGCTTAAGTACCTTACAACACGTTTCAATGAATCTTCCGGCTGGCCATGGGTCTTAATATAAAGTTTATCGAGAAGCTTGCCTGTTCTTAACTCAACCAGTACTCCCTTTGTCGTTGTACTGCCCCCATCTATCCCCAACACTACTTCTATTCTTTTTGGTATTTTTCCTTCTAATTTTTCATTCTTCTCATTCAATTTTTCGAGACATTCGGAAAGAGTAGGGGCAAACTGCCTTTTTTCCCTGCTATAAGCTGCAACTTTATCAAGCTGGTCAAGATTAAAAACGAAGCTGTTGTTGTCTTCTATTCCTTTCAGCGCCGCGCCTACGGCGGCTATGTTATGATAGTGCTCCGGCCTTTCTATCGAAATTCCGAGCAAATCCTCCAGGTTCCTTCTTATGAGATCATTAGTCAGAACGCCTCCCGTTGCTATAGCGCCATCAAAATCCCCGGAGGCTTTAAGCTCTCTGGCTCCAAGAACATCAATCTTATAATTTCTTGCAACCGTCTTAAAAAGTCCTGCTAAGTTATCTTCTCTCTTGGCACCTTCATTTTGCTTGTGAATTAAATCGGATTGAATAACAACGCCACATCTTGCCAAAAACTCGCTCGGCTCTTCTGATTTTATCGCCTCTCTTTCGGCGCCGGCAAACATCTCTTCCAGCCTTGCTTGTAACTTCCTCCTGTTTCTTATCGTCATGCCTACCCGTTCGTTTTCATCCTGTGCCAGCGCGGCATCCTCCAGTTCGGGACAGCCAATCTCTCCTTTAAACAGTCTTCTACATTGCTTTTCTATCAACGTACCGGAACCGCCGCCGCATTTCGTCCCTGTTTTCCATTCCTGAATAATTGTTTTGCCCTTTATCTTCTTTAAGCTGAAAAAGTATGAGTCCTTCGCCCCCATGTGGAAGATATAATGTACCTTTGGCCTTGCTATTTCCGCCCCCTTTGGAATCGCTACGCTATCAAACACATAAGTTATGTCCTTCATAACCTTCGGAAAAGACCCTGCGCCGCTTCCTGTAAACGCTGTGTTTTTTATTTTGTCGGCGCCGAACTTTTCCGTTATGTCGCACCATGCTTCTTTTATTACGTCGATAGGGTTAGCAAAGTGCATTATCGAGTTCGGGGAGTAAATTATCTCTTTAGCCTCATTAAGAACCACATAATGTACAAAGCTGCTGCCGACATCAAAACCTGCAAACAGCCTTGCCCCGGAATTCCTTGTTTTTCCCTTACTTATTCTGTCCATAGTCTTTTAGTCACATTCTAATAAGATTAAAGCCCTTTTTTCCAATCATACTTCGCTTAGAAATATTGTCGCTCCGTTACTTGACGCGCCAAGGTAATCCCTAAGAGAATTTCCAAAAACTTATCCTACACCTGTTCTGTGTCCAACCAACTCCGATCCGTCGTGGCAGTTAAGAGTTATTGTAATAATAAACAGCCCGTTAGCAAATGTGTTAAATAGTATAAAAAGTAACACCTTGATAGCATTAAGCATCGCCGGGTGTTAGTTTTTCTAAGAAACAGCACAAATGATTTAACAGGTTTTCCACAAAACGCACCACTGTTTTTTCGCCCTTAACTCGTTGCCGCACAAAGTTTAAGGAATTCAGAGCCGTTCGAAATATAACAATTTAACCGACTATATGATTACTAATACTATATTATTTATAAATTATTAGTAATTATATCTTTCCTTTGTCATGTTACAAACAGCGTTTGTTTTTTCATGTGCGAAACTTTATTTATAAGAAACTAACTTGCTGTTTGCTTGCGCTTTTAGTATTCTGGCGCGCTATGGGTCCTAAGCTTTCACAATCCGGCTCGGTTAGTAAGTGGGCTTTACCTGTTCGCCGCTTTTATGGTCTTTTAGCCCCGCGTGCTTATACTATCATCATGTTCGGTGCGCTATTCTGCACCCTTGCGGTTAAATTCTTCCATTCGTCTCGTGCCGGGTTGCTTAATGAATATTTTAGTTGGGTTTTTGCCGACATCTCCTTTCTGTTGGGAATTGAGGTTATCATAGCACTTATTTGTTTTCGTTGGCCCCGGACGTGGGTCGTCCGAATAACTACCATTATTGCTGCCATCGTGTGCACCTGGTCGGTAATGAACGCCGGCTGGTTGATAAGAACAGGAACGCAAATCCTGCCGAGAGTTCTTTTGCCTTTGGTCCGGGCGCCCGTAAACTCATTTACCATCGTTGGTGTTAATCTTGTGAAGATGCCGAAAGCAGCTGCGGTTCTGCTTATTCCCAGCGCTATTGCTCTTGCCTTTTTCTTTTCCGTTTTAGCAAAACCACAGCCACCAGCTTACAACCGTAAACGGTTTATCGCCAGAGTAATTATTTGTATTGTTGTCGTTTTTGCCGCTGCCGCTGTTCACTCCGCGGTGGCTGGGCGCAGTTCACCACAGATTACCGCTGTCGGGCTGCGATACAATTCCCAGTTAAGGGCGGTAGTAAGTTTGGTTCTATCTGATTACAGACACCCGCCCAATCCGGAGTGTCAGATACCTTACTTTGACCAGCTAAAGATTAAGCTAAAGCCGCAGCAGATGAATCATAATATGGTGGTCGTTATTCTTGAGGGTATTCAATACCAGTATACATCGCTTGCAGACAGCCAAAGTAATTTAACACCATATCTTGCAACTTTAGCTAAGCAGGGAGTTGAATTTCTAAATGCTCGTTCGTCATTAACCCATACAACAAAAGCGTTGTTTGCGTTCTTGACCGGCCGATTCCCTTCTATCTCTCAGGATATTGCTGAGGCGGTTCCCGCCGTCAAGCCCTATGCCAGCATAGCCACGATTCTTAATGATAAGTTGAATTATCGAACCGCATTTTTTCAATCCGCCAAAGGTGACTTTGAATGTCGGCCCGGGCTGGTCTATAGCCTTGGCTTTGATAAATTCTGGGCCAGGGAGGATTTGAATGACCCTAACAGCTTTCTTGGCTATCTGGCCAGTGATGAGTTCTCGATGTTAAAACCAATTACTCAATGGATAAAAGCGGACGATCGCCCTTTTTTCCTAACGATTCTTTGCTCGGTCGCTCACGACCCCTATGAAGTTCCCGGGTGGTTTGCCGAGCCAGCTAAGGAGCCGGTGGGGCGTTATCGACAGGCGATTTTCTACACGGATAAATTCTTAGCAGCGCTGGATGTGGAGCTTGTCAACCTGAATCTTGCAGATAAAACCGTTCTTTGTGTTATTGGCGACCACGGCGAAGCGTTTGGCGAGCACGGCCAGCTCGGCCATGCAATGATAGCTTTTGACGAGGTCCTGCGTATACCCTTTTGTATACGGGCCCCGTTTTTGGTCGAGCCGGCAGGCAAAGTTGCAGAGCCCGTCAGCTCTGTCGATTTGACGCCAACGTTGCTGGCCCTGTTGGGCTTTGAAACAGAAGCAGTTGGGTTTGACGGGGTTAATGCGCTCGGGCCTATTCCAAGTGGTCGCAACGTCTATTTTGCCGACTGGATGCAGGAGGGACCTGCAGGTTTTGTAAAAGGTAATCACAAGTTCATATACAGTCCGGCGGATAAGACGGTCTGTGTCTATGATCTAAGCACCGACCCGCTTGAATTAGACAGGGTAGAGCTGCCCGAGCAGCAGGCCCGGAGAATTGCTGATGAGATTATCGCGTGGCGGAAAGACAATATTTTTCGGCTTGACCAGCAGCGGACCGGCAGGAAAAGGCTCTTCGACCGCTGGCTTTGTCGCTGGACCAACCGTGTTTCCTCTGCTAAATATGACAAGAAAAAGCCCAAGTAGTCTGTACTTTATGCACTTATGACATCTATTTTCATTGTTCATTTATTCCACAGCCACGTTGCTTTTTGTAAACATTAGGTGAATCTATGTAACCCCCGACGTTTTGCCGCACCAAATATGTAAAAATAGGTTGGCTGGGCATAATTGGCGTTGACAAAAAGCAACGCGCTGTTAAAATGCGGCACATAGTCACTTTTGGAGCTTAAATGCTATATATAAACGCAACTATTTCCGGTGTAAGAAGTTAGCTCCGACTGCGGGATACGCTCTGTTTTAATTCTTTATTATTGGCATATTTTTTGCAGATAATCTTATTTCGCCCTTTCGGCGGTGATATTGGGCGGAACATCCTAATAACTGACAATAAAGGAGGAGGATGGTGCCGCCCGATTTCAGGAAACATCAGAATCGGCGTTGCCGGTGCTGAAAACCCGGCAGAGTTGGTTTTGTACAACATAGTGCGGAGCCGTTCCGGAGGAGGGACGGCTCCATTTTTCTGCGCAAAAAGCATCCGTTGTTGGTGCCGAGATAATTAGCACAAATCTGACGGAAAATCCTCTGATAACCCGATTATTTTTGCCTGGTTTTAGCTACTAAATCCCCGCTCTGGCTCGTATAATCAAGGCCGTTATGGAACGTGCGGTTTACAGAATTATCGATGCTAATTTCAATCGTGCCCGCGAGGCGAGTCGCGTAATCGAAGACTTTTGCCGGTTCGCTTTGGATTCGGACTCACTTACCAGCCGAGCCAAGCAGCTTCGGCATGAGCTTTCAGCCGCTATCGGCAAGCTCGATGCCAGCCGACTCATCTCGAGCAGAGATACGCTCGCCGATGTCGGTCTCGGCAAAACGGCTGATAAACAGCTTGCGCGCGGCAATCTGATTGATTGTTTTACTGCCGGCTGCAAACGTCTAACCGAGGCGTTACGAACGCTCGCCGAGATGACCCAGACGCAAGACCGGTCCGTTGCTGAGACAATCGAAAAGCTGCGATTCAACGCTTATGCACTTGAGAAGGACATTGTTCTTTTCAGCGAGCCAGCCGAGAAATTCAAACGAGTTAGACTCTACATAATTATTACCAGCAGCTTGCCCGCAGATGTTATTTCTTTAACTCATCGATGCATAGCCGGTGGCGCCGATTGCATTCAACTTCGGGCAAAGGCCGTCGAGGATGACAAACTTTTTGCTATTGCTGTTGAATTTGTAAAGATATGCAAAGCAGCCGACGTTCTGAGCATAATAAACGACAGAGCTGATGTCGCAGTTGCCGTCGGCGCCGATGGTATGCATCTTGGCCAAAATGATTTGCCCATCAACCAGGCCCGCAGGCTCCAGCTGGCTCCGTTAATTATCGGCAAGAGTACACATTCGCTCAAGCAGTTGCGTGCTGCCTGCGACCAGCGCCCCACGTATGTGAGCCTGGGGCCTGTCTTTGCAACCGTGACAAAGCCGACCGCTGAGGCCGTCGGCCTGGACTATGTCAGGCAGGCAACAGAGAAGCTCGCCGGTACCGGCATCGGTAATGTGGCTATCGGCGGTATAACACTGGACAATGTCGAAGATGTTTTGGAGGCTGGTGCTAAGGCGATTGCGGTTTGTTCTGCGGTGACCGAAACTGCCGACCCGACGGCGGCCTGTCGCTCGCTGAAAGAGAAGATCGCTCGCTTTGAAAAAGACTAACCTACGGAGACGGTCCGAGGAGGTAGAGAGAATGATCAAATCGAGACGTTTGAAATATACTGTTGCCGGATTGGTTTTGTTAATGGCTTTGAAGTGTCAGTCGCAGTCATTATGGGATCTGGCAAATGAAAACAAGGAGCTTTTGAAGATTTCCACGCTGTTTACGGCGCAGAACGTGCGCGACCATTTGTCCACAGAGGAGGGCATAAACGAAGCTGTCGAATGGTGTAAAAAGACCGGCGTTACACATGTGTTTTTAGAGTCTTTTAGAGGCGGATATACCGTGGATAGGAAAACCCTGGAACATACCAAGTCCAGATTCAAGAAAGAGGGATTTGAGGTTTCCGGTTGTATTACGACTACGAGAGTCGGCAAGATATCAACAGGCTGGGGGAATGTCGGCTGTTACACAGATAGGAAGACATGTGAGAATTTGCAAAAGATTTTCGAATATGCAGCTTCCATCTTCGATGAGATTATGATTGATGACTTTCTTTTTACCAATTGCGAATGTGATGAATGTCAAAAGGCGCGCAGGGAAAAATCTTGGCCCGATTATCGTTGCCCTCTTATGATAAGGGTCGGCAGGGAACGCATTTTGAAACCGGCAAAAGCGATAAATTCCAGGGTAAAAATCATAATTAAGTATCCACAATGGTACGATAACTTCCACAACCGCGGGTATGAGGTTTTGCGCCAAACAGCCGATTACGATAGAATCTGGGTCGGCACTGAAACACGCGATTATGAGGATAAGCGCTGGGGAGGCAAAGTTCAGTACGAAGCTTACTATATTATGCGCTGGCTCGGCGGGATAGGTGGCTTGAAGACGGGCGGCGGCTGGTTCGACCCTCTCGGCACCACAGAGGATACCTACGTAGAGCAGGCGCGCCAGACGGTTCTGGCAGACGCGAAGGAGATGCTGCTGTTTTGTTATGGCGCGCTTCAGCGCAATACCGGGCCGGCGAACGTCAGGAAATTACGCGCCGAGATTCCCGGATTGTTCGAGCTGGCCCGATTGGTGCGAAACAAACCTATCAAAGGTATTCTCGCACCAAAGCCGCCGAACAGTGACGCTTACGATGAGCAGTACGTATTCGATTTCGTAGGAATGTTAGGACTGCCCCTTGTGCCTGCCGCCGAGATTAGCACTGATGCTGAGGCCGCATTTTTCTCGGTGCATGTGCTCAAAGAGCCGGGCTTCTCCGGCAAACTCAAAACAATGCTCGATGCCGAAAAGCCTGTGCTGATAACAGATGGACTGGCCAAACGGTTAAGCAACATTAATACCGGTGATGAGAATTTGACAGTCTTAGAAGTCAACGGAAATCCTCGCAGTTTGCTTAAGTTAAACCGAAGGCAGCTCAATCCTGTCCGGAATAAATTGCTGGCACCGTTTGGAATAAGATTTGATGCTCCTAATAAAGTTGCTTTGTACTTAATCGGCGGGAGTTGTCTGGTCGTCGAAAATTTCAACGATGAGCCGATAGATGTTTCTCTTGAATTCTCTAAACCCGTCAAGGCACGAGAGACGTTGGTTTTGCCGCCTGAGGGAAATGTTGAGTTTTCCTGGAGCCGGAGGAAGCTAAAATTTACTGAGGTAACGCCGCGAACCTTGGTAGCGGTTGAATATTAGCCGGTACGGTTAGATCAGGGGATCAGGTATGACTGCAATATACAAGGACATGCGCTTACGGATACTGCTACTTGTGATTATCGCTCTGACGACGGCATTGTGGGCCGGAGCACAGTTGGAAGCTGACACGTTGGGTGAGCGAGCCGGCCGGGAGCACAGCACAGTGCCCCGGAGGGTTATGACGTTTTATTATCCCTGGTATGGCACGCCTGACGGACCGGGCGGCGCCGGCAGGACGGTGCACTGGGGCCGAATAGATGCGGCCAACAAAGACATCGAGGCCAGTACCAACTATCCGGTACTCGGTGCCTACGACTCGCACGACCCGAAGCTGCTCGACCAGCACTGCCGATGGGCCGAGCGTGCCCGGATAGATACGTTTATCGTAAGCTGGTGGGGTCACGATAGTTACTCGGACCGGGCTATGGACAAGATTCTCACCAGCTGCCTGCGTCACGGACTGCGCGCGTGCATCTATTACGAAAAGGTGCCAGAGCCGCAAACGCCGCAGACGGCGGCAGATGATATTATCAAGGTCCTGAATAAATACGGTAAACATCCTGCTCATCTTAAAGTCGACGGAAAGCCGGTGGTATTTGTGTATGGCCGTGCCCTGCGGCAACTTGGCTTGACGGGCTGGCAGAAAGCTATCGAAATCGTCAACAAGAAGTACGAAGAAGGCGTTACGGCAATCGGTGACCAGTTTAGCCACGGTGCGGCCCGTATTTTTGACGGTGTTCACACTTACAACACCGCCGGTTCACTCAAAGGCATGACCCCCGCCGACGTGCGCAAGTGGGCCTCTGGGACATACCAATCCTGGGTGCAGTTGGCCGACCAGGCTGACAAGATCAGTGCCCTGACGGTGATTCCCGGCTACGATGACACAAAAATCCGTAAACCCGGCCTTGCGGTGGACCGCTATGAGACCGAGCTTTATCGTGTTCAATGGGAAGAGGCCATAAAAGCCGACCCTGACTGGATACTGATTACCAGCTTCAACGAATGGCACGAGGGCAGTGAGATCGAACCGTCGTTAGAATACCAGCAGCAGTATCTTGACCTCACCGCTGAGTATGCCAAACGCTTCAAGACTAAAAAGCGCCCCGGCTGATATTACTGAATTATCCACGAACAGTACAATTTTTCGCCAAGCGATTGCAAAATTTGGGAAATTTGGGCATACTGTTTGCTTACAGGCGGTCAAATGGAAACGACTTTTAGGAGTGATTTTGTCGGAAAATGCAACTCGTTTATTAGAGGCAAGTTACGAGAAAAAGAGCGGCTTTTTGGGCAGGCCCAAGAGGCGGCGGCAGAAAATGCGATTTATTTTTTGCTGACATTTTCGGCATCGCAGAAAGGCAGCTTAAGAGGTGGATTTTGAGTTATCAACAGGTTACCCACAACGCTGAGCCGCTTACAGAGCCAGACTTTGCGACCATCGCGACGCCAACATAATGTGTGAAAAAGATGATGGAGTTATATAAGTATTTGTAAATACAGGTTATAAATAAAATAGCAGCCGACCCGCCAACGACGGGTCTGATCCTGGCTGGCGCTGCCAGCCGAGATATTTGGTGTTAAGGACCACACGATGAAGAATCCGTTTATTGCTATTGGCGAATCAATCCATGCTTCAATTCCGAAGACCGGCAGAATAATGAAGCAGTTGAGCGAGCTTGGTGCTGATGCCTATTCTACACCGAGCGAGCCGCTGAATTACATCAAGGCCTTAATCGAATCGCAGGCCGGCGAAGGCGCTGATTACATAGCAGTCAACCTCGATGCCTTTGGCGAGCAGGGCGAAGCCCTGCACCGGATCAATCCCGCCTTCGGCGGGCCACAGGTCGCTGTTGATATGATGGTCGAATACGTCAGGCTCGTTCGCGAGTGGGGCGGTGGTGTGCCGGTTTGCATCGACAGCAGCAGCGATGATGTTCTAATAGCCGGGTTGAAGGAGTGGTATAATACCGACGCACAGGTCAAACAGCCGCTCATAAACTCCGTCAAAGTTTATACGATGGATAAAATACTGCCGCTAAAAAAGGATTTCGACTATGCTTTCATAGGCCTGTTGATTGGCAAAGAGGCGCCTGTCGGGCCCGGTGGTTCGCACTCAGTCGATGAGCTGTATTCCTTGGCGAGGCAGATTTTTGAAAAGGCGGTCGGTGAGTACGGCTTTAAGCCCGGCGAGATATTCTTTGACTCGACCGTATTTCCGCTGGCGATAGATATGCCGATGGAGCCGAATGTGCCGGGTTATACCTACCGGGCGTTCGAGACGATAAGGAAAATCAAAAGCGACCTGAAAATGAGCGGTGTGCACTGCTCGCTTGGGGTGAGCAACTGTGTCCGCGATTGGCCGGGTAGAAAGATCGGTGTCTGCAGGGCCTATGTTGCAAAGGCGGCCGAATACGGCCTTGATGCGGCCATTGTCAACGTTGCGCACCATTATGGTCGGGTCGAGCCGGCTGCGGAATTGTTGGAGCTGGTTGATGCCTATGCGAAAATGGACGGCTCGGCTGAAAGTCTGAACAAAGCTATGGAGTTGATGGGCAAATTCTGCCGGGAAAACAGAAAATCCACCGGTTAGCGCCTTATCCCGCCTACCTCGGGACTTACAGCCTTATCCAATTTTGCGTTGTGTAGATGCTCTTACAGTGTTCTTCGTCTCCGCAGCCAGTTGACAAGACCTAAGCCGATGCTGCCAAGCACAACAGCGCCGGGGGCGGGGATCAGGACGATTTTGCCATCGTGGCCGATATAAAAATCATTACCAATCAGTTCGCCGCTGGCCAGCGTGCCGGTCAGATGTCTGGAAGTTTCATCAGTCCAGGAACCGCCAAGTATACTGGTAAGTTCACCGTAACCAAAGGGGGCTCCATCGACCGCAAAATCCGAACCGTCTATTGTTAAAATGGCCGAACTGCTTGAAATCAACTCATCGCCTATGGACCCGCCGAAGAGATCTACCTGGCTGCTTCCCGAGGCGTACAGGTAACCTCCTATGGACCCGCCGAAGAGATCTACCTGGCTGCTGCCGGAGGCCCATAGGTTCTTTCCTATCGACCCACCGGACATGTTTACCTGGCTGCTGTCGTAGGCGTGAAGGTCATATCCTGTCGAGCCACCGAGGATATTTACTAGGCTGTCTTCGTACGCTGCCAGGCCCGTAGCTCAGTTCCTATCGACCCGCCGAAGATATTTATGCGACTGTGTTCAAACCCTTGCAATTTATAGGGAGAGTTTATGCTTCCGCCAGCCGGCATGTTTACGGTGGTATACATCAATGGCGTTTGCCAATCCACCCAAACATCGTCGTTGATTTCATAGTCGATATTGTGTATTTGGCCGTCTTTAAATTGCGTCCATGCCATCAGGCGCGAACTGGCCATAGATAGTACTACTGCCATCACCCAAATTGTCGTTCTTGCATTAGTCATTTTCATCTCTCCTTTCAAAAAATTGTTAATATTTCACAACAAAATACCACTTTTTGTTTAAACCTTTGCTGCGCGGGCGCACTGACCAACCGTTTTGCGGCTGCACCCTTGTCGCCGTTGGACTCCGAAACAACCATACTTTTTTCTTGCGGTGGAAAGCTTGGTAGGAAATTATGGAAGGCCTTCTCACCACTCCTCCGTGATATTACATACTAACAGAATATATCTGATTGAGAGAAAAATGTCAAGAAATAAAGAAATTATGGGATGTCCAGAGTGGATTCCAGGCGGTCAGATTTTTATCCTTGACGGCGTAATGGGCCTTTGTTAAAAGAGGGGTCGATTTGTTAGGTCAAAAGTAACTTAATTGAAGGGAGTTGAACTATGGCAAAAAAAGAGGAAAACCCGGAAGCGGAAGAAAATGCCGGCGGCGCGCAAACAGAGCAGCCAGCAAGCACGGAACAGCCGGAAGCTGTTCCAGAGACTCCGGAGAGCAAAGAAATCAATAAGGACGCCTGTATGTGGGCAATGATCTGCCATCTGGCGGGACTTGCCGGAATAGTAATCCCTTTCGTTGGCAACATTGTCGCGCCGTTAGTTGTCTGGCAGATAAAGAAAGATGACTTCCCATTCGTAGACGAGCAGGGCAAAGAGGCAGTGAACTTCCAGATTTCGATGACGATTTATGGGCTTATTTCTGCGGTGTTGACTTTTATATGCGTTGGTTTTTTCCTGCTGGCGGCTGTTGTGATTGTTGACCTTATCTTTTTGTTGATTGCGGCGGTTAAGGCCAACAATGGTCACCACTATCGCTATCCGTTGACTATTCGGTTTATCAAATAAGAAATCCTGCGTAAGACACAAAGCTGAATATTTTTGAGATTTTGGCCCGTCGAAGGCAGGATACACTACCACTGTGTGCGACGTTCAGCACTTGGCTCGTAACGACGTGAGAACAGTCGATATGCGATTTGTAATCAAGCTATTGGTCAGCGTATGTGTTATCGTGTTTTGCACTCAGATAGGGCGCAAGCTGCCGACACTGGCCGGCCTGATTGCTGTAATGCCATTGACCGGGCTTATCGTGCTTATCTGGTTGGCTCTGGATAATCCCGGCAGATTCGACCTGATGACCGATTACACCAAAGGTGCCTTGTGGGGCATTGTGCCGACCGTTTTGTTTTTTCTTGTGGCCTTTATATGTTTTCGCAAGCACCTGTCCCTCTGGCTTGTGCTATGTGCAGGCTTTGCGGTCTGGTTTGTCGCAGCATTCATTCATCAGTGGCTGCTCAAGAAGTAGCAAGTTGGCCGGTTAATTTGAGTACTTGACAAAAACACGAGGAGGACTCTTTTTATGGAACCGAAGATGAACCCCGCATCGATTAGGCGTGAGCCTATGCTCAATTCGTGCGCGGTAAGCCGCCGCGAATTTATCAAGGCCGTGGGCCTTGGAGCGGCATCGGTGACCGTACCGGGATGTGCGAACACCTCTCGACGGTTTGCGGCTGGAAAGGCTGCGAACAAGCCGAACATTGTCCTGATAATGGCTGACGATCTCGGTTACGAGTGCCTCGGCTGTTACGGCAGCGAATCTTATAAGACGACTGTTCTTGATGGCCTGGCCGGGGCCGGTATGCGGTTCGAGCACTGCTATTCACAGCCGCTTTGTACGCCGTCACGTGTGAAGATTATGACCGGCCAATACAACTTCCGCAACTATACGGCCTTTGGTGTTCTCGACCCGACGCAGAAGACCTTTGGACATTTGTTGCAGCGGTGCGGTTACGCCACCTGCGTTGTGGGTAAGTGGCAGTTGTACGGCAGTGTTAATCAGGCCCCCGAGGTTCGCGGCACCGGCAGCCTGCCGGGCCAGGCCGGCTTCGATGAGTATTGCCTCTGGCAAATAACCGATAGAGGCCCTCGCTTCAGAGACCCTTTGATTGTTGAAAACGGTAAGTCTCGTGAGGACCTCGAAGGCAAATACGGCCCCGATGTCTTTACCGACTATGCGCTTGATTTTATCGAGCGTCACAAGACCGGACCCTTCTTCCTGTACTTCCCGATGGCGCTTGTTCACAGCCCCTTTGTTCCCACGCCGGACAGCGAAGACTGGAAAAAACGGACACACAAGAATAACACCAAATACTTCGCCGATATGGTTAGTTACATGGACAAAATCGCGGGACGAATTGTCCGGAAATTGGATGAGCTTGGCCTGCGCGAGAATACACTGGTTCTGTTCACCGGCGACAATGGCACGCATAAGAGCATTAAATCGAAAATGCCGGACGGGGTCATCCAGGGGGCCAAGGGTGATACAGCTGATGCGGGCACACGCGTTCCTCTTATCGCAAGCTGGCCGGGCGTAGTGCCCGCCGGCAAAGTGTGCGGTGACCTTGTGGATTTCAGTGATTTTGTTCCGACTTTTGCAGAGATGACCGGCGCTTCACCGCCGGAGGACATGATAATCGACGGGCGGAGCTTCCTGCCTCAGCTTCGCGGCCAAAAAGGCGATCCCAGAGATTGGATATTCTGTCATTATGACTCGAGATGGGGCGGGCGCAAAATGCAGCGTTTTGTGCGCGACAAACGATGGAAACTCTATGTTACCAGCAATCTTTATGATGTCCGGGCCGACGTGCTCGAGCAGAACCCGAACCCGGCCGGGCCGGAAGCCGCCGCTGCCGGGAAGAGGCTTCAGACCGTTCTGGATTCGGTGAGGTAGAGAAGACTATAAGGGCATGACTCGGATTGTAATAGGAGGCGGGTCTCTGTACCTTATTTGATGAGGAGAAAATAGACATGAGTGCACAATACACGCGTCGAGATTTTTTGAAGAAATGTGCAGGCGTGGCAGGCGGGTTTATACTGTCGAATCGGGTTTTGAAAGCTGGTATTCGTAGCCGGCCGAATATTGTGCTTATCGTTTCAGACGACCAGGGATACGCGGATGTAAGCTGTTATGACCATCCGAAGGAGGTCCGCACGCCCAATATTGACTGGTTGGCCGCCGAAGGGGTGCGATTGACAGACGGTTACGCGAGCGCCTATGTCTGTGCGCCGACTCGGGCCGGACTGCTGACCGGCCGCTATCAGCAGCGGTTCGGCTTTTATACAGGAGGCGATTCCAGGGTCGGATTGCCTTTGAGTGAAGTTACCGTCGCTGACCTGCTCAAGAAGGAAGGTTATGCCACCGGGGTCGTCGGCAAATGGCACGTGGGCCTTGAACCGGAATATCGTCCTTTGCAGCGTGGTTTTGACGAATTCTATGGATTCCTCGGACACGGCGCGCATGATTATTTCAAGCTCCAGATAACGGACGAACATAACTCCATCTATCGCAATGACAAACCAATTAACGATACGGGTTACCTGACAGATAACCTGGCGCGCCAAGCCGTGTCGTTTATAGAGCGCCACCATAAGCGACCTTTCTTCCTTTATCTGCCCTTTAACGCTGTGCACTGGCCGCTGCAGGCGCCGGATGACTATATAAAACGCTTCAATACCGGAGATGAGAACCGGGACATCTACCTGGCAATGCTCACGAGTATGGATGAGGCGATTGGGAAAGTGCTGGACGCTCTGAAGCGGACCGGCGCCGACGGCAATACTCTGGTAATCTTTTTCTCGGACAACGGAGGCGCCAAAAAGAATTTTGCCAATAACGGCGTTTTGCGGGACTACAAGCAGAGTGTTTATGAGGGTGGAATCCGGGTGCCGTTTATTGTACGATGGCCGGGAAAACTGCCGAAGGCAGCGGTCTGCTCGGAGCCGGTTATCAGCGTCGATATTGTGCCTACTATCCTTTCGGCAGCCGGCGTGGAGCTTCCCGGCGACCGTGTCTATGACGGAAAGGACATGCTCGCGGCCCTTCGTGGAGAAGCTGAAGAGCCTCTGCACAAGGCCCTTTTCTGGTACGACGGGTCCCAGCAGTGGGCCGTTCGGGCCGGCAAATGGAAGCTCCTTTCTCGAAAAGGCTCTTTAGAGCTGTTTGATCTTGAGGCTGATATCAGTGAAAAGCATGACCTGGCGGCTGAACGGCCGGGGGTGGTGGGGGAACTGGAAGGGATGTATGCCGAATGGCGCTCACAGATGGGCGAGCAAATCTCGAAGCTGAAAACACGCACGAGACCAAAGAAAAAGCGGTGAAATCGTTATGTGCCACCTCGAGAGGAATTTAGAATTGGAAGTTGGAATTAGAAAGGGAAAGAATGAATCGGCGTGATTTTTTGAAGAAATGTGCAGGCGTGGCAGGAGGGTTTGTACTGTCGGATCGGGCTCTGCAAGTCCGTTTTGGCGGCGAGCGGCCCAACGTACTTTTTATCGCTATCGATGATTTGAATGACTGGATAGGCTGTCTGGGCGGTCATCCGGACGCGAAGACGCCAAACCTTGACAGGCTGGCTCAAAGAGGCGTACTTTTTACCAGCGCACACTGCTCAGCACCGGCGTGTAATCCTTCAAGGGCTGCTCTGATGACGGGCATTCTGCCTTCAACCTCCGGCGTCTATAAGAACCCGGACCCCTGGCGTACTCTCATGCCCGACGTGATAACTTTGAACCAGCATTTCAGAGCTAACGGCTATAAGGCTATGAGCCGCGGAAAAATATATCATGGCAGTCAGCCTGATACCGGTCCCGGTGCGTGGGACGAGTTTATCCCGAAGGGTGGAGACCCACCGCCTCTTAAAGCTCATCGGCGTTACGCCAATCTTACCGGCAATGTTGAATGGGGCCCCGTGGATGGTACGGAGCAGGATATGGACGACTACAAGGTTGCCATCTGGACCGGCGAGCAGCTCCAGCAAGAACACGACAAACCCTTCTTCCTGGCATGCGGTTTCTTCAAACCCCACCTCAAATGGTGTGTGCCCCAAGAATACTTTGACATGTTTCACCCTGAGAGCGTAACACTGCCCAACATCGACGAAAATGACCTCGATGATGTCCCGCCGATCGGCGTTAAAATGGCAGGCAAATTGCACGAGAAGATAGTCGACTACCGCGAGAATGCCTGGGGTGAGGGTGTCGCCGCCTACCTTGCATGTGGGGCCTTTGTTGATAGACAGGTTGGTCGCGTCCTCGACGCCCTCGATGACAGCCGCTATCGCGACAATACCGTCATAGTGCTCTGGAGTGACCACGGCTGGCACCTCGGCGAGAAGCTCCACTGGAAAAAGTTTGCCCTCTGGGAAGAGGCAACGCACAACCTTTTGATGTTCGTTGTTCCCGGTATGACCCGCCCGGGCGCGAGATGCGATCAGCCGGTAAATCTCGTCGACATCTACCCGACGCTTATAGACGTTTGCGGCCTCACTCCCAGGGAGGGTCTTGAAGGCAGGAGTCTAATGCCATTTTTGAAGGAGGCAGGCGACACCTGGGAACGGCCGGCACTGACAACACACGGGCGACTGAATCACTCGCTCCGCACAGCACGCTGGCGATACATCCGTTATAGCGACCGGACCGAGGAACTCTACGACCGCGACAATGACCCGCTGGAGTGGACCAATCTGCTTTGGCCGGCACGTCCTGCTCCCGAGCATCGTAGCGTCGCCGATGAACTGGCAAAATGGCTGCCGAAGTTTAATTATTGAGGTAATCTTGCCCGCCCAACCCACGGCGGGCTTGTTTTTGGGTGGTATTTTTGACCGGCCCCTGCCAGCAACAAGCAGGGGAAACGGCAAAGCCAGCGAAAGAGAAAACCAGGCAGGAGAACGGGAGACTGTTATGAATCGACGTGATTTTTTGAAGAAATGCGGAGCAGTTGGAGCCGGCGGGTTTGTGCTGTCGAATCGGACTTTAGAGGTCCATACCGGTGCCAAGCGTCCGAACATTGTCCTGATAATGGCTGACGACCTCGGGTTTGAGTGTCTGGGATGTTACGGCAGCGCATCTTATAAGACGCCTGTGCTTGACGAGCTGGCCGGAACCGGTATGCGGTTCGAGCACTGCTATTCCCAGCCGCTTTGCACGCCGTCGCGTGTGAAGATTATGACCGGCAGGTCTAACGCTCGCAACTACGTCAGGTTTGGTGTGTTCGACTTCACAGAGAGGACCTTTGCCCATGTAATGAAGGGCGCCGGCTACGATACGTGCATCGCCGGCAAGTGGCAATTAAAAGGCCGAGGTTTTACCGGCCCCTACGATGCCGGCTTCGATGAGTATTGCCTCTGGCATATGGAGGATGCTGACGCTCCCAAGGGGTCTCGCTACCGGGACCCGAAGATCATACAGAACGGCCGGCTGCTCGGCAATCTTGTGGGCAAATATGGCCCTGATGTCTTTTGCGACTATATCGACGACTTCGTAGAGCGCCACAAATCCAGCAGTTCCAGGCCGTTTTTCCTTTACTTTCCGATGGCTCTGACCCATGGTCCCTTTTGCCCCACGCCTGACAGCCCCGAGTGGGGACAGAACGTAACGGACAAGAAATACTTCGGCGATATGGTTGCCTATATGGACAAAGTCATAGGGCGCATCGTCCGCAAACTGGACGACCTCGGCCTGCGCGAGAACACCCTTATTCTGTTCACCGGTGATAACGGTACGCCCAGGGGAATTACCTCAGAAATGGCTGATGGCAGCTCTATCGACGGAGGCAAAGGCTCAACCACCAATGCTGGCACACATGTTGCTCTTGTTGCAAATTGGAAAGGTACGACCCCGGCGGGCCAGGTCTCCGGAGACCTCGTCGATTTCAGCGATATGCTTGCGACTCTGGCAGAGGCCGGCGGCGCTTCGCTTCCTGAGAATATAACCATTGACGGGCGGAGTTTCCTTCCTCAGCTTCGTGGCCAGACTGGCAATCCCAGAGATTGGATATTTTGCTGGTATCAGAGAGACCCGGGTTCGACGTTGTATCGTTTCGCACGCGACCAGCGGTGGAAACTTTACGGCACCGGCGATTATAATCAGGCCGGCAATCTTTATGATGTGGCGGCTGATACGCTCGAGGAGAATCCGAATCCGGCAGGCCAGGGGGGTGAGGAAGCTGCCTCGGCTAGGAAGCGGCTTCAGGCGACTCTGGATTCAATGAAATAAAACGCCATAATGTTTAACCCAAATTGCAGTAAGAAGCAAGTTCTTGTACTGTGTTTGCAAGGAGAAAGTAAGTATGAATACGCACAGTTACACCCGTCGTGATTTTCTAAAGGCCGCCGGCCTGACAGCGGCGGCGCTGACGATGCCGGGATGCACAAGTGCGTTTCAGTCACTCGGCGGCAAAAGGCAGCGACCGAATATTATTCTGATTATGGCTGACGATATGGGATATTCGGACATCGGCTGCTATGGTGGTGAAATTCACACGCCCAACCTGGATAGACTTGCCGCCGGCGGCTTGCGCTTTACGCAGTTCTACAACACCGCCCGCTGCTGCCCGACGAGGGCTTCACTGATGACCGGGCTCTACCAGCACCAGGCAGGCGTCGGACACATGATGAATGACAGAGGTTATGACGGTTATCGCGGCGACCTGAACAACCGCTGTGTAACCATCGCCGAGGTGCTCAAACAGGCCGGTTACAGTACGTACATGTCCGGCAAGTGGCACGTGACCAGACACCGCGGGCCGGATGGCCCGAAGCACAACTGGCCGCGCCAGCGCGGGTTCGACCGCTTCTTCGGAACTATTCACGGCGCCGGCAGTTTCTACGATCCGTGCTCTCTGACCCGTGACAATACACAGATACCGCCGGATAGTGATGACTTTTATTACACCGACGCCATCAGCGACAACGCCGTCAAATTCATTCGTGGGCACAACTCGGATAAACCGTTCTTTATGTATGTCGCCTACACGGCACCACATTGGCCGATGCATGCACTGCCGCGAGACATCGCCAAGTACAAAGGCCGATACGCCCGGGGCTGGGATGCACTGCGGGCTCAACGACACAAGCGCATGATCGAGATGGGAATTGTCCAGAGCAAATGGAAGATTACAGAGCGTGATTCAGCAGTGTCGCCTTGGGAGCAGGCCGAGAACAAACAGTGGCACCAGCGCCGTATGGAAGTATATGCGGCGATGGTCGATTGCCTGGACCAGGGCATCGGACGTATCGTCTCGGAATTAAAGGCCGGCAACGCTGGCAGCTTCGAGAACACACTGATTTTCTTCCTGGCCGACAACGGCGGTTGCGCCGAAGAGTATGGTAGCCGCGGCCTAATCAAGCCGGACCCGTCGAAAGAAATACCATTGAAACCGATGGACAAAAACGCGCTGCAGCCGGATATGCAGCCCAAGGTGACGCGTGACGGTCGCCCCGTGCGTACCGGTAAGGGTGTGATGCCCGGCCCGGCCGATACCTACATCGCCTATGGCAGACCGTGGGCCAACGCCAGCAACACCCCTTTCCGCCTGTACAAGCACTGGGTCCACGAAGGCGGCATCGCCACGCCCTTGATAGCTCACTGGCCGTCACACGTAAAGGCGCCGGGCGAGCTGCGACATCAGCCCGGGCATCTCATCGACATTATGGCAACATGCATCGACGTTGCGGGCGCAAAATATCCCTCCAGATACAAAGGCCACAAGATCACGCCAATGGAGGGCAAAAGCCTGCTGCCGGCCTTCGACAACAGAACGATTGAACGCCAGGCCCTCTACTGGGAGCACGAGGGCAACCGCGCCGTGCGAAAAGGCAAGTGGAAACTGGTCTCAAAGCATCCAGGCCGGTGGGAGCTGTACGACCTCGAAGCCGACCGTACTGAGTTAAATAATCTTGCCCAAAAGTATCCGCAAAAAGTGGAGCAGTTAAAGGCTATGTATGGAAGTTGGGCCGAGAGATGTGCTGTCAAGCCTTGGCCTATAAAAAATGTGAGTAAAGATGACAAGTAAGGATAAATATTATAGGACAAAAAGGAGAAAAATGAACAGACGTGATTTCTTAAAGACAGCCGGCCTGACAGCGGCGGCGCTGGCAGTGCCGGGGTGCAGCGATTCTCTGCGAACCTCGGGCAAAGCGTCGGCGGACAAACCGAATTTGGTTATCGTGTTCTGCGATGATGTCGGCTACGCCGACGTCGGTGTTTTCGGCGCCAAAGGATACCAAACGCCAAATCTCGACCGGATGGCGGCCGAGGGCGTGAAGTTCACGGATTTCTACGCTGCTGCGCCGTCTTGCACTCCGTCGCGGGCGGCGCTGATGACCGGCTGCTATCCACAGCGTGTAAGCCTGCCGAACGTGATCGGCCCCAGTGCGAAAACCGGCATAAGCAGCGCCGAGCAGACAATCGCTGAGGTGCTCAAGCCGCTCGGTTATGCCACCGCCTGCTACGGTAAGTGGCACTTAGGGCATCATCCCAAATTCCTGCCGATGCGACATGGTTTCGACGACTACTTCGGCCTGCCTTACTCGAACGATATGTGGCCCCAGCACCCAGAGCGCCCGGAACGGTATCCTGACCTGCCGCTTATCGAGGGCGAAAGAATCATCGAATACAATCCCGACCAGACGCAGCTTACCACGTGGTACACCGAGCGTGCAGTAAGGTTCATTGAGAGGAACAAGGACCAGCCGTTCTTTCTGTATCTGCCGCATTCGATGGCGCACGTACCGTTGTTTGTCTCCGACAAATTCAAGGGCAAATCCGAACAGGGTCTGTATGGCGACGTCATGATGGAAATCGACTGGTCGGTGGGACAGATACTGTCAACACTGAAGCGATTGGGCATCGATAAAAAAACTCTGGTGATATTCAGCTCTGATAATGGCCCGTGGCTGAGCTATGGCGACCACGCCGGCTCGGCCGGACCGCTGCGTGAGGGCAAGGGTACGACGTTCGACGGTGGCCAGCGCGAGTCAACCATTATGCGCTGGCCGGGCAAAATCCCCGCCGGTACTGTCTGCAGTGAACCAGCATCGACGATGGACGTCCTGCCGACCATCGCGAAGATAACCGGGGCGAAATTGCCCGCTCGCCGCATCGACGGCAAAGACATCTGGCCGTTGATGTCGGGTAAGCCCGGAGCAAAGAGTCCGCACGAAGCGTTCTTCTACTATCGCGGCTTTGCGCTCGAGGCGGTCCGCAGCGGCAAGTGGAAGCTGCACCTGCCCCACGGCTACCGCACCTTAGCCGGACGAAAGGGCGGCACCGGCGGCCGACCCGTAAAGTATGAGCAGGGCAAGATAGGCCTGGCACTATTTGACCTGGAAAAAGATATAGGCGAGCGGCACGATGTCTCTGCTGGGCATCCGGACGTGGTCGAACGGCTTTTGGCCCTCGCTGACGAAATGCGCCAGGACCTGGGTGATTCGGCCAAGAAAATGACCGGCAGAAACAGAAGACCGCCCGGCCGTATATAGACCGGAGGAACCCTGGTCTTGCAGGAATCCTCTCCTGCCGGTATTATAGCGCAAATGGCAGTAAAATCGCGCAAGGACAAGGATAAACAGGGCTCGGCGGCGGTCAATAAAAAGGCTTACAGAAACTTCGAGCTTATCGAGAAGTTCGAGGCCGGCCTGGAACTGCTGGGCACCGAGGTTAAATCGCTGCGGGACGCTCAGGCCGACCTTAACGGTTCATATGCAAGGGTCCAGAACGACGAGTGCTGGCTCGTCGGTGCAACCATCGCCCAATACCAACAAGCAGGAAGTTTTCCGCATGAACCGGTTAGAAACAGAAGACTATTGCTGCACAAGGCCGAGATCCGCAGGATAAAAATAAAGCTCGAACAGCGAGGCTTTACCCTTGTGCCGCTGCGGATTTATTTTAGCGACAGAGGTCTGGCTAAAATAGAGCTGGCTCTGGCCAGAGGAAAAAGACAATACGACAAACGCCGGACAATCGCCGAGCGCCAGCAGAGGCGGGATGTCGATAGAAGTATGAAAAAATATCGAAAATAATCGAAGTGCAGGATTTACAGGGGCTTCTAATTATGGCTGAAGAAGAAAAGAAAGAGGAAAAGAAGATCATAATCGACGAGGATTGGAAACAGGAAGCGCAAAGAGAGAAGGAAATATTAGCGGCACAGGAAGCGGCTGAGAAGAAAAAGGCTCAGGAAGAAGGCAAGCACCGCGGGCCTTTACCGAATGGTAATTTTGCTGCGCTGGTGAGTATGCTCACTACGCAGGCATTATTTGCCTTGGGCCTGCTGCAGGTAGAGGGACAGGAAAAAAGGCAGCCGGACCTGGCACTGGCGAAATACAATATCGATATGCTTGAGACCCTCGAGGAGAAAACCAAGGGCAATTTGACCAAAGAGGAAGAAACAGTTCTGGCAAATACGCTCAGCGAGCTTCGTATGGGCTATGTTAAGGTCGCAGGATAAACGGAATTGGCGAACATATTAGATAAAATAATCGCTGACAAAAGGGCCGAGGTAAGCTATCGGAAATCACAGAGGAGTATCGAGCAGCTTAAGGAACAAATCCGCGCCAAGCCCAAGTGCCGCAACTTCTATAAAGCCGTCACCAGGCCTAACAGTCGCGGTGTAAACGTTATCGCAGAGGTCAAAAAGGCCTCGCCGTCGGCTGGGATTATTCGAGAAGATTTCGACCCTGTGGCAATTGCGCAAATCTACACCAAATGTGGTGCCGATGCGATCAGCGTTCTTACTGATGAAAAATATTTTCAAGGCCGGCTCGAATACGTAAACCAGATACACGAAGCTGTGGATTTGCCTGTTCTGCGAAAGGATTTTATTATCGACCTCTGGCAGGTGTACGAATCCCGCGCCGCCGGTGCCGATGCGATATTGTTAATAGCCGAAGCTCTAAAGCCGGGCGAGCTGATGGACCTGATGATAGCCGCGGCCGAGCTGACGTTAACAGTTCTTCTCGAAGTGCACCGGGCCGATACCTTAATGACGGTCCGCAGCCTGATCGGCTTTCCTAAAAAAGGATACAGCGTGCTCGGAATCAATAATCGCGACCTGACTACAATGCAGGTGGATTTAAATACGACCAGCCGATTGGCGGAACTTCTTGATAATAAAGATGAATTGGTTGCCGAAAGCGGAATAAAAACACGGGCCGACGTCGAAAAGCTGATGTCCGTCGGCGTAAGAGCGGTTCTGATTGGCCGGACGCTGTGCGAAAGCCACACAATTGAAGAAAAATTCACTGAGCTGTTTGGCTGACAATTGTTGAGCTTTGCGTTATTAATGGAAACAGGGGTGGCACCCTCAAACTTGTTTGGGGGTGTTCTCAGCCTTCGCGGGAAAGACAGGATGTGCGATTGTCTAAGAACTTCGTAACAGTAGCTTAGCTACTTCTTCTGCGCTTTTTGTATTTTAGCCCAGGGGTCACGAAGCGAGACGGTGCGGTTGAATACCAGCTTGCCGCCGGAACTGTCGGGGTCGACACAGAAATAGCCAAGCCTCTCGAATTGGTATCGACTTAGCGGCTTTGCGTGGCCTAAAGACGGTTCGACACGGCACGAAGATAATATTTCCAGCGAGTATGGATTCAGGTTAGTCTTGAAATCCCCGTCCTCCTGCACATCGTCCGGGTTCTCCTTGCTGAATAAATGGTCGTACAATCGTACTTCGGCTTTGAGCGAGTGAGCGGCCGAGACCCAGTGCAGCGTTGACTTGACCTTGCGTCCGTCTGGAGCGTCACCGCCTCGCGTGGCGGGGTCATACGTGCAGTGCAGCTCGACAACTTCGCCGTTTTCATCCTTAATCACATCCTTGCAGGTAACAAAATACGCATATCGCAGGCGAACCTCTCGACCGGGCGACAGCCGGTAGAACTTCTTCGGCGGCTCCTCCATAAAATCATCCCGCTCGATGTAAAGCTCTCGCGAGAAGGGGACATTTCGCGTGCCGGCGACGGGCTCTTCCGGATTATTGACCGCTTCGAGCTCCTCGACCCGGCCTTGTGGATAATTGTCGATAACCACCTTGAGTGGTCGAAGGACAGCCATTGCACGCGGAGAGGTCTTGTTCAAGTCTTCCCGCAGGCAGTATTCCAATAGTGCGATATCGACGGTACTGTTGAACTTGTTGACACCAATACGCCTGCAGAATTCCCGAATAGCCTGCGGCGAGTAGCCGCGCCGCCGCAACCCACATATGGTCGGCATCCGCGGGTCGTCCCAGCCGCTGGCCCTGGCCCCTTGCACTAGTTGCAGAAGCTTTCGCTTACTCATCACGGTGTAGGTCAGATTCAGCCGGGCAAACTCGATCTGCTGAGGATGGAAAATATCCAACTGGTCAAGGAACCAGTCATACAACGGCCGGTGATTCTCGAATTCCAGCGTACAAATCGAATGGGTAATCCTTTCGATGGAATCTTCAAGTCCGTGGGCCCAGTCATACATCGGATAGATGCACCACTTATCACCCGTGCGGTGATGCGTCGCGTGCAGGATTCGGTACATCACCGGGTCGCGCATGTTAAGGTTGGGATGTGTCATATCGATTTTCGCCCGCAGGGTGCGCGAGCCGTTCGGGAATTCGCCCGCCCGCATGCGCTCGAACAGTTCCAGATTCTCCTCAACTGGGCGGCTGCGATATGGACTGTCTTTGCCCGGCTCAGTCAGCGTCCCGCGATACTCTCTTATCTGGTCCGCCGTCAGGTCGCAAACGTATGCCTTGCCCTTTTTTATAAGCTGCACAGCGTATTCATACATCTGCTCAAAGTAGTCCGAGGCGTAATACAGCCCTCCGAAGGCCGGTTTGATCCGGTCCAGCCTGCCGAAGGCAGGTGGGATCCGGTCCAGGGCTTTGCCCTGGTCGGCCTGGTCATCCCAATCCCATCCGAGCCAGCGAACATCTTCCTTGATTGCCTCAACGTATTCACCTTCCTCCTTGGTTGGATTGGTATCGTCAAAGCGCAGATGACAGACGCCCCCCTTGTTCTCGGCTGCGATACCGAAATTCAGACAGATGCTCTTGGCGTGTCCGATGTGCAGGTAGCCGTTCGGCTCAGGCGGAAATCGCGTTACTACCCGCCCGCCCCATTTATTCGTCCTTAAATCTTCGGCAACAATCTGTCGGATAAAATCGAGCTTGGTATTTTCTTTTTTGTTCGGCGTTTTCACCGGGTTTTTCCTCGATTTTGCGTATAATGTCGGCATTTTCTTTTTTGCTTCGCGCATTAAAATACCAAATCTATCCAGTGACTACAACCGTTTTGGATGTTTTCTCTTGGTTATGTATGAGATATAGAAAGGAAATCGCTTCGCGAAGTAATTTTAAATAGACCCCTCGACTTCGCTCGGGGTGACGGCAAGACCCTTCTACTGCATTCGGTGTGATGGGCAAGACCTCTCGGCTGCGCTCGGCGTAACGGGCTCTCAATTCGAGCGGAAATGGCTATCCAGATACTTGGCCACCGACTTAGCTAACTGGGGGATCTTATTTTGCACGACGTCCCAGAGAATATCATTATCAATTCCGAAATATGCATGAGCAAGCATATCTCTCATCCCCGCAATTTTTCGCCAATCAATACCCGTTAGTTGCTTTCTCAATTCGTCGGAGATATGTTTTGCAGCCTCACCTATAATCTCCAGATTGCGTACAACAGCGTCGTAGGTTTTTTCATCCTGTATCAAGTCGGACTGAGTAAGGCCGTCAGTGAAGCGTAATATCTTTTGGCAGCTTTCGGCGATGTCCTGCAAATACATTACCTGGTCACGCGACATTAATAAGTTCCCCTTCAATTGCCTGACGAACCCGGGGGCGAAGAGCTTTGTCGGTGACGAGGTCCACTGACGTTCCAAGAAGCTCTTCGAGATAAAATTTTAAGTCCATGAAGAGATCAAAACTTGCTTTTTGGTCAAATGCCACCAGGATATCTACGTCGCTGCCATCGGCCATTTCACCGCGGGCTGCTGAGCCAAAGATCGATAGTGTCTTGACCGAAAAACGCTTGCGGATTTCCTCAACTTTACCGGACAATCGCTTTAGAAGTACCTGCTTATCCATAACAAATCTTCCTCTTATCGGAGTTGTATTTTAACAAAGTATAATTATGCAGGATAGATAAAATAATAGGTTTACGACAAATTGCAGCTAAAATAAATGGGGGGCTGTAAAAAGCGATCCGAGCACAAAGTGTTCGCCTTAATAGTAATACTTGAACTCTATGTCCACATCCCACACATCGGGCAAACCTTCCTTCCTGGTCAGCCTGACCCGGTTACATTGCAGGTTCGCCCAGCGCTTTTGAATCAGCGAAAGAAATTTGCCAACGCTGACTATGTCAACCTCTTTTAGAACTACGTTTGCACTTTGGCTTTTCTGCCCGCCGGACTTCGTAATCATTCTTGAACTAAGCTTGTACTTGGTAGGCGGTATTTTGCACAAGCCGGCAACCCTGTTAACTGCGCCGGCATAAGTAAATTCGGTCGGGGTGTCATTCGCATCAATTGCCCGGTCAGGGTCGAGGTTAAAAATGTCCAGCACTATCTGTTCGCCTTTTTTACATTGTGCCTCCTCGCTATCATAGCTTTCTTCGGCCTGTGGCAGGTAGATTGCCCACACCAGCAATGGCCATAGAGCGACTACAACAGGAACGAGTATGTAGTACAGAATTGGATTCTTATATATGTCCTTCATAAAACGTTTCCCCGACTATTTTTTCGGCACAACCGTTATGGTGAAAGTGTCACGTGCACCTTTTGCGCCAAAGGCCTCCTTTGAAATCTCCAGCCCGCTTTTACGGACCGTATCGAAAAACGCCAGCGTATTTCTCCGATTGGAAGTATCGCCTGTTATGCTAATGTCCTTGGCTGTGATGGAGATAGATTTTATATTTAAATTCGTCTGGGTCGCGCATTTGTTAAACGCGTTGAGCACCAGCGTCAGCTTTGACGATACGGATTCTTCATCTGTAATAAGCCCCTTTTTCTCACGTTCGAGGCCCCTTAATAAACCACCGAGTTTTCTAACAGCATCCCTCATCCGGGTCTTGTCCGACAGCTCTTGGCCTGGCATAGCAGCCGAGTAGGCTTTCGCAAATCTATCGCGCAAGTCGCTCCTGAACCCGTTTACACTGAAAACCCTGGTCTGGAAATACAATCCGATAGCGATCAAAAGAATGGTAACGGAAATACTTAAGTAATTCAGGGTTTTTTGCAGCCGCAGTTTTTTGCCTTGAAAGGGGCTAAAATCGTCGCGGAAATTTACGCCTCGGCCCTTTTCGAAATGAGCTAACGCCACCCCATAAGCAATTGCAAAATCAACCGGCCTTGCCGGGCCGGCGCGATCGGCCGGAGTTTGTGTTTTGATTCCGGCAGCGCCGAGCAAATCAATCCGGTCGACCTCGATACCCAACTTTTCGCCAAGTTGCTCATAGTCTACAGAACCGGCGGAATCGAACACTTTAACGCGGTTTATTGGCCCGAGGCTTGCAGTCAAAGCAGTGCTTACAAGCACTTCTCTTGCGAGCAGTTGGTCTCTGTTCTGTGTCGAGCCGACCAGGAACGTTCGAACCGTGGAAGCTTTTTGCGACCCCGCACCGGCGGGCCCGCCTCCGGCGCCTGCGGGCGGTACAATCAAGTAACCACTGCGCCGAGAAAGCATCGCAAACAAGGTCCTGACCTCTTGAGACTCAGCCGAGGATACTTTTTGGCAGATAAATCTTGACAGACAATTAACATCTGGCTCTATGGTAACAGGGTCAAGATTATGCTGCTGCAAAGAAAAAAGAATATCTGATAATATTTTCCGCTGTGCAGTAAAAACGGTTAGTTCCGAGCCGGCCTTGTCGCTCGAATTTATTTCGAAAGCTAACGCAACATCGGTTATATCCGTCGCAAGAGCTTCTTCTGTGTCAAACCTAACGGTTGCAGCGATTTGTTTTGGGTCATCGAACTCGCTGTGCACACTGTGCTGCATAAACATTGCGCAATCCAAAGCCACCGCAACCTCGGAAAATTTCAATCCTCTCTCGGCACAACCCTGGGCAATAAGACTTGCCAGCCCCGACACGCCGGGACTGTCTGGATGCTCTTGCCCTTCGACAGATACGCTAAAGCAGCCCAGAACGCTCCCGCCCTTGCCTTGCGAATCGAGGCAGACCACGGCCGCTGTGTTCTTGTTTATATAAATTCCCAAATAGTTCTGAGATACCACTACCGGCAAACTCCTAAATAGTCGTTAGCACTCAGTTGTTGATTACAGCAACTCGCTGTACTTTATTACCATTTTTCGTTATCGCTATAACGGATGATGCCTTTGCTACTCCGCTTACCGCAGTTACTTTGATTGTGAAGAATCCACTAACTGTTGTGATATATTTTTCGCACTTCCTAATCGAGCCGGCATAACGAAACAGCGTTCTTCTCAAATCTCCTATATCCGCAAAAGGTTCTATCTGTCTTCGTTGAATAATTTCTTGAGCGATTTCGACTTGGTCGCCGCCGAAAATAAAAGCCGCTTCTAATACATGTCGGGGGGCCGTATTTATGTTAACTTTCCTCGAACCCCACATTCCCATATATTTCAGAGCAGATTCTTTTCTGCCTTCCATATATGGTCTGGCGAGGACCTCGGTATCGACCAGCGAGCTGTGAAAAAGCTTTGCAAAATGTGTGGTCTGTTCGGCAATCTGTTGGGGGACGGATATGGCTTTTCTGGATATTTGTGTTCGGGGAGCTCTTCTGATGCTGCTACTGCTTCTGCTGCTACTGCTCCTGCTCTGGCTGCTACCGCTCCTGCTGATTGGCGTCCGTGGTTGTATCGGTGTTTTTACGGTTCTCGTTATCGGCTTGAAGTCAAGTTGGAACGGTTTTATTTCATCTATTTTATTTAGCTGTTTTTTTAGCGAAGTAGTCTGTTCGGCATCAAGCCCCATCAGCTCAGTGAAAATCTCGAACCCTATTTCGGCTTCACGCTTGACCTGTTTATCGCTCAGCACCGTCCAGCCGAGTGGGTATTTTGCATTTTCGTCTTCAATTTCAATTCTAACCTTGGCAGAACCGACTTCGAACTCAACAGGCTCGGTTACAAGCGGCCAGGGCGGACCATAGGGGCCCCGGATCGTCAGAGAACTAAAGTCAACGAACCCGATTTCATCGAGGCCGGCGTTGTTAACATCATCAATATCATTAGCATCACCAATACCGCCAAGGTCCTTAACATCGTTAATGTCAATCATATCATTAAAACTCCTGTCGCCGTTGGTTCTGGCGAGCTGAGATTCGAGGGCCCAGTACTCCAAAAGTTCCTGGTATTCGGCCTCGCTAAGGATAAATAAGTCGGAAAAATCCGGCTCATTCGGGCGACTAATCAGCTGCACGCTAATCTCCTCCAGCGTGGCAAGAGCATACTTCACCGCTGAGTCGCAACCATAGCGGGCTTTACTGTAATCCACGATATACTGGTCACGGTGACGCTGGGCGGCGACACGGCTACTTAAAGTGTAGCCGAGTGTCGAAAGCACAACCAGTATCACTAATGTTATCAGCAACACAATGCCTGGGCGCCTTCGGCGGTTATTACAGTTATTTAGACTTTCGTTTACCATTCGACTTGGTCGGTTTTTTCGGGCTGTCTAACGGCAATGTCTCGTCATCCGGCATACTTTTGAGCCCTTCCTCTTCGTCCTCGCCATACTCTTTTGCTACGATTTCAAATTTGATTTTTCTGGTTCTATCGATAGCTATGGTTCGCGTGATTTTTTCCTCGTCCGGCACGTCCAATGTGCCCCTTACGGTCTTAAAAGGTTCGGCAAAAGAAATAGTCGTCATAATACCTTTGGGCAATGAATCACTCGCCCATTCATCTCGCAACTTTTCGCCCTGCGGAACCTGTATCTTAAAACAAGTAACGCCGCTACAAATCGGCACAAAAGAATACGATTTTTCCCAATCCTCTCTCATTTCATCGAGCAGCTTGTCTTCCAGTGCGATGCCGCCGTAACTGCGGTATAAAACCAGGCCGTCGGCATCGCTCTCAAAGTCATAGCTGGTTTGCCAGACGATTTCCTCAAATGTCTGCTCCGTATTCCTTCTGTCGTGGAAAGTTTTTAGAATTGTCAGCCTGGCGGTGGGGAAACCGTTTTCAAATTTATTCTCAATGGTAATTTTCGTATCTGAGTTGGCTGCAACTATTCCGTCGAGGTCTTCAGCAATGAGCTGCAGAATCTCAAAGGGCCGTCGGGAGCTGTCGAGCTTGCGTGTGATTGCAGCGGCTGAGTGTTCAGCCCGGCTGTAAATACCGAGCACTGCGGCCAAAACCATCGCCCCTATCGTCAAGGCCGCAAGCACCTCAGCCAGCGAAAAACCCACTCGCACTCTGGATGTGCCAAAAGCCCTTTTTATATTATATTTAGCCCCGATTGACTTCATCAGAATCAAAACTCCTACGGCTGTCGAGTCTTTAATAATTCCCAAATTTCGGAGAAATCCATTTCTTCGAGTTCTCCATATGTCAAGCCCGTCTTCGGGTCTATCTCATCTTGCCAACCCTCTTGGTCACCCGCCTCTTGCCCGGTTGTCGGTTTTCTCAAGTCTGCTATAGATTTGACCTGCAGCTGTTTGTCCTCCGGGCTCGGATTACCGTCATTTTGCCTGTAGATATCAAGATTCTTCCTGACGAAAGAGCCATCCTCGGTCGTGAGCATACCATTCTCAAGCCACTGCTCGATGGTTCCGGGCTCGACACCGGCGTACTCGGCCGCTTCTTCAACCGTTTCGATGAGCTCGCCTGTTAAGTCCTCTCTCTCTTGTTCGGCGTTCTTCATAATTTGAAGCAATTGCTCTTTTGTTAAATCGGTCAGCCAGTGCGTTAGTTCGACCGTTTGCAATTCGCCTTCTGTGTCATTATATTCAGCTGAGCAAACACCCCTGATCCACATTCGCACCGTTATCGGCTCGTAAAACGTCTCGACGACAGTTTGCCATTCAATTTCGGGATACTTATCGCTTTGGCCATACTCGATGGTCTCTTTCACCGAATCGCCGGACAGAAGAGCTTCCATATTTTCGCGCGCAACTTCAAGGGCCCGCATACGCAGCTCCGAATCCGCCGCCGAGGCCGCACAACGGCCTATAACGACCAATACGCTCGAACTGATAAGCGCAAGTATAGCCAAAGCTATTACAATCTCTCCCAGAGTAAAAGCTGGTTTGGTATATAGCGTATAGCGTATAGCGTTTAGTTTTCTTTCGCTGTCCGCTATTCGCTGTTCGCTATTCACTATTTTTTTAGAATGGCACCTCATTTTTTTCTTTTGGCTCCAAAAGCCCAACATCACCTTCTTTCAGCGTAATCATTCTGTTCAGCCGGTTTACCACAACCGAATACGGCTGCTCTTTTTCGTCGAGCAGGACGATTTTTCCGCCGTACTGCCAGCCTGAATGTCCCGCCCTGAACTTTGCTTTGCCCTCATTGGTGGATTCTCCGTCATCGAACTGGACATAAACCAGCCGGCAATTATCACTAAAATTATTTTCGGCAATAATCTCCTCTTCCAGAACCTCCGACAGGTCAGGGGTGGTAATCTGGCGAAGCAGAAAGTTTTGTTCTGTCAGGTCAATAATAACTTCATATCTTCTATTGCTCTGTGCTGCGGCGCTGGCAGCCATTTGCATCGTCGAGACAAGCTCTTGCGCCTGTGCTCTGAATGTGTTCCTTCTCAACAATCCGAAAAGATTCGTCTGCGCCAAAAGCACAAACATCGAGACTATCAAGAGCACCACTATCAATTCAGTCAGTGTAAAACCGCGTACTCGATTCTCGATGCTCGATGCTCGATTCTCGTCCTTCGTCCTGCGAGTATCGAGTATCCAGTATCGAGCATCCAGTTCAGTATGCATCGGTGCTGAGCAAATCGGCGTCATAGTCCTCACCACCTTCTTCACCGTCGGCACCTAAGCTTCTTATCACGAATGGCTTACCGCTCTCGGGATAAAGCTCGAAGATGAAATCGTTTCCCCAGCCGTCCTTGGGTATTTCCGTAGTTTCCAGATAGCCGCCCGGCTGCCAATTTTCAACATCACTCGGCGGCTCAATGAGGATTGCAAGCCCTTCCTCCTCGGCGGGGAACCGGCCCGTGTCCATCTTGAATTGATTAACGGACATGTGAAGAAGCTTCAGGTTGGCTTTGGTGGTTGTAACCCGGGCCCTGTCGGTCTGGCCCACAAAATTACGGACGACCACCGCAGCGAGCAAACCAAGGATGATAAGCACGGCCATTAGCTCGACCATCGTAAAACCTTTTCTGACGTTTCTCTTTTTTTCTTTCATTGTCCTGTCAGACTCCTAAACTAATCACTTAGAATTTTACCGCTGAGATTTTCAAGATAGGTAGTATCGTCGCGTAAGCAATGACACCGACTATTGTAGCCATAAAAATTATAATAATCGGCTCGACGGTGGCACTAAGTCGTTCAATAACTATATCGGTTGAGGCCTCGAGATTTTCGCTGATATTTTTGAGCATCGTTTCCAGCTCGCCGCTTTTTTCCCCAACGGCAACCATGTGGGCGATAGCAGGGTCGATAACACCGCTGTCTCTCAGCGGTGTTGCAATATCAGCGCCGGCAAGAATCCTTTCTCGCGACTGCTGAATGGCTCTTTTCATAAGGCTGTTGCCGGTAACCTCCGAAACAACCCGAAGAGACTCAGCCATAGCGAGCCCCGAACTAAGAAGCGTCGAAAGAGTAGAGGCGAAACGCGCAACAACACGCTGTTTTATAAGAGGGCCAAAAATCGGCAAAGACAGCAACAATTTGTCACGCAAATAGGCACCACGGCTGGTTTGCAGAAACCGCTTTACGCCCCAGACAATCCCAAAGACTCCTGCGATAACCACCAGCAACCACCAGCTTGTCAGCACGAAACCGACGTTCATCAATTGTCTGGTAATCCACGGCAATTCCTGGCCGGCCCTTACAATCTGTTCACCTATAGTCGGGATAACCTTGGTTGTCAAAATCAGAATCGCTGCAAGGCAAAAGAAAATCAGCACAATCGGATATACCATTGCTGTCATTACTTTCGACTCGACTCGCTGGCGTTTTTCCATAAAGTTGGCAATCGTCGAGAGGCTCTGGCCTAATGTGCCCGTAACCTCACCTACACGGACCATACTCACATATACGACATCAAAATAACCGCTGTAATCATTCAAGGCATCGGTAAACGACTCACCTGTGACAACACGGTCGCGAATATCGACAAGGGCGTTTCGAAATCGCATATCTGACGTCTGTAATGTAAGGACCGAAAGTGCTTCGGTCAGTTTAATCCCGGAATTAAGCAGCGTGGCCATTTGTTTGGTAAAGTCGATTAGCTGGCCCTTGCTGTGCTTGGAGAGAAACGAAAATAATGCAGCTTTATGTTCGGCTCTGGAGCCGACCTCTGTGATTGATGTCGGATGGATATTCCGCACTCGAAGTTGTTTTCGCGCGGCGTAGGAGCTTTCAGCTGCGACTGCGCCTTTAACTTTTTTGCCGCTTCCTGCTATCGCTGTATAATGGTACCGTGGCATAATGAAACTAAAAATCCTAAGCACTAAACCCTAAATTCTAAACAATATTCAAATTCAAATTTCAAATGTTCAAAACGCACTGTTTTGAATTTGGTATTTTGGTCATTTGAATTTGTTTCGTATTTAGAATTTAGTATTTCTTATTTCTTACATTACATCGGCCTGTGTTACTCTCAATACTTCAGAGATAGTTGTTACCCCTGCAAGCACTTTCCTGGCCCCATCCATCCGCAGAGTCTGCATCCCTGCGTCAAGGGCGATCTTCTTCATTGCCCCTGCAGTTTCCCTTTTGTATATCATATCCTGAATTTCTTCGCTAATCATCAGCATTTCATAAATACCCGTTCGGCCGCGGTAGCCGGTCTGAAAACATTTCTCACAGCCTTCTCCGACAAAAAACCTCCCGCCGTCTTCAGCCGAACCGGACCTTTTCACATCCCCCAGGCCAAGCTCCCTTAGCTCATGAGGCGTAGGTTCGACAACCTTTTTGCAATGCGGGCACACCTTTCGCACTAATCGTTGAGCTATTATGGCGATCAAGGATGAACTTGCCAAGTACGGCTCAACACCCAAATCCAAAAGCCGGCTCACAGCCCCCGCCGAGTCGTTCGTATGCAGAGTGCTGAAAACCAAGTGCCCCGTCAGCGAAGATTGTATCGCCATGCGGGCCGTCTCAATATCTCGAA
The DNA here is from genome assembly GCA_030619925.1 of Phycisphaerae bacterium. Classification (GTDB taxonomy): domain Bacteria; phylum Planctomycetota; class Phycisphaerae; order Sedimentisphaerales; family Anaerobacaceae; genus JAUXAL01. The sequence continues at coordinate 16,995 of JAUXAL010000017.1, read as the reverse complement.
CTTCACCGACCATTATAACATCCGGGTCCTGACGCAGCACGTGCCGAAGCGACGTGGCAAAAGTCATCCCTTTTTTACTGGCAACCTGAATCTGGCTAATCCCTCCGAGTTGATACTCAATCGGGTCTTCTATGGTTATAACATTTTTCTCTGCTGAATTAATTCTGTTAAGGCAGGCGTAAAGCGTGGTGCTTTTTCCACTGCCCGTTGGGCCCGTTACGAAAATAACCCCGTGAGAGCGGTTGAGCAAAGAGTCAAATTTTTTCAAATCATCGTCCCACAGCCCCAGTTCGTGTAGTGCGAACAGGCCGGTGCTTTTGTCAAGCAGCCGCAGGACACTGCGTTCGCCGTAGCTGGTCGGCACAGTGCTGATACGCAAATCGACTTCACGCTGGCCCAGACGAACACTGCATCTGCCGTCCTGTGGAAGACGACGCTCGGCAATGTCCATACCGGCCATAACCTTGATACGAGAGATAATCAATGGCAAGACATTTCTGTTCAGACTCAGAGTATCATATAAAATACCGTCGACACGATAGCGAATCTGAATCTTTGTCTCGTAAGGGTGAACATGAATATCGCTGGCCCGCAATTGCAAAGCACGAAAAAGGACGTCATTGACCAGTCTAATAACCGGCGGCCGATTCACCACATCAAGCAGGTCATCTGAGGTGGCGACCTCATCGACGAGCTGGTCGAGATTTTGCGAGTCAAGCGCTTCCGCCACTTCTTCGATGACCGTCGTCCTCTGCTCGTAGGCAACATCTATTACGGCGGTAATAGCAGCACGGGTGGATATTGCCGCCTTGACAGGCAGACCCGTCATTTTCGAGACATTGTCCAGGGCGTTCGCATCTAACGGCTTGGACAAAACTACGGTAAGCTCACCGTCATCGGTTTCACATTTTATCCCGATAAGATAGTGGTGCTGAGCGTAGGTTGCAGGAACAGCTTCTATGAATTCCACAGGCACCGCTTTTGCAGATATCTCAGGCAGAAATTCCCAGCCGAGCGCTTCGGCGAACAGCTTCAAAACCACATCTTCCGTAAAGTAAGGGCAGTTAAGTAGAGCTTCATCAAGTCGCCCCTGGCCGCTGTTTTCTTCGAGAAATTTGGCCAATTGCTCGGCGTCAACCAGGCCTGTGCGCTTAGCTGTTCGTATCAATAAATCCTTCATATATCGTGTACCGTTTAGTTTTTTCTATCGGGTATCCGCCATTTTAAGTTATCCGTCTCCAGGATACGCACCGGGTCCATAGGTTGCGGTTCCTTGCCCGGCCAGTTCTCGTAGGCTTGCATCTCGGCTTCGTATTTTTCAAACGTAGCTCGGTTATATGCTGATACTACTTCAAGGTCGGACTCTCCGGTAGGTCTTTTACCCGGCCGCAAGATATGGGCTTTGACAAAGACATAAAGCCTGCTCTGGACGTCGGTATTGGCGGTACCTCTAAATAATCCTCCGATAAGGGGAATATCACCAAGGATGGGAACCTTGGTTCCGCCTTTGCGCTGAGTGAGCCTCTCCAGCCCACCAAGTATTATCGTGCTTTTGTCAGGAACCGTTACAGTCGTGTCAACATCACTGGTCAGAATATCGGGGGGAGTTGGACCTTTTATGTCTCCTTGGGGACCGACTATTACATAATCATCTCTGCGGCGAAAATCAGAACGCGTCAAAGTGATTTTGAGTCGAAGCTGGTCGCCCGTACTTATATGAGGCGTAATTCTAAGAGTAATACCAGCGTCGTAAGGTGTAAGATCCACCGACGTAGCTGCCGTCGGAGCTGTGGCGGCTGTGCCGGGTATTATTTCGGTCTTCGGTGAAACAATAGTTTGTGTCTCTTTCGCCTCAATGATTCCTTCTTCATTGTCGTTAACAAGCAGTTTTGGTCTTGCCAGTATCCGGCCGTATCCCTTTTGATGCATGGCGGTTAACAGAACCTGGATATGTTCGTCTGCATAGAAGCCACTTCCTGAACCACTTATAGAGACTGCTTCGGCGATTCGCCCCAGCGGGAAAGGGTCAATCCTGGCAGTGAGGTAATCCATGCTTGCATTGGCTGCAAATTTCGGGAACTTTGAGACCATGTCCAGGTCCAATGTGAACTCCTCATTTTTGGTAACTTCGACAAGTGTTACATCGAGCAGGACCTGGGGACGATATTCATCGAGTTGCTCGATAAGCGAGCTTATCCACAGCTGGTTCTCCTTGTTGGCGTAAACAATAAGCGAATAAGTTTTCGGGTCGGCGATAATTATGGGTGGTTCTTCCATTCTACTCTTTCTTGTGGTTGTTACGATTTTGGCGTCTTTTTCCTCCTCGGTGGTGGTTTCCATAACAAGCCTTTCCAGGATGCTCTGGAGATGATTGGGGTCCTGGTTTTCAAGCGGGTAAACTTTATAGTTAATAGCGGCTTCTTCCGGCTCGCTGTCCGCATAGCCGATAATCATAGCTATCTGGGCATGCTGCTCGGCCGTGGCATTAACCAAAAGCGAATTCGTCGCCTCAATTACAACCACCTGTGGCTCTTCCACAAGAGTCTCTTCTGTTGTACCGGTTATGGCCGTTTGAGGCCTGGTAGTCGCAGGCTTTTGAGGTGTGGCCCGCGTAGTAAGTCTCGAAGGAAAAGTTGTCGTCGGGCTGGGGCTGATTATGCCAAACTCTTCCAGCTTTTTCTTCATCTCCTCGGCATCGGCATGCTCGATTTTGTATAATCTCATAGCCCGCAGGTCCTGCTGTTCCACATCAAGAGTATCTATCAGCTCCTCAATAGCGGTTAGCTGCTCTTCAAGGCCTATCATCAGGACGCGGTTTGTTCTCTCGTCGGCATCGAGAAACACAGTGGGTTTGGCCGGTTCGGGCGTTACGGCTGCTCTTGCGGCGGCCTGTTTGGCCAGGGCGGCTCTTCTTCTGGCCTCTGCTTCCCGGAGCAGTCGGGTTCTGTAGGCGGCATCCGACTCTCCCGCTCTCTTCGGGCTCGCCGCTGTCGTCACTGCCGGCTGTGCAGCAATAGCAACGGATATAGTTCCTAATTGCTCAGCAAGTGTTTTGATTTTCGGAGCAAGCGTCTTTGCCATCGTGTATCTCAACTGCCTGAACCTGAACTTCTTGGGCTCACCCGGCTTATCCACCACCCCTAAAAGCGTTTCTATACGCGGCATACGGTAAGCGAATGCAGTAACGATAAGCGTTTTTGTTTCTGCAATCGGCGTGACGTCGACGATGAGTTTCATCGCTTCCAGAAGATTCTTTGCACTGGTGGTATCTATATGCTCCAGCTTAAAGATGCGCGTTACGATTAGATCCCCGTGCTTTATCTCGCCTTCCTCTGCATCAACCAACACAGGGTCAATTTCTAATGCTTCGGCCTTAGGAACTACAGTTACAAGATTGCCCTTGTGACGAGTCATCACGAAGCCCTTGAACCTCAGCACAGATTCAAGCATAGGATACAAATCCTTTACCTTGATAGGTCCTTGAAGTTTGCCTTGAAGCATCAGTGTAACCTCGCCCCTGACTTTGGCCGGGTCGTACATAAAGTCCAGATTCAAATACGGACCCACTAAACCCAGCAAAAGTGTGATATCGAACTTTTCGGGCAAATCCAGTTTAAGAGTTTGCTCCCCATTGGCGATAGGTCCCGGCTCATATGTCGTGACAGCAGCAGGCGGCTCCGGCGCAGCTGCAACAGCCTTTAAATTGTTCGGTATCGCCGGCTGCCGAGCCTGTATATAATTCCCTGCCGGTTGCCTCTTTTCCAACTGCTCGATGGCAAAAGCAATTTCTCCGAACCGGCTCGCTGGCGCAATAATCACCAGCGAATCGTTGTGGATGTCGATAATTGCATTGGCAGCGCCATCATTGTCTGGCGGATTAGAGAACTTCCCGATTGATATATTGCCGACTTGTGCCGCAATCTGCTCGTTGGAGGGTATATTCTTGGCCATTGAGGCCGGAAGAATCGCTTCTACCACAAACGGTTCCCACGAATCAACAAGACCCAAAATAGCTTTTGCTTTGATTAGTTCATCCGGTTGGGCCGTCACTAAGAGCGCAGCCGTACCGGGAAGATGCGAAACTGTCCCGATCCCAATCTCAGCCAGATACTTCTTGCCCTGCTCAGCAGATATGTGTTTCAGGTCAAAGACCCTGAACCGTCCCAGCCGAGAAGTGCCTTGCGCCGCAGCAAAAGGATAGTTGCTGAACAACAAAAAAGTTACCGCTAAGAGAAGAAACCTGCCATAGCCCGCGCAAAAAAATCGCTCTTTTGCCATTATAAATCACCCCTCTATCCGATAAACTAACAATCCATAGCACAGCTTCCATATTTATCGGACATACCGGCCCAAACGCCGTCAACCTAAGTCCTTTTGTTAGAAGCTCTTACGCCAATATTACTCAATTTTGCAATACCGACCTTTCGAGTACCAGCTACTTAATCAGACATAGAACAAGGCCAAAAGTTCCCGACTTTCAGGCAAAATTTCGCCGGTTTGCTCACCAAAAACCAGGGGGTATTTTATCTTCGATTTTCAACCCCTGATTTAATCAGGGGCGATTGGAATTTGGCGGTCGGCAATTCACTTGGATGGTTGAGTTCTACCTTGATACTTGTCGGGGTCCACAAAAGCCTTTCATTGTTTCCGGGGATCCCCGACTCTCATAAATAGGGGGGCTGGTAAATTCGTTTTTCGTTATCCCGCACCTATTAAGCGGGACCCCATCCCGATATATCGGGATGGGGTCGCCTAATAGGTGAGGGGCTATTTTCTCGCCGGCTTGCTTCTGTTTTTACCCCCACTTGTTGCCGGCTGCGACCGATTCGGGTCCTCCCGAACGTTTTTCAACTGTTTACCCAGATCGCCCAGCTTTTTTGCCTCTTCGGTACCTACGCGCAAGGACTTAAAGTTGGAAATAAGTTTTTCCATCAGGGCAGCCCTTTCTTCGGCGCTGGGTCCCGAATCGGTCTTGTCAGACTTAAAACTTGTCTGTATCTCTTTTAGCCTGTCGGCGAGCTCCTCCAATCGCCCGTTTTTTTCAGTCCTTGGCTGCCGCGGCGGAGGGCTGCTCCTTGTTCTTGTAACACCGGCATCAGTTCTACCTGGAGCGGTTAAAGTGGATTTGGAACCGGTTTGGCCGCCTGCCTTTTTGGGAACAGGGAATGCTCCTTCGAGAAGGCTCATTTGGGGCCTCTCCTCGACCGCAAGCTCGAAAGTCCCTTTGCTGCCTTTAACAACAACAAGGCTGTCTCTTACCTGCTCAATAACTAAATGGCCCACCTTGCTGGATTGCCTGACCCAGTGTAATCCTTTGCCCGGCTCGTCAATTAGTGCCAGCGACAGCTCCGGCTGTGCCTCATAGTAAGTGGTGGCAACAAGCCTGAATTTGGGCGTAACGGGCAGCGAAAGGGACGTAATACCCTCCGTATCACGAAATGCCGAAGTCTCTTTCGGCTTAGGATTCAGATACGATGCAAAGGCCGTCGCCTGCTGTACAAGCGGTGAGCTCCGGCTCTCGCTTGTCTTTGCTTGGTTACCTATAGACATGTTAAATTTCTCTATCACACTGGGCGAATTCAAAAAACCCTCGATGCGTTCATCGCTGCGACCGCCAAAAACCACAGGAAAAATAAAGAGAATGACCGCCAAAATCGCCGCCACAACACTTGTTATTCGCAATGTCTTTATCATATTTGGTTCCCGCGAAGCGGGGGCCCTTCGTATTTCACTTTACGCGATACACCCCACTATTGGGCTGCCGCGAAGCGGCTGTCATTAGTGGATTTACGAATTCACGATTCACCATCCACCATTTTATTTGACATTGTCGGCGGCATTTTGTTCCCCCCAATGATTGTTTTTTTCCAGAAAAGAACGCTCGTTTGCCGCATAATCGCCGCTGTGCTCAGGCGTATGGCAATCAAGGTATTTTATTTGAAATTATCGGGGGCATTTTTTTCACCCCAATGAATGATTTTTTCCAGGAAGGAACGCTCGTTTGCCGCGTAATCGCCGCTGTGCTCAGGCGTATGGCAATCAAGGCAAACCGACTTCGGCTCAGTGGTCTCGGCTTTTCCCAGAGTTCTGATATGTTCCGAGCCCGGACCATGACAATTTTCGCAGCCGACATTTTTCAAATGACCGGTTTTCTCTTCTGAAACGAACCCGCTTTCATATTCCATACCGACGACATGACAGACAACGCACTCCGGGTCGAACTGCGAGCTGGCTTGCTCAAGCGTCGCATAAGCGTCTGCGTGGGCCTGGCTGCCGGGTTCCCGGAAGGCGGCAGCCCTCCACTTCTGGTATTCGTAATCGTGACAAAGCTTACAGGATTCCGAGCCGGTATATTCCAAACCATTCGGCAAAGCAAAACGCGGATATTTCTCCAGAAGATTGCTCTGTTTAACAAGTTGCTGGTAATCTTTGTACAACTCAACAAGGGAGCTTTGCTGCTCTAGATTTTCTTCAACCGGTATAGCGCGAAAACTCAATTTCAATTTCCCCTTACCTTTGGCAGCCTCTGATATTTGTAATCTGCCTATATACCTGCCGAATCGGCCTACCGAAAAAACTAAAGGCCTCTTATTCGGGTCACCGATTATCCTCGACTCATCGGAATCGGCAGGACAAACCAGGCAATCTACAATAGGGGCCCTCTTGGCGATAGAATCGATAATGGCGGGGTCACAATGGTTCAGGATAAGGATATTAATCGCGTGCCCCGCACCAGAAAGGCGTTCTTGGTGCGGGGTGAAAAGCTCTTCGATTTGCTCTATCGGCGCCGATTTTGCGTTAAAGGCCGCAACTGTTACGACCACAGTCTTACCTTTTAGTGACAATCTTTTTGTGAATTTCGTCGGCACATTCACATCAGCTGCGCCGTGAGAGCTTATAATATTTAAAACCGAGCCGATACTGCCCAACAGTCCGAGATTGTTGCATATTTCAATGTCTTTTTCGCTCAGGTTGACTAAATCGTAATCGAGTAATTTGAAAGCCTCGATTATTATATTGAACTTGAGTAGGTCCTGCTCGCTGTCACTTTTGACAAGCGAGCCTGTATCGACAATCAATCTTTTGTGTTTGGGCACTGTGTTGAGCACCGCCGCGCGTCTGTCGAGTCCCCCGAGTTGTCCGCCGGAGCAGCCGCAGGGCTTCAATGCGCCAAGCTCGTTTCCCGTCAGAAAAATGGTAAGCTCATCGGTTGTATCAACCGGCTTTGCCGGTGGTTTGGTTGACGTAGTCGATTCACACGAGGCCACGACCATCAACCCCGTTAGAAATAACACACCAATGACCCTTTTAATGGCTTTGGCAACGATTTCTAACGGGGCCAGCACGCAAATGCAAGTTACTAATTGTTTCATATACAAGCTCGATGCTCGATGCTGGATACTCGATACTCGACGAGCCTCGAGAATCGGGAATCGAGCCAAATGCCTTTTATTGTGTTTTGGGGGTCCTTGTTGAATAAAACCCGCGACAGGCAATTTCCAGCTTCTCATCGCCTTTAATATTTATAAACAACACGTCCGTGAATTGCGCTGCACCCTCGGCAGCCGGCGGCGTTATTTCTATCTCAAACTGATAACCGTTGCGAATCTTCTCCTGACTGCGAACTTTAATAGTATCATTTTTCGAGGACACCGATTCAATCTCAAAATCACCGCTATAGTTGTTAAGCACCCAGACTTTCCTTAGTATCGGCTTTTGTGGTTCAGCATTGAAGGTGATAATCAACGGCGGGTTAATCGTAAATTTTGGCAGCACATCATAGAGGATGGTAAGCGCATCACATTGTGGATGAGTCAGGCTAATATGGATACGCCCTTTCAAGTTTTTCTCCAGTTTTTCCATATCGACCTTGGCTGCAAGAACAAATTTCGTCGCTTTCACTGCAGGGTCTATATCAGCAGTTATGCAGTCGCCGGTCGATTTGAAGGCCGTTATTGAAAATGGCTGTTCATCAAGACTGCTGAGCGTGATGTCCGGACAACTCGCGTTTTCCTCCTTAAGAAAAAGCCTCAATCTCTTCGGCTGACAGGCGACTTTGGGTATAATCTCGGCCTTTAGGGTCAGTGTAAACTCAGGCCTTGTCTTATCGTTGCTGTGCACGACCAGTTGTCGTCTTATCACGGTGGGCAGTCGGGTCGCACGATACTCTGCTGTCAATACCCCGCTTTCGCCTGGCGCATATTTATTCTTGCTTAACTTAGCGACGACGCCGCAGCATTGCCCAACTTTCGTGATTTCCAACAATCCGTCTCCGGTGTTCGTAATCTTAAACTCACCGACGCTCTTTGTGCCCGGACCGACTTTGCCAAAATCGTGAATTACTTTGTCAAATACAATTTTTGGAGTTCCCTCATCAATCTGGGGCGCAGTTTCAGCTTTCTCCGGTTGAACAACCGCCGGTTTGGGCGTTGGCGGCACAGTCTCAGGCCCTTCTGCCACACCGACTTGCTCTTGACAGCCAATCTGCAAAAACAAAACACAATTGATAACAAGAAAAACTAAAACCGGGTAATTTCGTTTCATATTTCCATCTCCAATCGGGGCCCTCAAACGCTTTTTCTCGCGTTTGGGAACTCTAAACCACGTCGGGTTTATGGCTGTGAACCCCACGTGGTTTACAGCCCTATCAATTCTCGATCGATTCTCGTGCTAACACGCATTCTAACAAAAAGGGCATTCTTAAGCCCCGTTAGAGGGACCCCGCCTTGCGGGAACCCAAATCACCACTAAAAGCCTGCCATTCCGCTATTATAGCAATTTCTAACGGGGTAAGCAAGGATTTTTCCGCTCAATAGGTGCGGGGCACAACGGGCCGGCGGCGCCGGCTCGACTGAGCGACTCGACTGAGCTCGCCGAAGTCTCGCCGAAGTCCGATTTGGGTCTCCCTTCGGGACGCCTTACGGTGCTATTTTGTCATAAGTTGCAAAATGGGGGCCCTTTTAACTACTCAGCTACGGCTTTACAGCCGATATCTTAACTATTATAGTAGCAATTAGTATAGGAAGCAAACTATGAAGGAACAAAACCCCGAAGTTTCGATAGTTGCGCCGTGCTTCAATGAGGCCGATAACATCGACCCACTTTATGAACAAATCACGCAGACTTTAACAGACAAATTCAACTACGAAATAATATTTGTCGATGACGGCAGCACTGATAATAGCTTGGCCGTGTTAACTCGTTTGCAAAAGGCTGACCGCAGAGTTCGGGTCATTTGCTTTCGTAAAAACTTTGGCCAAACTGCGGCACTTAGCGCCGGCTTCACTCACGCACAAGGAAAAATTATTGTCGCGATTGACTCCGACTTACAAAACGACCCTGCAGATATACCTTTGCTCCTTGCCAAACTCGACGAGGGTTTCGATGTCGTAAGCGGCTGGAGAAAAAAAAGACACGATAATGCCATCACCAGACTATTGCCTTCTAAAATCGCTAATTGGCTGATTGCCAAAATCACGGGCGTCAAACTCCACGATTTCGGCTGTACACTTAAAGCCTACCGCAGAGAGGTCCTGGCCGAAACAAAATTGTACGGTGAAATGCACCGCTTTATCCCCGCCTTGGCAAGCTGGAGCGGGGCCAGAATCGCCGAAATGGTAGTCAACCACAGACCCAGAACTGCCGGGGCCGCCAAGTACGGCCTGGGACGAACATTCAAAGTGATATTAGACCTTATTACGGTTAAGTTCCTCGGCTCATTTTCCACCAAGCCGATCTATATCTTTGGCGGCCTGGGACTGGCAAGTGCGCTCGCGGCGCTTGTCTCCGGCTTGGCAGTACTCTATCAAAAATTCATCTCTGCCCAGCATCTTTCGATGAACAGAAACCCGCTATTGATTCTAACGGCCTTGTTGATTACTACCACCATTCAGTTCATTCTCATGGGTCTGCTTGCTGAGCTTTTAGTCCGGACATACCACGAATCACAGGATCGCCCAACTTACGTCATCAAAGAGATCCTCGAATCATCCGGGTGCCCCACCGACCACGTTGGAGACAAGAAATGAAAAAGGCTGCCCGAAAGAGAAAGCTGCCAAAAAAACATGCAAGACCACAAAAAAAAGAATCCGCTGTCCTTGCTACACTTCAAACCAACAAGAAGTTAATTGTCCTTGCAATAATAGCGCTTACGGCGGCGATACCGTTCGGACTTGGAAAATACTTTGAGTTCAACTCTCCCGGCCCTTATGACAGCGGGGCATACGTCTATTCAGCCAAACACATACTCGACGGTGCCGAAATCGGCGTGGAGGAAAAGCCCAGCGCCCAGTTGGGGACGCTTCTGGTCAATATGTTGGGCGTATGGTTGTGCGGCTTCAATGAAACCGGGCCGAAACTGGCCCAGACAATCCTCCAGGCGGCCGCACTGCTGCTTATGTTTGTCGCGGCGCGAAAGCTCTTCGGCACACTGCCCGCCGCTGTGTGTGTCATTGTCGCTTCGGTTTACCTCTCCGCCCCGTTAATCGCCAAATTCGGCAACGTCAAAGAGCAATATATGATCGCCTTTATGGTGATGGGGATAAGCTGTTTTGTTTTGTATCAGCTCGGCGGCAGATGGTGGTATGCGTTCCTGGCCGGGGCCTTTGTCAGTTGGGCGCCGCTGTTTAAGCAAACGGGGGTCTCGGCGATTGGAGCAATCGGCTTATTTGTTGTGCTCCAGCCGTTGTTGAAAAACAGAACACTGAAGCAAACAGGTCTGGACATCCTGTTACTGTTGGCTGGCGCAGCAGCGGCGATTGCGCCTTTGTATGTGTGGATAATTGCCTGGAATGTACAAATGAGTTTGCCTTATTCGTTTCTGTGGCAGACGCTGGGCAAGTTACTGCCGGCCGGCGCAGATAGTGAGCCGGCAAAAGCGGCAACCGATTATATTTCCGGAAGCCGAAAACTCGTATCCTTTTCACAGCAATGGCCCATCGTATTACGATACTACGGCTCACTCATACTGCCTATTGCTCTGGCGACCGGTGCACTCGCCGCGAGAATGGGGCGTATGCTCCTGCGCTTAAAAATCGCAAATCGCTACGACCGTTTCGTGCTGCTGTTTGCGGCCTGGTGGCTGCTGGATATGGCACTTGTCTGGATAAGTCCACATTCTTATGAGCAGTATTATCTGCCGTTAAACGCCTCGGCTGCGATGCTGGGCGGATATTTGATAGCGGTGTACTGCGATAAGTTTTCCAAAAGCGCCTATAAGGGCAGATGGGCGCTGATTGGCACGGCAAGTTTTGTTTGTATGATAATTATGTCATGGCATATATTTTTCGGCATAGAAAAAAGCCCGCATAGCGGCATAAGCTACGGCGAAAAACGAAGAGGTTACGCTCAAAAACTCGACGAAATTTCTCAGCGTCGAAAGAAAAACCAGAAGGGCGCCTGGGAAGTAGTAGGCGAATATATCCGCACACATTCTGAGCCAACAGATAAGATTTACGTTTGGGGATGGGTGCCCGGCATATACGTTAAAGCCCAGCGACTATCACCCGCGGCCCGTGCTTTCACCAGCACGATGCACATAACACCGCCGGATGAGCTGGCAGAGATGGTTGCCGGACTGCTGGCCGAATTCGAGCGCGAACCGCCGAAATTTGTTGTCGATACCCATAACATACATTTTCCATATGATGGCAGGCCGCCTCTGGAACTCTGGCCCATTATGCAGTACCAGATTTTGAAAAACCAGAGTATTCAAACCACTGAACCGGATAAGGCCTACGCCGAATGGCTTACCAAAAACGTTGACCCTGATGAGGCTGGGCGTTTTAGGGCAATGAGACCGTTTAGAGAATTTGTTATGAAAAACTATCGAGTCGTTCCCGTTCGGGCGTTCGGCCAGCAAGTTTTGCTTGAACTGAAGAGTTCCACATCGGAAGACCCCGCCTAAAAGGCGGGGCTAAATATTTAGCCCCACATTTGGGACCCCGCCTTGCGGGAACCCTTGCGTGGGGTCTTGGGCAATAGTTGTGTCGAAACTAAACCTGCTTATGCTCAACTACGAATTTCCACCCATCGGCGGTGGAGCGGCTAACGCACATCTATCTCTCCTGAGGCAATACGCCGGCAACAGCGAGTTGAGTGCCGATGTACTGACTTCAGCACCGAAGCCGGGTTTTTCAAAGGAAAGCTTTTCCGAAAATATCACTATTTACAAAGTCGGTATCCATAAGAAGAACCTGCATTTCTGGCGCAAGGCCGAGGTGCTCGAATGGCTCTTCAAAGCCCGATTCCGTTACCGCAGACTTTTGCGAGAGAATAATTATGATTTAGTTCACGCATTTTTTGGCTTTCCAACCGGGTGGTTGTGCCGCCGAAGCGCAGATAAATTGCCCTACATTATCTCGCTGCGGGGCTCGGATGTTCCCGGCTATAATATTCGTTTAGGCCTGGATTATAAGCTGATGGCAGGTCTTTTCCGCAGGATTTGGTCCGGCGCTGCGCTGGTAGTGGCCAACAGTAACGGCTTGCGAAAGCTCGCGCTGGAGTTCATGCCTGCTCTCGATATCAGAGTAATACCCAATGGTGTTGACACGGAAAAATTTCACCCCTCGGAAAAACAGACTCTCACAAAGCCGATACAGGCGCTTACGGTTTGCAGACTTATCAGCAGAAAAAGAATAGATTTGCTTATCGGGGCCGTTGCCCGGGCAAAGGAGCTCGGTCTTGATGTCCAGCTCAATATTGCAGGTCACGGAAACCTTATGGAACCGCTCCGAAGATTAGCGGACCAATTAAACATCGCTGACAGCGTTGCTTTTATGGGGGCAGTTCCTGCTGAGCGGATGCCGCAGCTTTATCGCGACAATCATATTTTTGTTATGAGCAGCGCGCACGAAGGTATGAGTAATGCGATGCTCGAGGCGATGGCCTCCGGTCTGCCGATAATTACCACTCGCTGCGAGGGCACCGAAGAATTGATAGCCGATAACGGCCTTGTAGTCGAACAGGCAAACGCCGAACAAATTGCCAAAGCGGTAAGAGAATTAGCTGATGACCGGCAGGCTCACAAACAAATGTCCATCGCAGCAAGAAGGCAGGCGGAGAAATTTGGTTGGAATAAAGTGGCTTTAAGCTATGTAGAACAATACCACAAAATACTGAATTGATGGAGACCTGGCAGTGAAACCAAAACTGTCGGTAATAATAGCATCTTATAATCATCAGGACTATATCGCCGAGACGTTGAAAAGTCTTGAAAAGCAAACTTTTCAGGATTTTGAAATTATAGTTGTTGACGATGGCAGTACTGATAAGACTGTTGAGGTAGTGAAAAATTTTCCGTCCAGAGCTCAGATTTTTACCCAGGAAAATCAGGGCGTGGTCGCCACCCGAAACCGAGGTTTAGGTTTGGCAAAGGGCGAATATATTTGTTTCGTAGATAGTGATGATGTAGTTTTGCTTGATAGATTTACCAAACAGGTTGCCGCACTCGACGGCGACCCGGAGCTGGGATTGGTGTTTGCCGACGCTTTGATTATTGACTCGAAAGGCAGCCGAATCGGAAAATTCAGCGATGTGTATCCTGTTGTGCCGGGCGACGTGGCGGAGATGCTTGTGATGCACTACTGTTTTACCCCGATGATAACGGTAATGGTGCGCGCAGAAGTGCTCAAAAAAACGGGGCCTTTTGAAAAGCCCGGCCCAATCAGCGATTATATGAAGTGGATAGAAGTTGCCCATTTAAGCAAAGTTTACTACGACCCTGAACCACAGGGCTGCTGGCGAAGACATCAAACCAGTACTTCCAAAAATGCAAATAAGGTGAAGAACTATGCCAAAACAAGAATGGCGATAAAAAGGATTCTGCGGAAGTATCCCCAATTACAAGCCAAAATCGGAAAGAAAATAGTGAAACGATTTTCAAGATCTTACTTTCTTACAGGATTTTGGCTCGCTGCCGATGGTAATATTAAGCGGGCCAGAAAATATTATTGCAAGGCAGTTAAAGTATATCCTCGTTCTTTCGAGAACTGGGGAGGATTGATTTTGACTTGCCTCCCGGCAAAAAACCTCGTAGTAAAGTTGCATCGTTATGTAAGGTCTAAAAAGCTGCCGTGGTAAACGGTTTTTATGTCCAACTTGGCCTTTCGCGAAAACAGATATGATTAGAACACAAAAAATCCCATGCAATTTATGCAGCAGCACGGATTCAACTTTCCTCTTCGACGCGAGGGACCGTTTACATGGAATCGGAGATATATTCACCTACGTACAGTGCAAGGAATGCGGCCTTGTCTACATGAACCCACAGGTAGTGCCGGAAGACACAGAAAAACTTTATCCTGCCGATTATGCCCCACATACCACGACAGGAAAAAAGACAGGTTCCAGAATCCGTTCATTGCAAAATCAAATTATGAAAATACCCGTTATCGGGCACTTCCTGAAATACCTGATGAACGTAAAAATTGCCAAAACCATTTATCGCAAGCTCGACCAAAATAGCCGAATCTTGGATGTCGGCTGTGGTACAGGGTCATTCCTGAACACTGTCAGGACCGACAAGGGCTGTGAGGTCTATGGAGTAGATATATCCGAAACTGCTGGAAGACAGGCAAAAAGCTCTTTTGGCCTGGATATATTCAAGGGCACTATTACGGAAGCTCCGTTTCCAGCAGCTCATTTTGACATAATCACAGCCTGGTGGTACTTAGAACATATATCTGACCCTCATGCAACGGTTTCAAGAATGAGCAGTTTGTTGAAACATAATGGGTATTGCATTATTGGCGTCCCAAATTTTAATAGTTTCAATGCCAAACACTTCAAGGACAAATGGTATCACCTTGATTGCCCACGTCATCTATGTATTTGGACACCCCGCGCAATTACAAGGCTGTTAGAGAATCACGGCCTTGTGGTTACAAGAATAATATACGACAAAACTCCATGGGGCCTGCTGGGTTCGTTACAATACTTATTATACGGGGATAACATCAATCCAAAATATCGCAACCGGCTCAGGCATTCTTTTCTATTATGGATACTGTTCTTACCATGGACAATATCGGTATCGTTACTAAAGAAATCGGATATAATGGTAGTCTGTGCAATAAAAGTAAGCGGCGAATCAGCTAATGGCGCATAACAGCTTGTTCGAGGTATATTCTTATGGCAAAAGAATATTTTTATGACCACTTTCACCAGGACAGTCCCACCGGTATAGGCAGTTGGATTACCGAGGTATTCTCTGGAAAAATCTTTAAATACGCCAAAATAGAGCCGGGCCACCGCATCCTGGAAATAGGACCGGGTCGGGGTGTCTTTGCTGATATTTGCCTTAAGAAAGGTATCGAATACTCTGCTGTCGAACCAAACGAACAAATGGCGGCTTCCCTTGAGAAAAGAGGGGCCAATGTTGTTCGTACAATGGTGCCTCCGCTGCCTGACTTGGAAAAAGAATTTGATGTTGTGGTGATGATAAATGTAATGGAGCATATGAACAGTATGCAGGATGCGCTGCAGCTCGCCGGGCAAATAAGAGAAGTATTAAAGCCAAAAGGCAAGCTTGTAATATGCTCGCCGGATTATTTGAACCTGCGGCACAACTTTTTTAATTGTGATTTCTCTCATAACTATGTAACCACCCGGCGCAGGCTCAAGCAGCTTCTGGTTAGTACCGGCTTCAATAATATAAAGAGCTGCTATTTGAGCGGCCCGCTGACAGGATTCATTTGTTTTATCGTTTCAGCTTTAGCTGGCCGATTACCTTTCGGCACGCTTAATGCGTGGTTCCCGGATAATAAAGTTGTTTACAAGCTCTACAAAATGCAACTGGCCTTTTCAAGAAAGGTGCTGATTCTCGCAGAAAAGCCCTCCTAATCCAAAACAGGATATGACCACTCGCACTAAACAATTAGCCAAACTTCTTATCAGAATTCTAATCACAACAGTATTGCTGGTATGGGTCTTTAGCCGAATTGACCTTCAGCAATTCTGGCAAACTGTAAGAACGGCAAGGCCGCAGTTCATGATTGCCGTTTGGATACTGGCCGTAATATTTTTCTGGATTAACTCAATAAAAATGCAGCTTATTTTGAAAAAACAAGACTGCACGGTTGATATTGCCACAATATTCGGTGCAAGTGCGGTTACCTGCCTTTACAGCATGATTTTACCCGGCGTACTGAGCACGGGAGTAAAGTGGTATATTCTCAAAAAGGGTACCGGAAAGCCAAGCAACGTTCTCAGTAGTATGTTATACAACCAATTGTCAATGATGTTTGTTATGACGGTATTCGGACTCGTTGCTTTAATAGTTACCGATCCTACAGCTAACACAAGAAATCGTTGGCTGCTGCCGACTATCTGCTCAATATTGCTGGCAGCTATAATACTTATTTCTTTATTGTTGTTGAACAGCCGAACAGGCGGCAAAATTATTAAAGGTCTCAGGCTTTTGCTAAGGCCTTTTCCCGCAAAAATACGCCAAAAAAGCCAAGAGATACTCGACCAAATTGCGACCTTTCAAGCTGCCGGAGCTAAGTTCCATCTGACTATTGCATCTGTCACCGTAATAGCCGGTTTAGGTGTTGGTGTGTTCATATACTTCCTCTCTGCTAAAGCGGCAAACATAACCGTGCCTCTGGGGGTATTTGTGTGGCTGTATGCGATTATATATGTTTTGGCAAAACTGCCGATATCGGTGGCTAATCTCGGTGTCAGAGAATTTACGTTGGTGGGATTTTTGGCACTCTACGGTGTAGAAACATCGCAAGCGCTGCTAATGTCAATGATATTGTTCTCCGCTGTGATATTTATGGCTGTTATCGGCGCAATATATCAACTGTTCTGGGCTGTAACGGCAAAGAAATCGAAGTCCGAAAGTGCCTAAATTTTGGAGTGCCTTAAGTGCCTAAAATGTTCATGGCCATCGTTTAAGGTTGTCGATGCTCGTATCGATGCTTGTCATAGAAGCTTGACCCGCCAACGGCGGGTTTCAATCGGAACCCAGCGTTGCTGGGTCGCTTTTCCTCG